>JBKJJZ010000267.1:0-7899 GCA_046597705.1 Vicinamibacterales bacterium | reverse complement strand
GACCATTGGCGCCCCTGAAGGGACGCCCTACGGACTGCGCCCCTGAAGGGACGCCCTACGGACTGCGCCCCTGAAGGGACGCCCTACGGACTGCGCCCCTGAAGGGCTCAAGGGACGCCCTGCGTACTAAGAGGGAGGCCCCGTGCAATCTTCCGTACGTAGGGCGTCCCCTTTAGGGGCGCCAATCGGTGTGATGGTAGTGTTCACGGACGCACAGTTGAAATATTTAGTCATGTCGATATACTAAATTGGCGTGGCCGTCCTCGAGACCCTCGGCGCCCTTGAACATCTGGTCCTGCTGACCATCGTCCGCCTCGGTGCGGACAGCTACGGCGTCACCATCATCGATGAACTCCAGACCCATGCGCGGCGGCCCATTCTGCGGCCGTCCGTCTACCTGGCCCTGAAGCGGCTTGAAGCCCGCGGCTTCATTCGCGCACGCATGGGCGATCCCGAGGCCAGACGGGGAGGCCGCGCGCGCCGCCACTTCGAAGCGACAGCGGCGGGTCTCAAGGTGCTGCGCGAATCCCAGCGGATGTTGAACAGCCTCTGGGATGGTGTGGCGTTGACGAAGAGAAGCTGATGCCGGGCCGAGCGACCGCGCCGCCAGCCAGCGCCGTGAAGGTGCTGGAACGCTGCCTGCCGGAAGAGGAGCGCGATGTCATCGTCGGCGACCTCGTACAGTCGTTTGCTGATCGTGTGGATGCCGGGCGACACGGGAACCGCGCGTGGTTCTGGGGCCAAGCCGCGCTGTTTGCGGTGGCCAGCGCCATGCCGCAGCCCGCGTTTCCCATTGATGGAGGGGCGAAGATGTCACTGAACGAGGCATTCGGTAGAAGTGCGCGCCACGCGGGTCGCCGCCTGAGGCACGACTGGAGGTTTGCCGCCGGAGTCGCGCTGATTCTCGCGGCCGGAATCGGACCCGCGGCCGCGATGGTGTCGGTCGTTGACACGGTCCTGCTGCGCCCGCTGGACTACGCCAGGCCAGAGCAGCTGGCCATGGTCCGCATCGACCTCGATCAGCTTCACGGCCATCCCGGGCTCTCGCCGAGCGAGAGTATTGATCTTCGGAATTCAGGCTTGTTTCAGGCAGTGGAAACGCAGACGCGGCTTGCCGAAGTGTCCATGGAACTGCCGGACCGCCTGGTTTCACTGCAGAACCTCAGCATGACCACCGGGATGTTGCCCATGCTGGGCGTGGCGCCGGCCGCCGGGCGGCTCTTCAACGAAGGCGACATTCCTGCGCCGCCGGCTCCACCGTCTCCGGGCACACCGAGGCCGGCGACACCGCCACCGCCTCCTCCACAGGCGGCTTTGCTCGATTACGACGCGTGGCAGACCTACTTCGGTGGTGACACCACCGCGCTGGGCCGCATGGTGACCGTGAATGGCCGGCGCACCGAGATCGTCGGTGTGCTGCCTCGGGGATTTCAGCTGGCGACCGGACGCGGTGTGCCTCGCCGTGTGGACCTCTATACGCCGTTCCGCTTGACGGACTTCCGCAATGCCTGGCAATACCCGACGATCGCCCGTCTGCCGGAGGGAAAGACGTTTCCGGAAGTGCAATCAGGTCTCGACCGCGTCGCGAGCGGCCTGAAAGCGAAGTATCCGGAGTTCTATCCGGGTGACCTGCGTTTCACGATCGCGCCCGTGCTGGACGACATGGTGCGCGGGACTCAACCCGCGTTGCGGGCAGCTATGGCCGCCGTCCTGCTGCTCCTCGCAATTGCGTTCGCCAACGCGACCGCATTGGTTGTGGCGCGCCTGCGCGCTCGTGAGCGCGAGATGGCGATTCAGCAGGCACTTGGCGCCGGTCGCTCGACTCTGGCCATGCAGGTCGTGATGGAAAGCGCCTGGCTGGGCGTGGCGGCCACCATCGTGGGCAGTCTGATCGCCGCCGGCACGGTCGCGGTGATCCGCGAGGTGATCCCCCGCACCGTTCCTCGCTGGGACCAGATCGAGGTCGGCTGGCCGATCATCGCCTATGCCGGAGCACTGACTTTTGCGGGCCTGGTGGTTTCAGGCCTGGGCCTTGTGTGGAAGGTGTCGCGCACCTCCGTCCTTCAGGCGCTTCGTGATGGCTCCGTGCAGGGCGGCCGCGCCGAGGGCTCCGTGTCCAGGCTTGTCCTGGCGGGTTCGCAAATGGCGCTGACCGTGGTCCTGGCATTTGGCTGCGTGCAGCTCGCGCGCAGTGCCGCAAATCTCCAGCACGTTGACCTGGGGTTTGACGCGAATGTGCTCACGCTGCGCGTGCCGTATGACTTCCGCGCCTTTCCCACGCCCACCGCGCGAGCCCAGTTGTATCAGCGCATTCGTGATCGCGTGGCCCAGGTGCCGGGTGTGGTCTCAGCCGGCGTGGTCACTCACATCCCGCTCAGTGGCTCGACGATGACGGATGGGTACGAGGCGAATGTGTCGAAGGAGCCGTCGTTCGCTCAGGCCGCGAACTATCAGGGCGTGACGCCCGGGTATTTCACCACGCTGAAAATCCCGTTCCGCCAGGGGCGCGACTTCAACGATACAGAGGATGCGCAGCAACAGCCGGCCATCGTGGTGGACGAAACGCTTGTGCGCACGGTGTTCCCGGGCGAGACGGACGTCATCGGCCGCACGTTGCGGCTCGGGTGGGGCCTGCCGAACGCACGCATCATCGGCGTAGTGGGTCACGCGCGAACGATTGACGTGGGCCGGGCCGTACGGCCGCAAATCTACAGCACCATCGGGAACCTGTTTCAGAACGTCGGCATTGTCACCGTGCGGACCTCAGGCGACCCGATGAGTCTGCGCTCCCAGATCGAAGGGGCGATTCGCGATGCTGGCCCGGGCCGGGCGGTGGGTCAGGTGCAGATGTTGTCTGACAACGTCTCTGCCGCGATGAGCACGCTGGTGGCCGTCACGGGACTTGTGACCTTCCTCGCGATCACGGCGGGAGCGCTCTCCGCCGTGGGGCTCTACATCGTCATCGCCTTCATCGTTCATGAACGGCGCCGCAGCGCGGCCATCCGCACGGCCCTGGGCGCAACCAGCGGGCAGGTCATGTGGGCGTACATCAGGACGGGCGGGCTCGTGATGGCCGGTTCGGTGTTCGTCGGCGTGGTGCTCTCGCTGGGCGCGGCCGTGCTGTTCAGCGACCTGTTGTATGGCGTCGCCCCGCGCGATCCCATCAGCATTGGCCTTGCAGTTGCGATCGCAGCGCTCATCAGCGCCGCGGCCATGTGCCTGCCCACTCGCAAGGCCGCCAGGGCCGACATCGTGACGATCCTCCGGGAGGCCTAGCTTCGGCGCCCCTGAAGGGACGCCCTACGTACCGAGCTTCTGGGCACGTAGGGCGTCCCAGGGGCGCCTTGCGTACTGGGCACGTAGGGCGTCCCTTTAGGGGCGCCAGGTTCGGAGTTACGTTCTTGCCGGCTTGATGTTCTGGTTCACGCAGAACAGATTGGCCGGATCGTACTTCTTCTTGATCGACGCGAGCCGCTGGTAGTTGCCACCGTAGGCGGCTTCCAGCCGGCCTTCCGACTCGTCGTCCATCATGAAGTTCACGTAGCCACCTCCCTGGTTGAACGGGTGGACGGCCTTCCAGTACGCGCGTCCCCACGATTTGAGGGCGTCTGCATTGCCGGGGTCCGGATCGATCGCGGCAATCACCATGTTGAACTTCGCGTCGCGCGCGCTCCAGGCCGTGGCATCCGCGGCAACCCGGTGGACCGCACCGTCGATCGGATAGAGGTGCATCAGGCAGAAGTCGCTTGCAGGTCTGGTCGAGTATTCGATGTGCGTTGTGATGGCCTCATCCGACAATGTGCTGACGAAGTCGCCCTTCCAGTACCATTGAAGGCCCTTCGGGAAGAACGGATCAAAGAGTCCGTTGATTGCGGGGAACGGCATCGGACCCATCCAGTTGAAGAGTGGCGCTGGCAGTGTCGACAGCAGCGGTGCCATCACCTTCGCGCCAGCCTCGGCCGAGCCGTTGTAGGCGCCGATGATCGCGCACGCCCGTTTGCCCCAGTGTTCCTTCGGGAAGGGATCGGTCGCCGGAACCGTCTTCAAGCCGACGAAAATGCCGAGCTCTTCGGGCGCGGCGCCGATGAAATCCCGATAGGCGGTCATCACTCTCTGCGCGTCTGCCGCATTCCAGAAGATCGGTCCCGCAAAGACGTCGCGCACCGGATGCGCTTGAAACAAGAAGCTCGTGACGACGCCGAAATTACCGCCGCCGCCGCGAATGGCCCAGAACAGATCGGGATGGCTTGTCGCGCTTGCCGTCACGAACGTGCCGTCGGCCAGCACCATGTCCGCTTCAACCAGATTGTCGATGGTCAGGCCGTGCTTGCGCGTCAGATACCCGGTGCCCCCGCCAAGCGTGAGTCCCGCCACGCCGGTTGAGGCGACGATGCCGAAGGGCACAGCCAGGCCGAATGCGTGCGTCGCGTGATCGACGTCGCCGGATGTGCAGCCCGCCTCGACGCGGACAGTGCGATCGCCGGGACTGACCCGGATGCCTTTCATCGTCGAGAGATCGATGACCAGGCCGTCGTTGCAGCTGCCAAGACCCGGACCGTTGTGGCCGCCGCCTCGAATGGCCAGCAGCAGGCCCTGCTCACGCGCGAAGTTCACGGCGCAAATCACGTCGGCGGCGTTGGCGCAGCGGGCAATGAGTGCGGGCTTCTTGTCGATCATGCCGTTATAGAGCGCGCGCACCGTGTCATAGTCCGCATCAATCGGACGAACGAGACGCCCACGCAGCGTGCTTTGGAATGTCGAAACCGCCGTGTCGGTCATGGCAGAGCCTCCCGGTGCAGCCGGGCAACCGCTCCGATTGCTCGGTCAGATTGGTGAAGGCGCCCATCCTAGCATGGGCCCCGATTCTGCGTCAGCGCCGCGGTTCGAGCCCCATCCGTGCTGCCAGCGCTGCGAAGCGCGGATCGGCTCGCGCGCAAGCCCGGATGCGCGGTCCAGCGTGGCCAGCGCCTGATCCAGTCGTCCTTTCCGCGCCTGCGCCAGCGCCATCGTCAGGTACACCTGCAGGTTGGTGACACCCATTTCGATTGGTGATTTCTTCAACTGCGCGATGGCATCGTCGTATCGGCGCGCCATCAGCAGCAGCATGCCGGGACCGATGGCGGAGGAGAGGCAGCCAGTCGGACCTCGACTCTCGGATCGTCGATAACCCTCTCAAACTCCCGAACGATATCAGCGGGATTCGTGCCCGGGATGATCCGGACGTTGACCGTGGCCTCGGGCGATCGTATTCCGCATGTTAGGCGGTTGATCACAATGCTACGCTCCGAGAATGACGATTACCGCCTTGGTGCGAGACGGCCGGATTGTCGTGGATCCGTGACCTTGTTGCCACTGGACCCCGGCGCTTGGCTGGAGGAAGCCGACCGTGCGGCCCTTCATCAGGCGTTTGGTCAGTCGGAGTCTGATGTCGCGGCCGGGCGCCTTGTTGATGCAGTCGAGGTGTTGCGGGAGCTCAAGTCTCGGTGACCGAACGCCGTGTGTTGTTTACGCTCACGGCGCGACAGCAGATCGACTTCGAACACCGCTGGTGGATTGGGCCGCGCTTCACCCGCGATCCTCACGGTCGAGGGCGGCGGCCCACTCGGCCAGCCCCGCTTCTGCCAGCGCCTGGTCGTTATCAGGCTGCGCGCCGAGCCTCTCTAAATCCCAGCGCGAGGGGTCGGCTTTCCGCAGCACAATCACGCTGACCCGCTCACCAGGGCGCAGGGTCAGCGGCGACACCGGCCGAAGCAGACCGTTTTCATAGAGCGCATCAACTGGACCTATGGGCAAAGAATAACACGCAGTTGACTCGTTCCCAGATGCTCGTGCACCGAGCCGATGACGTCTTCCGCGATCGCGTCCAACATGTTAGAAGGTCTTCGAACGTCACCGAAAGATGACCGGCAGCACGGGGACTATACGCGCAGTTTCTTCAGAACCTCTTCCCACCGCACACCGGATTCAGGATGGGCGAGATGATCCGCCCAGCGACGGTCAGGCTCTGCTGCCAATTCGGGACTGACCGGGAGCGCCTGGTTACTCTCCGAATCCGACAAGCTCTCCCACAACGCCACGGCCAGGTCGGCGCGCTTGTCGGCCGGCAGGCTGAGCAGATCTGATAGGGAGGTGGTCGCCATAGAAGAATCCTCGCACTTGGCCATTCCCCGGCGCAACCGATCTGGTACATCAATCCAAGGCGCTCAACTGGCGATTGTGACTATGTCAGATACGACATATACTGGCTTCATGAGCCCACTGGACAAACCGCTGGTGTGGCTCAAGGGTGAGGTCAAGACGCCGCCATTGGGCGACGCAGCCCGAATTGAGGCGGGGTTCCTGCTCCGACGCTTACAGAGGGGTGAGGTGCTCGCGTTCTCGATGCGTGCCGGCAGCGAATGGCGATGTACAAGAAGGTCACGAAAGGATCGCGAGATGCGCGCTGAGAGAAAACGTCAATTGGAACGAGCCGGATGGGTGGTCGGCGACGCGGGCGACTTTCTCGGACTGTCAGCCGATGAGCGCCGATTCATTGAAGCGAAGCTGGCTCTTGCCGATGGGCTGCGGCGTCGACGTGAGAGTCTTGGACTGACTCAGTCGGCGCTGGCCGAGCGCCTCGGCTCCAGTCAATCTCGAGTCGCGAAGATGGAAGCCGCCCACCGCACGGTCAGCACCGACCTTTTGCTGAAGTCGCTGTTCCAACTTGGAGCCGGGCCGGCCGATATCGCCAGGCTCCTGACCACCAGGGCTCGAACTCACGCAGCCTGATCAAGCCGAGAGGCATCTGGTACGTCGCTACCCTTGCTTCGGCTGATTCACCGACCCTGCTCGCTCCGGTCAAGATCCTGGAAGATGGCGTCTGCGGCCGCGACAAGGTCCGCATCGGTCGGTGCGTCGTGGGGCTCGGTGCGGGCGCGCCGCAACAGAGCCGCGATCACCTCTTCACGCTCGACCTCCGGTAGCGCTTCGACCTGCGCCACAAGTTGTTCAACCACCGGTGTCATGAGCCAAGCCTACTCCTGACCGTGACGGGACGGCAACAACTTGGGTACCACATTCATTCCTAAGGTTCCGCGTTCAACTGGCGTGAGTAGTCGCGCTCGTCGAACCGCCCCATGGACTCCGCTATTAGACCGTCTGTGCCGAGCCGCCACTCCTCGTACCCGCTGATGCGCACAGCCTTGTCGGGTCCTCCTGGACCAGTGTTGGTCCCAGTCAGGGTCCAGCGATAGACAGCGCGGTCGCCTCCGAAGCTCCACTCCGTCCATCGTCACGACCAGGTCAGGGAAGGCGGTCATGAAGCCCTGAGCCGCGGCGGTAATCGCCGTGCGGCCGACAGAGGGGGCGCCGTTGTTGATCTGGAGTGAGCCGGTCTCTGAAAAGAAGGCCGCGACGCTGGCGGCAGTCTGGCTGCACCAGGCCGCGGTGTATCGCGCGCCAAACGACTTCAACTGAGCCGAGTCCATCACTGACGAAGCATGCCGCTAACTGCGCGGTGGAGCAAGGCGGCGCCAGGCCCAGCGACCGGCGAGGATGGGGACGATGGCGACGGCTAGGCGCGACGCGCGACGCATCCCGCCCCGCTCGATCCTCCATTGTCGGTTCCATTTGGATGTTGGGCTGCAGGTCAGACACTCTCGGGAAAACTCTTTGAAGAGTGGTGGACCGTCAACACGTGGACTTCGTCGACGCCGACCAGTCGGTAGACGATCCGGTACGGACGGTACACGACTTCCCGAACGAAGGGATCTTCGAATTCTGGAACCGTTCGGCCGGATTCTGGGAATGGAATCAATCGATCGGTCGCCGCGATGAGCCGAGCAACGACGCCCACAGGACCTCTCTCACGACAAGAACTGTTTTTTGATCTCGTCGTGCGGCACCAGCTGGCGCGCGTCG
>JBKJJZ010000353.1:0-3354 GCA_046597705.1 Vicinamibacterales bacterium | reverse complement strand
GGTGGGCGTTGGTGGCCGCCACTACGCGCACGCGCGTGTGCGTGGGTTTCGGCTCACCGAGCGTATGGATCTCGCCGGACTCGAGAAAGCGAAGCAACTTCGGCTGGACGGCGAGGTCAAGATCGCCGATTTCGTCCAGGAACAGCGTGCCGCCCTCTGCTGCGCGAATCACGCCGGTCGAAGATTCCAGTGCGCCTGTAAACGCGCCGCGCCGATGGCCGAACATCTGGCTTTCCACCAGATCCTTCGGCACAGTTGCCGCGTTGTAGGGGACGAACGGACCACGCGCCCATTTGCTGTTGGCGTGAATCAATCTGGCGATGACTTCTTTTCCGGTGCCTGTCTCTCCCGTAATGAGGACAGGCAGTTGGCTGGTGGCCAGCTTCAGCGCCAGGCGGAGCAGTTCCTGCATTCGTGGCGACCAGAACACCGCATCGCCGCTGGTGGGGAGCGGCACCTGTGGCCATAGCAGATCTTCGTCCTGTTGCCGACGGTCGCCGCTCTGGCTGACCGCGGCTTTCGCGATCTCCACCAGGTTCCTGATGAGCGAGACGTCTTCCAGCAGATGGACGTCCCGCACGGTGAGAATCACGCTGCGCTCTGCATCGGAAAGGATGATGCGGTGCGAGCCGTCGCTGGTTGAATCCCAGGACACGGCCGAAGCTACGGGTTGGCCGTTCGCAATATCGACCCGTGAGTGCATCGGAGTACTGGAGATGACGGCTGCCAGCCTTTGCGCCATGACGTCGATGGAGTGTCCGGCGCCGAGAAGCGTCGCCACGTCGGCAAGGACGAGGCCGGTATCGTCGGTGTCGTTGCGCTTTCTGCGTTCTCCGAGAGTGGTGGCGCCACCAGCACCCCGCAGGGACTGGCGTTCTCTCGTGACGGCCCACTCATGAAAGCGATGTGAGATGGCCTGGCAGGCGCGAAGCGCCCGGCCGAAATGCCGTGCGCCACGTTGCGCGTCTCCTCGAAGCGTCAGGCATGTCGCGGTGGCCGCCTCCACCGTGATCAAGGGATCAACCGCGCCGCGAGGGCACAGGCGCAAGGCATCGAGCAGTGTCTGTTCGGCAGCGTCGTGTTGGCCGAGATGCGCCAGTGCCTTGGCTTTGGCACTCAGGAGCGATGCATGCCACACGCGAAGCTGTCGCCGTTCCAGTTCCGGGTGCGCGCTGTCAACCACGGCGAGGATGCCCTCCCAATCTTCGATGTGGCTCAGGTACAGGCAGCGCGTGATCTGATGGGCGAGGTCGTACCAGGAGCGGGCCGGCACTCGATGGGTTTTGATGAGGGCATCAACCTCAGCGAGATACTCACGGCATTCGGACAGGTTGTCCTCGAACAGCGCGACGTTCGCGAGGCTGTCTGCGAGTCCGAGCTGAACGAATGACATCTCGGTTGCCGAGAGCCGAGCTTCATCGAGATAGCTGCGGGCCTGTTGAGCATTGCCGAGGTACAACGTGAACAGCCCCATATTGCCAAGCGCCCGTGAGCGCGGGAGCAATTGATGATTTGAGTTCGCCACCTCAAACGCCCAGACTGCCGTGCCGCGTGCTTTATCTACGCGGCCAGTATCTATTAGAGGTGAGGCCGACACTAACTCGATTGAACACCGAAGGTCGCTGTTCGCGTCAGTTGCCAAGCGTTTCGCAATATCTAGGTGAAGTCGGGCGTCAGAGCTCGAACCTCGGAGTGACTCGATCTTCGCGACCGATAGGTGCAGCCCGGCCAGCGACGATGCGTCACCGATGGCTGTGGCCAATTGGCGAAGTGGTGCAAGTCCGGCCGCTGCTTTAGCTGGTGTTTGGAAAGTTGATTCTCGGATAAACAACGCAAACTCGGCAGCGAACCTCTCGATATCAGGACTATCGTGGATGTCGTTGCATAATTTGGAGAGCAAGTCGAAGGCCCTCACAACGTCGCCGGTGTCGAATACCGCGCTCGCGTGGACTAACCGGCTTGACGTTTCTACCAGTCCGTTCTCTTCCGCGACAGCGATAGCCTCGGAGATCTTGCCGTTTCGATACAAAGTCCGGGCGTGCTCTGACTTGGGCGAGGTGCTCGCCTGCTCGCGTTCCGGCATAGCGCGCAACATACCAGATCCAGGTTGCATTGGGGCACTGGCAGGCATCAGCCCGTCACGATTGATGTACCAGATTGTTCGGAGGAGGCCAGGTCGAAATATCCCGAGAGCTAGTGTACCTGACGGTCAGTGCGGCCCTCCTCGGGCTTCTCACCACCCATCGAAGGCTTGGTGGGCCGGTCGCCATTCTCAGCAAACAACTGCGCAGCTGATTCCAGCATTCTGCTGTGGTCGCGTTGGAACTCCTCGCCCGCGTACAACGTGATTACGCCGAGCATTTGCTGCCCGGCGAATACCGGCACCGCCAAGGCATACCGCAACGGGACCGGGAGGCTACGAGCCACCGGACCCAAGTCAAGCGCGGCGTCCGAGTTGAGGACGATCTGCCGATGCGCAAACGCCCAACCCGAAATGCGTTCGCCGACCGGGATGCGCGTGGATTCAATCGTCGAAGCACCTGAGCCGGCGCAATAAAGGGCCTTCAGATCGTCTTCCCCCGGCGGCTGGACATACATGACCACCGCGGCGGCCGGCACAACGCGCCGGAGGTGACCGAAGAACACTTCAGCCGCGTCGGCGAAGGTTACAGCCTTCGGTAGCTCCCGTCGAAGCTCGCCAAACTCGCGCTCCTCAGCGGTCGCCGCACTGATGACGTCCAGCATTGCGTGAGCAAGGCGGCCGGGGGCCGCCGCCAGCGCGGGCATGCTGCGCCCCTCAGCCACATCGATGGCCTCCAGCTGATCGAGAATTCGGAGGAATCCGTCGACCACCCATGGATCGTACATTGTGCCTCGCCGATCTAAGAGGATGTGCTCTGCCTGCTGGCGGGTCATTCGTGGACGGTACGGCCGGTCCGACGTCAACGCGTCGTAGCAATCGACCACTGACAGGATGCGCGCGCCAAGCGGGATCTCTTGGCCCTTGAGGCCGTCTGGGTATCCGCGGCCGTCCCAATTCTCATGGTGGTGCCGCACGATCGGCTCTACAGGATACGGGAAGTCGATGCTCTTGAGAATATTGGCACCGACCGTAGCGTGCTCCTTCATCTTTTCGAATTCAGCCGGTGTCAACGGACCAGGTTTGTTGAGAATGTATTCAGGTATTGCGAGCTTGCCAGTGTCATGAAGCAGCGCTGCCGCCTCGATGGCACGTATCTGTTTTTCGTCGCTGACTCCAAGGGCTCGCGCGGTCTCCATCGTGTATTGCTGAACGCGACGGATGTGCCCATGTGTCACCTGGTCCTTGGCGTCGATCGCCATCGCGAACGCCTG
>JBKJJZ010000089.1:0-6555 GCA_046597705.1 Vicinamibacterales bacterium | reverse complement strand
CGTGCCCAGAATGCTCCACGCGGTTTATCAGCGCAGCCCGGTGATTGGCGGCAAGGCGGTCAGTGCGAACCTTGATGAGATCAAGGCAATGCCCGGTATCAAGCACGCATTCATCGTGCCGGAAGGCGTGGGCGGCGGCTCGATGAGCGGCGTGGCGATCGTCGCCGACAGCTGGTGGTATGCCGACAAGGCGCGCAAGAGCCTGAAGGTGGTCTGGAACGACGGCCCGACGGCCAACGACAGCACAGTGGGCTTCTCCAAACGTGCCGCGTCGATGGCCACTCAGGCTCCGCAGAGTACGTCCCGGACTGACGGCGACGTTGATGCCGCGTTCGGCAGTGCCGCCAAAACGGTGGAAGCGTCGTACGAGTATCCGTTCCTGGCGCACGCACCGATGGAACCACCGAACGCGACGGCCATTTTCAAGGATGGCAAGCTCGAGATGTGGGCGGGCACTCAGCAGCCCGGCGGCATCGTGAACACGATTGCAACCGCACTGGGCATTACACCAGCCGACATCACCGTGCACCTTCCCCGCATGGGAGGCAGCTTCGGACGCCGCCTTTACAACGACTACGTGATCGAAACCGCGGTCATCGCGAAGCAGGTTGGCGTGCCCGTTCAGGTGCGTTGGTCGCGCGAGGATGAGATGCGTCAGGAAGTGTTCCGCCCGGCGGGCTATCACCACTTCAAGGCCGGCATTGACGCCTCAGGCGGGTTGGTTGCGTGGCGCAATCACTTCGTGTCGTTCAGCAACGAGGCGCCTCCGCCTGCGGCCGGCGCCCCGGCGCAGCAAGGCCCCGCGGTTCGTCCGGCCGGGTCGTCGACGTTGAGCCCCACGGAATTCCCCGCCCGCTTCGTGCCGAACTTCGCCACGCACGTGTCGATGATGCCCCTGGGCGTCACGGTAGGCGCGCATCGCGCACCAGGCTCGTGCGCGATCTCGTTCGTCATGCAGTCGTT
Organism: Vicinamibacterales bacterium; assembly: GCA_046597705.1. Classification (GTDB taxonomy): domain Bacteria; phylum Acidobacteriota; class Vicinamibacteria; order Vicinamibacterales; family SCN-69-37; genus SYFT01. The sequence continues at coordinate 5,592 of JBKJJZ010000089.1, read as the reverse complement.
CCTCGATGAACTGGCGCACGCAGCCGGAAAAGATCCGGTGCAGTTCCGGCTTGACCTGATGGCTCGCACACCAATCGCACTGCCGCAGCAGGGTGGCGGAGGCGGGGGCTTCAGTGCGGAACGCATGACCGGCGTGTTGAAGCTGGTGGCCGAAAAATCAGGCTGGGGCAAAAAGAAGCTGCCAGCCGGCACGGCGATGGGTGTCGGGTTCCACTTCAGCCACTCGGGTTACTTTGCCGAAGTGGCGGAAGTGAGCGTGGACGCCAACAAGCGCATCAAGGTGAACAAGGTGTGGGTGGCCGGCGACATCGGGCGGCAGATCATCAACCCGCTCAACGCCGAAAGCCAGGTGCACAGCGCGGTCATCGACGGCCTGAGCCAGCTCATGCTGGAGATCACGGTGGATGGCGGCAAGGTGGTGCAGAGCAACTTCGACACCTACCCCGTGCTTCGCATGCGCCAGGCGCCACCGGTCATTGAGACGCACTGGGTGCTTTCTGACAATAACCCGTCGGGACTGGGCGAACCGGCATTGCCGCCGATCATTCCCGCCGTGACGAATGCGATCTTTACGGCCACCGGCACGCGCGTCCGTTCACTGCCACTGACGAAACACGGATTCAGCTGGAGGTAAGACACGTGCGAACGATGGTGTGGGCTTCCGTCCTGGCCCTGGTCGCGGCGGTGTGTTCAGTGTCCGACGTGCGAGCGTCGGTTGATAAGACCACCAACGACGGCATCTACTCCAAGGCGCAGGCCGACGCGGCAAAGCCGCAATTCGACAAGTTGTGCAGCCAGTGTCACGCCTTTACCGTGGCAGCAAAGAAGCAGGAGAAAGACCTGCTGCTGGGCGATGAGCCTTTCCTGAAGAAATGGGAAGGCCGTTCACTGGATGAACTGCTCACGGTCATCGTCACCACCATGCCCAACGATGGGTCGGCAGTGATCAGCGATGATGAAGGCCTCAATCTGCTGGCCTACGTCCTGCAACAGAATGGATTCAGGTCAGGTAAGGCCGCGCTGAACAAAGCCGCTGCGGCTGCGATTGTTGCGCGGCCGGTCAAGAAGTTTTAAGGAGTCTTCGAATGAAAGTCATTGCCTCCATCGCCTCTGCAGTCATCGTCGCGCTTGCCACGGTCACGATCTCCGCGCATCTGATTACGTCCAAGGGGACCGTGACGGCTGTTGAGAAGGAGGCCGTGAAGGTGGCCGTGATGGATCCTGAAACCAAGAAGATCACGCCGCGGACATTCCTCGTTGACGAGGAAACCAAAGTGCTCCGTGACGACAAGCTCGTGAAGTTCGCTGACGCAAAAATTCAGAAGGGCGAGAACATCACCGTCACGGTCGATCACGATCTGGACGAAGACCTCGCACAGACTATCCGGCTCGGCACCACGAAAAAATAGGCGCGATGCAGCGCGAGCGAATCAGCCGCAGCCGGTTGCCGGTCTGGCTCTACGCCCTGATCCTCATCGGCATCGGCGGCCTGTACTGGACCGACAGTCTCGCCGCACACGGCGTCTCGCACCGGGACGCGGCGTTCGTTCGCACCATCACAGGCGCGGCTCCGGCACCATTCGTGTACCTGGGCGCCAAGCACATGGTCACCGGCTACGACCACCTGCTGTTCCTCGTGGGCGTGATCTTTTTCCTCTATCGCACCAGCGAAGTCATCAGGTACGTCAGTCTCTTCACGCTTGGTCACAGCGTGACGTTGCTCGTTGGCGTGTGGGCCAATATCCCCGCCAATGCGTACCTCATTGATGCCGTCATCGGCCTCTCGGTTGTCTACAAGGGATTCGAAAACATCGGTGGTTTTGAACATGTGTTTGGCCGGCGCGTGAACACGCAACTGGCCGTGCTGGTGTTCGGCTTGTTCCACGGTTTGGGACTGGCGACGAAGCTGCAGGAACTGCACCTTCCCTCGAACGGCCTGTTCGCGAACCTGTTCTCGTTCAACGTCGGTGTCGAACTGGGACAAGGCCTTGCGCTCATGGGGATCTTGATCGCGCTCAGCTACTGGCGCACCAGGGCCGGCTTCACGCGCCACGCGTTCGCGACAAACACCGCACTGATGGCCGGAGGCTTCATGTTGATGGGATTCCAACTGGTCGGGTTCGTGGTAAATCGATGAGTATCGGAAAGGCCACGGCCTCGGCATTTGCCATCGCAGTGGTGGTGCTGGTCGTGGCGGTGCTGCCTGCCGAATACGGCATCGATCCGCTTGGCACTGGCCGAGCGCTGGGTCTCACGGCGCTCGCCGGTGTGAGCGAGACCACACAACCAGATCGCGAGGTGCCGGCCGCGACCGCACCTGCCTCGATAGCGCAAGACACCTATACCGTTGAGCTGCGTCCCTTCGAAGCGGTCGAGTACAAGTACCGCCTGGAACAGAACCGTGGGCTGGTTTACGAGTGGACGACGACGTCGCCGGTGGAATGGGACTTTCATGGCGAACCGGATGGCGCCCCCGCGCGGTATTCCGAAAGTTACGCCAAGGGCCATAGCCGCGCCTCAAGCGGCATTTTCATCGCGCAGAAACCCGGCATCCATGGCTGGTTTTGGGAGAACCCGGGCGCAGGCCGGGTCACGGTGACCCTGAAAACATCGGGACTCTTCACTGCGTCCACCGAATACCGTGATGGCGACCGCAGCGCGCGGACTTTCGATGGCAAAGAGCCGCGGAAATGAGTCTATTGGATCTGAGTTGATCTTCTGGACATTTATAGCTATAATGGCTATATTATGAATGCCAATATAGCTACTTTGAAAAACAATCTGTCGCGTTATCTGAAATCCGTGCAGACTGGCGACGAAGTGGTGGTGCTCGATCGGGACCGTCCGATCGCTCGAATCGTGCCGTTCCGGCAGCCGGTGGAAACCCAGAGTATCGATGAACAGCTCGACGGAATGGTCCAGCGTGGTGCCCTCACGAGCCGTGGCAACCCGGCGGAGACTGCGGCCTGGCTTGACGCTTTAGCGCCGGCTAAGGCAGCTGCCGGCAGTTCCTCGCTCTCGGACGTGTTGCTGGAGATGCGGAACGAGGAGCGCTGGTGAGATTCTGGGACACCTCGGCGCTCCTTCCACTGTTTGTGGATGAGCCGGCCACCGAGTCCTGCCTGGCGCTCATGACCTCGGATCCCAGCGTGATTGTGTGGGAGGCACAAGTGTCGAACTGCAATCAACGCTCTCGCGTTACCGGCGTCACGCATCCGGCTTCGACGACCTGTGGCCTTCAGTCCGCCACGAGATCATCCATCGATGGGGTTCGTGGTCGCGCGTGGGCGACCTGGCCAAGGCTGCCCTTCGCGCGCAACGTCTGGTCAATGTGCACCCGCTCAAGACCGGCGACGCATTCCAGCTGGCAGCGGCACTCGTCGCGTGCGAGGACCAGCCGCATCTGTTCTCTTTCGTCACACGCGACCTGGCGCTTGCCGCGGCGGCACGCCTCGAGGGGTTTCAGGTGGAGCTTCCGGCCGTCGCTACAGCGTCTTGAGGAATGCGACCAGCGCCTGGAAGTCAGCGTCGGACATGCGGGCGATCGCCTGCATCGCCCGGGCGGCCTCACCACCGTGACGACGAATGGCATCGTCAATCGTTGGTGCCGACCCGTCGTGCAGGAACGGCCGGCGTAGACGAAGCCCCCACAGCGCCGGCGTCCTGATCTCCCTGGCCTCGGCGGCGCCTTGCACAATACCGTCACCGGTCGCGATGTCATGGAGGAGCAAGTCCGAAAACAGGGCCACCGCCTTTCGATCGAAGAGCGGATTTGGATGAGGTCCCGTTGTCAGCGTGGGAACGTGGCAGGTGGCGCAGCCGGCGGAAAGAAAAAGGTTCTCGCCCAACACCGCCGCACCTGTTGCTGTTGAGCGTCCGATTGGCGCAAGCAGGCGCATGAACACTTCGAAATTGTCGATGCCACGGCGGCGTGTCCGTCGATCCCGGATGTCTTCAGGATCCGGGATGGGATCGCAGACGCGCATCCGCTCAGCGCTCACGCCGACCGCCAACTCCGTCGGGAACAGGTCGTTCGTGATCCCCATCTCGTTGCGATAGGCATCGGCGCCAAACGCCAGCAGAGTCGCGTGTTGTGCCTTCCAGCCGAACCGGCCGATACGGTTCTGTCCCGTGGCCACGTCGCGGACGCGGTTCGCGCGACCGCTGACACCATCCCGGTCATTGTCCAATGGATCAGCGAGCGCCAGGATCGTTTCGTCCGGTATCGCCTCCACCAACCCGGCTCCGAACAGCGGAATCGGCACGCGCCGAGCCACCACGGTCGCTTCCGGCGGGATCAACGCCTGGCACACATGATTGGGGATCGAGAACAGGTGAAAGAGCGTTTCGCCCTCGGGATTGAGCGGCACGAACTCGCCAGACGGACCAGTCCTGGCCACGCGGACTTCGGACACGGGAGACACGCCTCCGATCGCGGGCGCGTTGTGACAGGCCGCGCAACTGGTCCCGTTGAAGGCCGGGCCCAGGCCTTCCTCGGCGCTTTCCACCTCGAGAAAATCATCGAGGCCAAGACGGAACAGCTCGAACTCCTCTGCGGTAAGGCCGGCTAACGGGTCGCCCGGCTGCGGAACGCGCTGCATCGCCGCCATCAATGATGCGCCGTACACAACGGCGCAAAGGGCCACAAGCCCACTGAAGCGACAGGCGCCAAACGCGCGCCTCACCTGGTCACCACGATCACGCCGCGCATGAAGGAGTGCCCTGCGCCGCAGGTGTGCGAACACTCGAACGTGTACTTGCCTGGGGCCGTGGGCGTGAACACAACAGTCGCGACGCCTTTGCCGCGCTTCGGCACTTCAACGTTGATGTCGGCGCCGACGATGCGGAAGCCGTGGGTGGTGTCGTCGCTGGTCACGCGAATCTCCAGTCGCGTCCCGACGGTGGTTTTGATTTCAGAGGGCGTGAACGCAAAGCGCTCCGCGCTGACATCAACAATCTTCGGCGGCGCCTGAGGGGCCCACGACAACACCAGGAGCAAGAGCAGGCCACGCATCAGAACCACCATCCCAGCCCGAGGCTGAACGAGTTGGGCGCCACGATCGATGTGCTGCGGCTACGCAACACGGTGTAGTCGGCCTTCACCGCAATGTCAGGGTCAGGCCAGTAGGTGGCACCCACAACCCAGGCATCGCGATCGAACTGCCTGAGCGGCAGGTATCCATCGGCCATGCGAAACTGCGTGTCCACGTTCTCGTAGCGCATGAACGCGCCCACATCACCCAATCGCGCGCCAGAGACAAGGCGATAACCGGCCTCCAAATACGCGCCGCGCATTGTCTTTGCCACGTTGGGATCGACGCCGACGGTGCGGCCGATTGCGCCGTTCAGATCGCCGGTGTTGCCTATGGCCACCTGCGCTGCTTGCGCACGCAGATCAAGGCGCCCCCGCGAAAAACGCGCATCGGCTTCGAGCACATGGACCGGCACATCGAACCTCGGCCGAAACTCGAAACCTGACTTCCCCGTCCAGATGCTGGCGCCCAGCGTGAGTCCTCGCGTGCCGACGTATTCCAGACGGCCGGTCACTGCGAGCCGGCCAGCATTGGCCCTGCTGCCCTTCTGCCGGCCTCC
>JBKJJZ010000065.1:0-5028 GCA_046597705.1 Vicinamibacterales bacterium | reverse complement strand
GCGCTCTCCGACATTTCACGCACGAAGGACATGGAGTTCTTCGGGGCGCCATGGGACCGTCGCGCGCTGGAAGTGATGATCGAGCAGTCGCCGTTCTTCCGGTGCGGCAACACGAAGGCGGCTACGCTTTTCGTGCATGGCGACGTGGACTACCGCGTGCCAATCGAAGGCGCGATTCAGCTCTACACGTGCCTGAAGAAGATTGGCGTCCCCGCCCGGATGCTCATCTACGAAGGTCAGTCCCACGGCATCAGCGGCCACTGGAACAACGTCCATCGCATGCTCAACGAACTGCGCTGGTGGGAACAGTATCTGAAGTAGGGCGCCATCCATGTCCCTTTCGGCCGGCACCCGGCTCGGTTCCTACGAAATCATCGCCGCCCTCGGCGCCGGCGGAATGGGCGAGGTCTACCTGGCAAAGGACACGCGCCTTGGCCGCGAAGTGGCAATCAAGGTCCTGCCTGCGGATGTCGCGGCTGATCCCGAGCGCCTCGCACGATTCGAGCGCGAAGCGCGCGCCGTCTCCGCGCTGAATCACCCGCACATCGTCACGCTTCACGAAGTCGGAACGAGTGACCGCGGACCCTACCTCGTCCTCGAGCGGATCGACGGACGATCTGTTCGTGAGCTGCTCGACGACGGCCCGCTGCCGATCCGGCGGCTGCTCACACTCGGGACCCAGATCGCCGAGGGGCTCGCAAAGGCACACGCAGCCGGCATCGTGCATCGCGATCTCAAGCCCGGCAACGTCATGGTGACCAGTGACGGCTTCGCGAAGATCCTGGACTTCGGATTGGCCAAGCTGGTGTGGCCGGAACTGGATGCGGACGGCCTGGACGCGGCCACCACTCTGGCTGGAGGCACCGCGTCCGGGATGATCCTTGGGACCGTCGGATACTTGTCGCCGGAGCAAGCGGCCGGCAGACCCGTGGACTACCGCGCGGATCAGTTCGCGCTGGGCGCACTGCTGTACGAGATGGCGACTCGTGTGCGTCCGTTCAAGCGCACAACGCTGGTCGAGTCGTTGGCGGCCACAATCTCTGATGATCCCGAACCGCTGCGGTCGAAACGGCCGGATATTCCCGCGCCTCTCGAGTGGCTGATCGACCGCTGCCTGTCGAAAGATCCCGGCGATCGCTACGCCTCGACGTCTGACCTGGCCCGCGAACTTGCGTCCCTGCGCGACCATCTGTCCGACATGGTCAAGATGCCCACCGGCGCGATGCCGGCCGGCCGAAGCGGGTCTTCGCAAAGGTGGAGGATTTGGTCAGCGGCAATGCTCGCGTGCGTGGCCATCGGCGTTGCAGCGTTCGTGGCAGCCCGACTCACGACGGAAGTGAGCATGCCGTCGTACCGCCCATTGACGTTCCGCCGAGGCGTCCTCACGGGCGCGCGATTTGGCCCGGATGGCAAGACGATCTATTACAGCGGCGCGTACGGCGAAGGGTCTTCCCACATCTACATGACCCATCTGGATCGACCCGAGTCGCGGCCCCTCGATATTGCGCCCGGGTTCCTGCTTGGTGTGTCAGCGAAACAGGAACTGGCGGTACTCTTGACGGGCGATCGCGCCACCTACTCCTCGGTCGGGACTCTCGTGCGGATCCCTGCCATTGGCGGCACACCTCGGCCGCTGGTTGAAAACGCCACCTACGGCGACTGGGCCCCCGATGGCGAACAACTGGCGGTCATCCGCGAAGGCGGCCGGTGTGAATTCCCGATTGACCATGCGGTCGCACCTCGATGCGGCATGATCCGCGTGTCGCCGCGTGGAAACATGGTTGCCATCCTGCATGGTGCTGGGAAGCTCGAGATTCTTGACCTTACCGGGCGCAAGGTAGCCAGTGACGACATGCCCTTGATCTTCGGCCTCGCGTGGTCTCACGACGGCAATGAAGTGTGGTTCACCGGCTCTGAAAGCGGCAGCTCCCATGACCGTGCCCTGTACGCCCTTCGACTTGCCGGCACGCGGCGCCTTGTGGCTCGTGTCGCCGGAGCGATGGCCGTTTACGACGTCGCGCCGGACGGCAAGAGCGCGCTGGTCGGCACGGGGGCCGGGTGGGTGACGGTTAACGCGTCGCGTTCCGACGGCGGTCGGGAACAATCGCTCGACTTGTTCGGACGATCCGATCTCGTCGGCGTCTCGGCCGATAGCAAGTGGCTGCTCATCGACGAATCCCGAGAGGTCGGCGCCGGCGCGTACCTCCGATCGACGGATGGCAAGGCCACGATTCCATTCGCGGGGTACGCCGCCAGGGGCTTGTCGCCTGACGGCGCCGCGGTGCTGGTGCACCCGAGGAACGACCTGACTCATCTTGAGTTGTTGCAGGTACGGGGCGGCAACTCGCGCGTGATCCCGCTCGCCCCAGGGTTGGAGCTGGTGCCGAACACGCCCGCATTCTGGTCAGGAGATGGCCGCCGCCTATTCACGTGGTTGCAGCCGGCCGGAAGCAACGGCCTTGCCGCACGGCTCTACATGCGCGACGCCGAACGGCCCTGGCAAGCCATCTCACCCCCGTCCGCGCCGGGTCAATTTGCCGTGTCCCCCGACGGCAGCGTGGTCGCTGTGCGCGGTCCGACAGAGCCCGTCACGCTGTTTTCAATCGACGGCCGGCCGCCGCGTCGCCTCGAAGGCGAGCGTGGCAGGCCGATCCATTGGAGCGCCGACGCACAACAGCTTTTTCTCGCCGGCCCTGAGCCTTTTCCGGCCAGGATCTACCGCCGGAACCTGGTCACTGGACGTGTCGAACCGTGGCGCACGATCATGCCGTCAGACACGTCCGGGGTGATGTTCATTGGCCGCGTGCTCCTGGCAGACAACGAAAGGTTCTTTGCCTATCAGTACAGCCGCGCGCTGAACGACCTTTACCTGGTTCGCAATCTGCGCTAGCGGCGCGCCGGACCGCCTTACTTCGGGTTCGAGGTTCGAGGTTCGGTTGGCGACGCGAGGCGCTACGCAGGCACGAGCGCGACGACGACGCAAAGAACCAGAATCGTAAAGGCGGGCAGGGATTTCTTGAGGGGATCCTTGACCTTGATGTGCATCGATACCGCACCCAGCGTGCGCCCTGGACGGCCGGCTCGACGAAGAGTTTTAGAGGTCACATCAGCGCGCGCAATTGGGTGGATTCCAAATCGGCTGGCGCTGATCTGGCGGTAAACCTCACGACGGCGTTCACGCCGTCGGCGTAATGGGCCGGGACGCACGACGGCAACAGCAACAGTAATCTCTTCGGTGGCCGGACCACGCTGTTTCGCTGGCAGGCCGCGTCGAAGGAGATCTACCTGATCACCAACAGCCGATAGTTGGCCGCGTGCAGGAACTGAATGCCATCGTCCATGACGATGGCGCTGTCTTCGATGGGGATACGGAGCTTCTTGCCGCCCCACTCCTCAATCGGCGAGTAGGCAAAGTACTCGAATGAGAACATGTGCTGTCGATGCAGCGTGAAGGTCTGCTGAAATGGCTGCCACGTGGTCATGGAGGGGCCGACGTCGTGGCCGGCGTTACCGACCGGATGGAAGCCATAGGCGACGTCTGTCTTGCCGTCTGCGCTGGGCCGGTTGAAGGCGATGCTGCCGAATCCGGCTGCGACAAGGGCCGCATCGATCGCCTTCATCGTGTCGGTGGCCGTCCGGCCCGGCTGAAGCGCGGGTTTGATCGCGTCCCTGACCGTGATCGCTTTGTCGAAGGCCAACTGGATGCTGGCGGGCGGGCGCACCTCCCCCGCCTTGAGCACGTAGGCCACGCGCTTCACATCGGTCGCCATGTTCATCAGCACGACGCCCCAGTCGACCATGATCACGTCGCCAGGCTGGACGATGTACGAGTTGGATGTGGCCACAATACCCTCAGGCCCTGTCACGTAGACCGACGGCATGTCGAACGACGAACCCAGTCCGCGTTCAAGGAGGCGGTCCTGCAGCCACCACGCCGCTTCCTCGAGTGATGTCCTGCCGGGCGTAATCACCTCGTTCGAGAGCGCACGTTCGGCGAGCTGCACAGCCAGCCCGGCCGCTTCACCATAGGCGACAATTTCGCTGGCGACGCGGTGCGACCGGAAATCGCTGACGACCCGCTCCGCACTGACCAGCCGCGACGCGTACGTTTCGCCCAGCGTCGCAATCAGGTGCTGGTGCATCGCGTGAGAGAGGCCGTCGGCCGCGCCCATCTCCTGAGACATGTTGACGCCGATCCGCTTCGGGTCGCGGGCTCGCACGAATTGCAGCAGCATCGACGACGGCCCGAAGATGTCATACGCGCCGGACTGTTGAAGCATGTAACCAGATGGGCCCAGCGCGGCCCGCTCGATCCTCGGAGTGCCCCGATCGGTGAAGACGTAGTAGCCCACGCCGGTCACGTACCCCCGGCCCAGGTCCTCCCACAACGGGTCGGTGTGGTTCTCCTTCACCGCGACGATCCACATGTCGATGCCGTGAGCACGCATCACCTTCGGCAGGACCTGCTCGAACTTGTCGAGCCGGACCTGCCGCTGCAGCTCCCATCGCCGGCGGGACTCCTGCGCAGTGAGCGTCGAACCAAGGACGGCCAGTATCGTGATCAGCCACGGCAGCCGCCGATAAGCCGAATGAAGTGTCTGAGTCAGTGACATACACGAACTTTATCAGCCGCCGGGGACGTGCCGGGCGTCAGCATTGCGGTGATCGACGACTTCAAGTCGAGTGGGCCCGGGGCTATGGACTCGCAGACGCCGAAGCCGGGACGTCCGTGACGACCGACACGATGTTTAAGGCAGCGTCCATCAGCCAGAGGAAAGGTTCGCGCTCGATCAGGAGACCGGAGCACGAGCGCTGTCTTCAGGAAAGAGCCCGCGATCGGCAATACCAGGTATTCGGGCAGATATCGCCGGGCGCACAGGCCCGCTGGCTTCAGTATTTTCCTTGATCACCTCCTGGAGGATGTGTCGCGGACCTCGGACACGCCGAGGCTGCCGAACTCCTCTTTTTACGAGTAGAACACCGCTTCGGCAATCCCCATCTGGCGACACACGTCGGCGACCGGCGTAC
>JBKJJZ010000026.1:0-2974 GCA_046597705.1 Vicinamibacterales bacterium | reverse complement strand
CGAGATTGATCGTGAGGGTGATGGTCGATGGATTGCTGAAGTCCCTGCCCTGTCTGGAGTCCTGTCGTATGGCCGGACTCAAGACGAAGCGGTGGCGCGAGTGCAGGCCTTGGCCCTCAGGGTGCTTGCCGAGCGGCTTGAGCACGCCGAAGCTCCTGCTGAATTCTTGACGGTCACCTTCAGCGCGGCGTGAGCACCTGGCCGGCGACGAGGGCGCGTCGCGTACTGGCGGCGCTCAGCAAGATCGGGTGGCAGATTAAGCGGCAATCCGGCTCTCACCGCACCCTCTCTCGAGAAGGATGGGCAGACACGGTCTTCGCCTTCCACGATGACGATGAACTTGGCCCGAAGATGTTGAGTCGGATCGCCAAGAAAACTGGACTGACTCCTGACGATCTCTGAGCAATTTATCGACCTGGCATGCTTCTGCCTAGCTGTGCGCAGGGTCAGCGTGGGTCGCGCCGATCCGCAAAAGGTCAGCTATCGTCGTGGCCGAGTCGCGAGTTGTCTGGCTGAATTGGCTCAACTCTTCGTCAGTGACGACCCCGAGAGCCATCATCGACGCGAGGCGTTGAATCGCAGTCGAACGACGCAAGTCATTGAACGCTGCAGCCAGACTGGCATCTCGCTCGTTCACCACTCGGAAAAGCCGAAGGTATCGATCGTGAGCTGAACCGTTCGTGTCCCGTATGCCGGTCGCACACTCCTGGAGCACACGGGCACAATAACGATCCAACGCCGTGTCATGGAGCGCCCGAAGTAATCGCCAATCGGCTTCTGGAAGCGCCATAAGGTCTTCCTTGTCTGCCTAACTTCTTTGTAGCCCGCAGGGGTTCAGCCGATCCGATAGCGTTCCTCGCGGCTATGCACGGCGCCGAATCCGAGGCTTAATCCCGGTCCCCCCGCGCGAACGAGGGGAGATTCTAGCAGAACCGCGCCCGTCAGTTCGGGTGCATAGACGATCGCGCGCAGCCATGTACCTGAAGTGTCACTCGGAGATGACTCGAATACACGCGGCACCCGCAGGCACGCACGGACAACACTCCAATCAGGATTGCCCGCAATTCTTGTCGGTGACAGCACTTGCACCGTCCATCCAGACGGCCCACCACGCGGCGCATACACGCAAACGCCCGTCAGTCTATCCCAAGCCGATCCGCCGGACTCCGCACACCCAACCCGCCGCGATTTAACACATGCGTATACACCATCGTCGTCGCCACATCGTGGTGACCCAGTAACTCCTGGACCGTCCGAATGTCGTAGCCATCCTCGAGAAGGTGCGTCGCGAACGAGTGCCGAAAGGTATGAGGGCCCACATGCTTCGCCACGCCGGCTCGCCGTGCAGCCTCCGCAACAGCGCGCTGCACCGCCGATTCGTGCAGATGAAACCGTGAAGGTGCACCCCAGCGGGGATCGCGGTAGATGCGCGCGGCCGGAAAGACAAACTGCCACCCCCACTCGGTCGCCGCGTTCGGATACTTCCGCGCCAATGCGTCCGGCAGAACCACGCGCCCGACACCCTGTGCCAAATCACCGGCGTGGATCGCCCGCACGGTCTGCAGATGCTGTCGCAGCAGCTCCCGCCCCGCGCCCGGCAACATCGTCACGCGATCCTTCTGTCCCTTACCGCGGCGGATTGTGATTTGGCCGAGGTCGAAATCCAGGTCCTTCACACGCAGCTCGAGACATTCGCCGAGGCGCAGCCCAGCGCCGTACAGGAGGAGACCGACGATGCGGCTCACTCCCGTGAGCTTTCCGATCACGGCTGCGACTTCCGATCTCGGTGGCGCCCATCTTGTCTGGGTGACGCTTGCGGTGAAACAAAATGCACCGGCGCACCCACGGCACGTACGCCTCTTCCGTACGGCGGCTGTAATGGCGGGCGCGGATGGCGGTGCGAACCCGATCAAGAAGTTTCGGCGGGCCAGTGATCTGCGGCAAGTCGGGCGCGTCGGCCATCCCCTTCCGCGCTCGCGAAACTCGTGCCGTCGAGGACCCGACGCAAAATGGCCCAAATCAGGAGACCTGATTGTGGGGAACAGGCCGGCACGGGTCCCTCGCTACCCTGCGCGGTTCGCCGACCAGCGGGATGCATTGCCACTCCACCAAGCCAGCGGGAGGTGGAGAAGGCGCGAGAATGCACAAAAAAGGCTGTTGTGGCAAAACCACAACAGCCTCAAATGCCGGCGCGGCTAAAGCCACGCCCTACGTTGACCGCGAACTTACTTCAGGTGCTTGAAGTGATCGCCCAGCGTCGCCTCGGGACGGCCCGACGAATCAGTGTAGGCCTCCCAGTCAGCCCGGAACTGTTCGTCCTTGAGCGCGCGAATGCTCAGGCCGATCTTGCGCTCTTCGGGAACCAGACGGATGATCTTCATCTGGTAGTTCTCGCCCGTCTTCAGCTCAAGCTTTTCGCCGCCCGCAGCCGCGTCAAACTCCGACACATGAATGAGGCCTTCGATGCCTTCCGCCAGTTCGACGAACGCGCCAAAGTTGGTGAGGCGCACCACCTTGCCCTCAACAACATCGCCGGCGTGGTTCGTGTCGAAGAACTCCTTCCAGATGCCGGTCTGCAGCTGCTTGAGACCCAACGACAGGCGCTGGTTCTCCGCGTCGATACTCAGCACCTGCGCCTCGACATCATCGCCCTTCTTGAGCACTTCTGACGGGTGCTTGATCTTGCTCCAGGACATGTCCGAGATGTGGATCAAGCCATCGATGCCGTCTTCGACTTCCACGAACGCACCGAACTCGGTCAGGTTGCGCACCTTGCCGTTGATCGTCGCGCCGATCGGGTACTTCTCGGACAGCTCGTTCCATGGATTGTTCTCAACCTGCTTGAGACCCAATGAAATGCGCCGCGCTCCCGGATCCACGCCGAGCACCATGGCCTCTACCGAATCACCCTGGTTGAGCACCTTCGACGGATGCTTCACGCGCTTGCTCCACGACATCTCGGACACGTGAATGA
>JBKJJZ010000324.1:0-19223 GCA_046597705.1 Vicinamibacterales bacterium | reverse complement strand
GCGCTGGGCCGCGAAGGCCGCGACGATCGATTGGTTCACATCGCGGAACAAGTCTCTGGCTGGAGCGGGACTTGATCCTGTGGTAGTGCCGGGCGCGCCATTCGCGGCGCTGACCGTCCTCGAGAAGTGGGGGACGATGACGTTCGCGCAGGTGTCGGCGCGAGCCATTGGATATGCGCGCGATGGATTTCCGCTGCGACCAAGAACTGTCGCGACGATTGAGCGCCAGCGCGAGTTCATCAGCCAATGGCCGTCGAATCAGAAGAGCTGGCTCAAGGCCGATGGCTCGATGTACGAAGCCGGCGACACCATCAAGTTGCCGGACCTGGCTGCCACACTCCAGAAGATGGTGGACGCCGAAGCGTCGGCCGCGGCGGGTGGCCGGGCCGCCGGGATTATCGCGGCCCGCAATCGGTTCTACAAGGGCGACATCGCGCGAGACATCGTCTCGTTCCTCAAACAGCATGGGTCGCCATTCGATGAAACGGACTTCGCTGATTACTATGCGCGCGTCGAGCCGGCGACGTCGGTGACGTATCGCGGTTATCAGGTCTACAAGCACGGCTTCAACAGCCAGGGCCCGGTGCTGCTGCAGGCGCTCAACATCCTTGAGACGTTCGACTTGCAGAAGATGGGGCACAACTCCGCGGACTACCTGCACGTGGTGACCGAAGCCCTGAAGATGGGTTACGCGGATCGCGACAGTTACTACGCGGACCCTGCGTTCGTCGATGTCCCCGCGACGGGCCTGCTCTCGAAAGCCTACGCGCAGCAGCGCGCGGGACAGATCGATATGACGAAGTCGCAGGTCGCTCAGGTTGCGGGCGATCCACTGCCGTTCGACCCGAAGGTGAAGACATGGCCCTTCTGGGTGGCCAGGATTGCTGGCGGAACTGACGGTGCAAATGCGTGGGGCGAAGGGGGCAAGGTCCGAGCAGGCGACGAGGACCCGTCGCTGAAGGACACCACGCACATTGCGATCATCGACAAGGACGGCAATGTGTTTGATGCGACGCCGTCGGGTGGATGGATTTCGGGCGGCGTCATCGCGGGCGGCACCGGGGTGGGATTATCGACGCGCGGTGAGCAGTTCTGGCTCGACTCGACGAAAGCCGCGCAGATTCGACCGCGCTCGCGTCCGCGCTACACGCTGACGCCCAGCATCATCCTGCAGAACGGCGAACCGTTCATGGCACTCGGCACACCTGGTGGCGACAACCAGGAGCAGACAATCATCCAGGCGCTGCTGAACGTGCTGGAGTTTCGGTCGCTGTGGTATCCGAACCTCCACGCAGCGTTTGAGCTGCCTCGCATCCAGACGTTCCACTTTCTCGGGTCATTCTGGCCGCATCGCATCGAAGCCAATCGGCTGGAACTGGAAACAGGCATTCCGCAAGCCGTTCTCGACGCGCTCAAGGCGCGCGGCCACGACGTTCGCTTCGTCGCGCCCTTCTCAATCAGCGGTTGCGCGACGGGGGTGATTGTCGATCCGCGCACTGGCTCGCGGATGGCCGGGGCTGATCCGCGCAGGGATTGTTACGCAGCAGCTTATTGACTGGCGGAACTGGCGGAACTGGCGGAACTGAATTTAGCGAATTCAGGAATTCCTGAATTTCCGCAGTTCCGCCAGTTCCGCCAGTTCCGTCAGTTCCTCATTACTTAGTGAAGATATTTTTAGCAATCTTCACGTGCACTCCCAGGTTCGGCCGGTCCACGAGCTGCGTCATGGCCACGTGTCCGGCGATGCTGACGAGCTGGAAGGCCTGGTGCTTGGTCAGGCTCTTTGTTGACGAGAGGAAGTCCACCATTTCCTGAATCGCGAGCTTCGTGGCGATGGTGAGGTCCGGGTCGGTGGCCATGGCGATGTAGTCGGTCGCCGTCTCGGCGCGGGGCCAGGTCAGCTTCATGTCCTTGCGGACCGTCAACTGCAGCTTGCCGCGCAGCGATGTCTCGATCCCAGTCTGATCCACCTCGCCGTCACCTTGCGCCGCATGGCCGTCGCCCACTTCGAAGAGCGCGCCGGGAACGAACACCGGAATGAACAGCGTTGAGCCCGCCACCAGTTCGCGGTTGTCGAGGTTGCCGGCATGACGGCTTGGAGGATTACTGCTGACGCGCCCGAGTTCCGGCGCAGGCGCCACGCCCATGCTCCCGAAGAAGGGCTTGAGCGGCACCACAATCCCCGGCATGAACTCCGCCGTCATCGTCTTGCCGTCGAGCTGGATGATCTTGGAACCCTGTGTCCGGTCGCAGTTCTCGGGCACGAATCCGCTGCAGCCGTTGTACCCATAGTCGATGGCCAGGTCCACCGAGAGAATCTTCACTTCCAGCACGTCGCCAGGTTCGGCACCTTCCACGAAGACGGGCCCAGTCAGGATGTGGCCACCGGGACCGCGACGCTCTCCGGTGACACCGTCGACAATCGCGCGCAGCGACGCCTGAATCTTGTCAGCGGGCACGCCCGCGCGAGTGAGCCCATTCGGCGAGTTCGTCAGGAGTGTATCGACGTCGATGATGTCCCCGGACGCGATGCGCAAAACCGGTTTCGCGTCAGCCCAGTAGAACCCGTAGGCCACGGTGTCGGGCGTTGCCTCCAGTCTGTGCACTTTCGGCCCCTGCGCACCGAGCCCAACCGAAGCGAACAGTACCGTCGCCGTGAGGAACCACTTCGTTGTCATTCTTCGAACCTCGGACCTCGAACCTCTTACCGTCCCCGGTACTGGTAGAGCCCTTCCTTGAGCATCTTGAGGACCTCCGCGATGGCCGCCTCCAGTTCGCGATCGTTTCCGGCCATCTCATCTTCCGGCGTGTTCTGCGCGAAGACATCCGGCGCCACGCCGAAGTTTTCGAGGTTGATGCCCCAGTTGTTCGCGCGTTCGGGGTCGTACGTCACAACCAGCGAGCCGGGTGTGCGAATCGCGCCGCCGTTGATCAGCGCGTACGATCCCGTGGCGATGACGGCCGCCGACGTCGGGTTGCCAACAATTCGGCCGAGCTTGAGATCGCGGAATGCCTGTGGCGTCACTTCCGAGTCCGAGGCTGAACGCCAGTTCACGAGCATGACCTTCGGTCCCGCGATGGCCTGGCGTGGCCGACGGCCCCATTCAGGCGCGCCCCAGCGGCTGTTCCAGTATTCGTACGGCCGCCGCTCCAGGATGTCGATGATCTGCTGGTCCGTATTGCCGCCGCCGTTGTAGCGGATATCGACGATGATCCCTTTCTTGTTCCAGAACTGATCGATTTCGTTCTGGAAGCGCGTGAGCGAAGGCTGGTCCATCGACTGGATGTGCACGTACGCAATCTCGCCATTGGTCGCCTTGTCCACCGTGTCCCGATTCTTCTTCACCCAGGCTTCGTATTTGATCGCATTCAGCGATGCCGTTGATCGGATGCGCACGTCACGGCTGCCGGCGCCTGCGGCTGTTGTTGCCACCGTCAGATCCACGTACTCGTTCAGAGGACTATTGAGGAGTGGCCAGTAGTTTTCGCCGGCGCGCACCTGGACGCCGTCAATCGCCAGTACATAGTCGCCCATCTTGAGGTTCAGCCATTCCTTGTCGGCTGGGCCATTGTCGTAGAGGTGCGAGATTCTGTAGCGGCCCCCGTCGGGCGCCAGCTCGAATCCCAGGAACCGTGTCTGATACTCGTTCGGCTGGGGATCGCTGACAGGGCCACTGACACCCGTGTGCGATGCGTTCAACTCGCCAATCATTTCGTTCGCCAGGTCGTAGACGTCCTCGTTGGCGCCGACGTACTTCAGCAGCGGTTCGTACTTCGCCCGCATGGCCGGCCAGTCCTTGCCGTGCATCTTCTCGTCGTAGAAGCGGTACTTCATCACCCGCCACGACTCATCCAGAATCTGTGCCCACTCCTGCCGTTGCTCGACACGCACGTTGACGGTGAATGACACGCGAGTGCGCCGCCGCTGCCCGGCCATCTCCATGCCGAACAACTCGTTGTTCTCCGTGAAGAAGACCTTGCGCCGATCCGCTGTGGGGACCAGTCCGTTGAACGCGCCGGCGACGAGCCGCTGTCTGTCCTTGCCATCGATGCCGACCGAGAACAGCGCCGGACCCTGGTCATCCCGGGACCTGAAATAGACCGTGCGCCCATCGGTGGACAGGAAGAATCCCTGCACCGGGTTCGCGCCTGACGTGATCGCCACTGCCCGGCGGTCAATGCGGGCGGTGTTCGGCATCGTCAGCGCCGCTGGTGTGACACCTGCCTGCCCCGAGCCTGTCGAAGGACCGGCGCCTCGTCCACCTGCGGCCCCTGTCGCCGGCGTCGCCTTCCGGATCCGCTCCTTGACCAGCGGGTCATTCGGATCCTCAGTCAGGCGCGCGAGCGGGACGACGAAGATCTGATTCACGCCATCAACCCGATTGCTGACAAAGACCACGCTCTTGCCGTCCGGTGTGATCGTGGCCTGCCCATCGTTCCAGGGGTTCTGCGTGATGTTGTGTTCCGCCTTCGTCGCAATCTCCATCAGGAAGACGTCGGCGTTCTGATCGCGGTCACGCTTCACGTACGCAAGCCAGTTGCCGTCAGGCGACCAGCCCGTGATGTTGTAACCACCCGCGAGGTTGTAACCAAGTTCGGTGGTGACGCCGCTGTCCACCACCGTGACGAACAACCGGTTGTTGGCCACCCAGGCCAGGCGGCTGGAGTCAGGCGAGAAGCCCGAGATCGTCTTGAACGACGGATGTGTGGTCAGCTTCTTGCTCGTGCCGGAATCGCGATCGAAGACCCAGATCTCTTCCTCCTTCGATTCATCCGACGTGTAGGCGAGCCAGCGGCCGTTCGGGGAAAACTCCTGGTTGCGCTGACGCCAGGAGTTTGTGGTGACCTGTCGCTTTTCTCCAAACTCGGGGTCGGTAGGGACGATGAAGATTTCACCATGGGTATCAATGGCGGCGTAATCGCCGTCTGATGTGATCGCGAAACCGTCCGGCCGGTTCTGCGTTTCGACACTACGAGTCAGGTTGGTCTTCGGATCGAAAGCCAGGTCAATCGTGACCTTCGTCGGCGTGGTCTGACCCACCTTCAGGGTCCAGATCTCGAACTCGTTTTCGTACGCAATCGTGGAGCCGTCAGGGCTCATCGACGGAAACTGCACCCCGTCGTCCTGATGCCGTGTCACCTGCGAGGGGACGCCGCCAGCGGACGCGATGCGCCAGATGTTGAAGTGGCCGCTGCGCTCCGAGGAGAAGTAGATCTGCCCGTCGCGTCCCCACATCGGATAAACGTCCTGCGTGAAGTCCTTGTAGTCGCGCAGGTTGGTATCGGTCAGC
The DNA here is from genome assembly GCA_046597705.1 of Vicinamibacterales bacterium. Classification (GTDB taxonomy): domain Bacteria; phylum Acidobacteriota; class Vicinamibacteria; order Vicinamibacterales; family SCN-69-37; genus SYFT01. The sequence continues at coordinate 13,932 of JBKJJZ010000324.1, read as the reverse complement.
CGCGTGATCTTCTGCGTCTTCGTATCCTGAATCCACACATCGTCTGTGCGGTTGCCTTTCGCGCCCTTGCGCCAGTACGAGCCGCCATTTCGATTGAAGGCCAGCATCGAGCCGTCCTGCTTCAGCATGCCCTGGACGCCGCCGTCGATCGGCAACGCCGTGGGCAGGCTGCCGTCAGTGCTGACCACGAAAATCGGACTTCGCCATGGACTGACCGCCATGCTGGTGGCGAAGAGAATGCCCTTGCCGTCTGGCGTCCAGTTGAGCACTGTGTCTCCGGTGGTGGCGAACGTCAGCTGCTTTGGTTCTCCGCCGGCCGACGGAACAATGAACACGTCGTTGTTGCCGTAACGGTCCGAGGTGAACGCCACCCATCGGCCGTCGGGCGAAAGCCGTGGGAAGACGTCCCGTGCTACGTGCGCAGTCAGCCGCGTGGCGCCGGACCCGTTCTCATTCGCGATCCAGATGTCCCCGTGATAGCTGAACACGAGCTTGCCCTGGCTCACGTGCGGATATCGCGCAAATTTGATCGGATCAGCGGTTGCGGGTGCGGCTGCGAACAGCGCTGCGAGTGCGAAAGTGACGATGAGGCGCATAACTAGGTGCTCCTGTGCTCTGGTGCTCGCGTGCTCTGGTGCCGTGCTGAGTGCTCGGGTGCTGCATGATATAACCCCCTCCATGACTTTACGAACACGTTTGCTGACCGGGGTTGTGTTGAGTGCGTTCGCGGTCTGGGGGGCCGCAGATACGGTGGCCGGGCAGGCCACTACCGCCGGCCAGCCAGCCGTCCCGGCGCAGGGCCGCGGGGGCAATCAATTTCCCGGAGGGACCAACCCCGATGGTTCGCTGCGACCGAGCGCGCCGGTGCGCGGGCTGTTCACGCAGGAGTCATACACAGAGTACGAGATCCTCGAACCGGGCAGCGAGTCGTTCCGGATTCGCTTCTTTACGGAGAGCGCCCGCGCCGGGGCCACTGAGATCGTCAATGCGACGCGAGGCGGCAGCGAAGGCTCGGGGATCGAGGTCTACGATCCTCGCTCGGGCAATCCCATCAAGTTCACCTACGAGGCCGGCGCTACGCCAGACGAGCACGCCATCCATGCGCCTCTGCCGATTCCGGTGCCCGAAGGCGGCATCGGCCGTGTCCTCATCTACAAGACCTACAAAGATCCGCGTACCTACCAGATGAACGGCGAGGACATCGTATGGGTTCGCAGCCTGAGCGGCTACCGCCTGGGCGTGGTCCTGCCTAAAGGTTTTGCGTTTCTGTCATCGAACGTTGCGGCGCAGGTGTCAACCATGCCGAGCGGCCAGTTGCGTTTGATGTTCGCGAACCCGAGCGGTCAAAGCAATCCCGTGACGATTCATGCGCGCAAGACCGCGGCGGCGTTCACGGCCGCGCCGTACACGGACATGTTCTTCGACGACCTGAAGACGTTGTATGACCTGGGCGATCCCGCCACGGCAATTGTCAGCGTGCAGCAGACCTACACCGACTACCGGAAGGGTGGGGCGGCGAAGCTCGACGCCTTGTCGTACATGCCGTTGAAGGACGTGTCCGTCATCGATCTTGACACGGCGAAGCCGCTCGTGACATCCGGGCAGGGCGCGCAGATGACGGCGAAGCTCGAGGTCCCTATTGTGAATGACAAACAGAGCGCGCACTTGAAAGTGAGCGGCACTCTTGCGGATGGCAGCTACAAGCTCGATAAGGGAGACCTGGTGTTCACGCGGACGTTGAAGGGATTGCGGAACACGGTGCTGCTGCCGGCAGGTTGGGAAGTGGCGGCCGTTTCTCAGTCGGGCACGATCGGCAAAACCGCGCAGGGGCGGGCGTTCGTAGCGCTTATCAACCTGAACGCGGAGAACTCGTACGCGGTGACCATTCGAGCTCGGAGGTGAAGTGTCGACAATTCACCACCGAGCTCATTTCACGGCTTCGACGAACAGACTTTCATGTTCCCTGCTGTCCAGTTGCGTAATTTCCGGCCAGCTTGATGACGTTGACTTGTACGCGCAATGCTTCACTTGGGTAAAACCAGCTTTGAGCAGGAGTTCCTCGATGAATTCGGGGGTGAACATCACGCGGGAATAGCTGTACCAGAGAATATGCGTCACAAACTTGCCGGCCAATGTGTTCGCGTCTTCGTCGGGCACGAGAAAATAATCCCGGTCACCGCGCTGATAGGCGGCAATGGCTTTGTCCAGATCGGGGAGGCAGAGCCGCAAGACGCCGCCCGGCTTGAGCACACGCCGCAATTCCGCCAGGGTCGGCACGAGTTCGGCCAGCGGAATCTCCTGCAGCGCGTGATTGCTTGCCGCGTAGGCGATGCTCGACTCTGGCAGCGTCAAGCCCTGCCTGATGTCGCAGACGAGGTTGACACCCGGCACGTCGCGAATGTCGGCATTGATCCAGCCTGGTTTGGCTGAACTGCCACATCCCCAATGAAGGCGTTGAACCGGTTCGCTCATGACAGGTGACACTCTAGTCGAACTTGCCCGTGGCTGACGCATTGAAGGCGGCCATCGCGTCGCGCGATCTGGCGGCGCTGAAATCTGCGCTGCGGAAGGCGCCGGTTCCTGTGCACGCCAAAGTGACCGGCCAGGCCGCTGGAGCCGGATGGCTCGCCGGTCTGTGTGCGCTCCAGGCTCACGGGGCGGACCTCAATGCGATCTACCGCAACTACCGTCCCATGCATGCGCTGATCCAGGAGAAGCCGCATGCGGGCGGGTCGTCCACCGCCGAGCGTGTGAAGTGTCTGGAGTGGCTGCTGGAACACGGCGCCGATCCGCAGCTGCAGGGCGCGTGGCCACTGGCGTCGGCCATTGTGATTGCCGCCGGTACGGGGGAAGGCGCGTACGTGCGCGTCCTGAAGGCCCATGGCGCATCCGTCGGGGCGGACAATGTCTTTGCCGCGGCGGCGCTCGGCGAGGCCACCCGCGTTCAGACAATGCTGACGCGCATGCCGTCACTGGCCACCGCCAGAGAGCAGGGCGTCATGACGGCGCTGATGTGCTGCGCGTCATCGCGCATGGGCAAGGAGTGGCCCCAGACGGCTGCCGCGCTCACGGCCCTCGCCGAACTGCTGATTGAGGGAGGCGCGGACGTCATGGCCACCGCGCGCAGTTGGTCGCACGATGTGGACGCCGCCTGCTTTGCCGTCTCCACCGGTCAGCGTGACGTGCTTCATCTGCTGCTCGACCACGGCGCCAGCCCGACGGCTGCGCTCACCACTGCGGTGTGGCGGTCGGACTTCGACACAGCCGACTACTTGATTGGTCGCGGCGCCGACGTCAACGCCGCACGCGATGACAGCAAGCCGCTGCTCAACAACCTCATTCGCTGGGGCCAGTTCACGCCGGCCAAGTGGCTCCTCACGCGAGGTGCCCGCGTTGATCTGGTGGACGAACGCGGCTGGACGGCGATCGATCAGGCGCTCTCGCGGGGCAACAAGGGGATGATTGAGGCCATCGACGCGGCCGGAACGGCGGCTACCTGATCCTCCGGAAAGTCATCGTTCCGAAGGGCGCCACAGTGCCGTTGACGGCCACCGGAAACCCCAGCAGACGATGGATCGGCTCGACCGGCTGGCTGGCCTGGTTTTCTGCCGCATAAGTTCTGCCGCTGTCGGTGCCAGCGTCCCATGGGAACAGCGTCGCGATCGTTTCGTCAGCCCATTGACCATTTGGAAGCAGCGACAGTGCTGAGACACCCACGAACCAGTCCGGGCTTGGCGCAACCATCGTCACCAGCGTGACCAATGGAAAGTTGACGCTGATGTCAAACTCGAGCGAGACGCTGCGAGGTGAGCCGCTGAGCGCGTCTCCGGACAACACGAACTCCGCGCTGCCGGCGGAGATGGCCGTCAACACCTCCTGGTCGAGCGGCGATTTCCGGCCCTTCTCCGCCATAAGCTGAATGCCCGGGGACGCCAGTTGTCCCGCCTGCCAAAAGACCACGCGTGAACTGTGGGTTCCTCCGATCAGCCCCGAATAGTGCGCGTCGTCTGGCCAATCCGTGGGATGGGTTGCAGGACTCCAGTCAGATTGAAACGTCACGAGATAGCGGGCCACCGGATCTGGCACGGGCACCGGTGACGGCGACGGGGAAGGTGCAGGCGCTGGCGCAAGGGGCGGGGATTCCATCGGCGGAGTGAACGTAGGCGTAGTTGGCACCGGCGAGGAACAGGCCGCGGCCGCGGCGGCGAGAAGGGTGATCAGTGTCAGGCGGGTGGACATACCCTGAGTTCGTCTCAGTCGCGGATTTGGTTACCGTAACCGCAGGTCTATCGCAATTCCGAGAGCGGGTTCACCGCCAACGCCCGGCGTAACGGCACGATGCAGGCGGCAACGCCCGTTCCGATCACGCCCATACCGACGATCGCCAGAAAGGATACGCCTCCGCGCGCGATCGCGAACGGCAACGTCGACGACACCTGCTCGAGCGCCAGGCCGATGACGATGCCAAGCGCGGCGCCGGCCAGCAATTGGGCCGCGCTGCGTCCGAGTACTGAACGAACGATGGCAGCGCGATTGGCCCCAATCGCCATGCGAATGGCGATCTCCCTCCGCCGTTGCGCGACCGAGAAGGCGATGATGGCGTAGATGCCCGTGCAGGCAAGCAGCAACGCGACGCCACCCACCGCGAACAGACTCACGCCGAAGAAGCGCAGGAACGAGACGGGTTCACCAAGGTGTTCGGCGAACGTCCTCGACCATAGGATCGTGGGACGAGGCTCGACTTCACGAGCCAGTTCGTGCAGAAGGGGAGCCAGAGCCAGCGGATTGCCATCGGTCAGCACTACGATTCGCGCCAACACACTGGCGCCTCGCGGTACGTAGACACCGTCCGCTTGTTCGGGATCTCCAGGGTTCAGGCCCAGGTCCGGCGCAATGCCGATGACTTCCCGCCATGGACCGTTGTCGCCAATTCGAAGCCGCCTCCCGATCGCCGTCCGACCGTTCAGGTGCTTGCGCACGAACGGCTCGTTGACGATGGCGACCGGGGCGTTGACGGCAATCTCGGATGCGGTGAAGTTCCGACCTTCAACCATTGGCGTGCTCATCACCGGAAAAAAAGTCTCACTGATTTCCGGCGTCCGCATCTGCGCGCGAACGCTCGTGCCATCAACGTGAACTTCCTGGACCGAGGGCCCATCTTCGCCGGGGAAGTCCGGGCCTGCCGCAACGGCCCGCACGCCCGGCTCGGCCTCGAGGCGGCGAACAATGTTGCGGAGCGCGGATTCTGCACATTCCGCCCGGCCCAATTGTCCCGGGCTAGCGTCCGGCACCTGCAAAACGCCAGACCGCGCCAGACACGGAGGCGCTGATCCCCGAAAATCCAGCTGCGCGATCAACATGCGCTCCGATTCGAACGGATAGTCGTCGTACCCAAAGGCGATGAGCCCTCGGCCGAGTACTGCAGCGCCGCTCAGGAGCCCGACGGCGACCGCGGTTTCAACGATCACCAGCGTCGCGCTGAGTCGGCCGAACCGCAGGCCGCTGGAACCCTCGCGCAACGCGGAGATCGACGAGCCGGCCGTGACGCGAAGCGCCGGCCCGAGTCCGGCACCCAGGGCCGCCACCATCGCCAGGGCGCCCGCGAACATCACCACCCGACTGTCGAGCGCCAGCTGCGCCCAAAAGGGCAAGTCCACGGCCAGTGCCTTGAACCAGGCCAGCGCCACTCTGGCGATGACAAGTCCGAGTCCGGCTGCCGATAGCGACAATACGATCGCTTCGAGACCGAGACTGATCATGAGACGGCCTCGTGTGGCTCCAAGCGCTGCACGCACGGCGAGTTCGCGCTGCCGCGCGGCACTTCTGGCCAGCAGCAGATTCGCAACGTTGGCTACCGATACCAGCAAGACCAGCGTGAGTGCACCCACCACGCCGAGACCGACCCACTCCTGCTGCGGCCCGCCCCGCACGCGTGCAAATGGCGCGACCTGCACCACGCGTTGCGTGCCCGGAGGCGCGGCCACCTGTGCGGCAAGGCCCATTAACTCTGTTTCGACCCCCTGCAGATCAACGCCTGACTTCAACCGGCCGAACATCTGCACCGCGCCCGCCGAAAGAATGCCGTCTTTGGAAGCCCCCAGTGGCAGCCACATATCGCTGGTGCGCGGAAACCGGAAGCCGGTGCGGTGAACGCCGATGATTGTCACTGGCTGGCGTTCGACAAACAATGATTGGCCCAGCGCGTTCTGCACGCCGCCGAACAGGCGCAGAGCCACAGTCTCAGAAACTACCATCGTCGCCGGGGCGGCGGGCGATGTGTCGTCCATCGTGAACGTTCGCCCGGCTATCGGAGTGACGCCCAGCAGGGCGAAGGCATTCGGCGTCACGCGCGCCACACGCTGAACTTCGGCGTCGCCGTTTGTCATGCTCACATCCATGAGTCGGTCGGTGTAGGCGCCAGCATCGACGAGCGTGGACATTGCAGCCCGGCGTCGCAGGAACTCGTCGAGTGACACGGACATGGACCTTCGGGCCAGCCGGTCGAAATCCGTGAGTGAAACGATCTCCTCGCCGTTGGGCACGGGCAGCGTTCCGTAGAAGGCGTCCTTGACGATGGTGAAGGCGACGATGGTGAGACCGATACCGACAGCCATGGCCAGGATCGAAGTCAGGCTGAGAAAGGGAGAGCGCCGGTTCACACGCAACGCCATTCGTACGTCAATGGCGGTCGGCATCAGACGCAGGGTTCCCTTCGCGGCGTCGAAGACGACGTCTTTGCGAGCGAGAAGCGCGTCGAATGGCGCGCCCCAGATTTTCCCCGCATGTCTCGCCTGACCCTGGCTGCGCGCCGCTTCGAGTTCGCCCAGCCATTCCTCGCGCCACCGCGAGCGCAAGGATGAGGGCACCAGCCAGCCGCACACGCGAATCAGCAGGCGATCCAGCATGCGCTCACGCCTTCCGCGGTTTGGCGAAGAGTTTCGAGACGGCGCGATACCGCGTCTCGGCTTCGGACAGTTGTTCGCGTCCGGCTTTCGAGAGCTGGTAGTTCCGGCGTCGCGGCCGCCCCGCCTTCTTCGCCGACTCGTCGTCTTCCCAGGACGACGTCACGAAGCCGAGCGATTCCAGCCGTCTCAGCGCGGGATAGATCGTGCCGCTGGGAAGCCCCGTGGCGTCCATGACGTCGAACCCGAACCGGTAGCCCTGGGCAAGCGCCTGCAGCACGAACAGCGCGGCATATGAAAGCGTTGGCATGTGTGTATCTACATAGCCGCTATACGCGGCCTCTGTCAAGAACGTTCCGGGCCGCTTCAACTGACGGAACTGGCGGAACTGACGGAACTGGCGGAACTGGCGGAACTGGCGGAACTGGAATTCAGGAATTGGTCAACTCCGTAATTTCTGCAGTTCCGCCAGTTCCGCCAGTTCCTCATTAACCCGGGCGGCTCGTTGCGGTATGGTGTGGGAATGTCCCGAATGCTTCTGATGTCCCTGGTGTTGGTTTCGTGGATCGGTGTCGTGCCAGCGCAGCAAGCAACTCCGCGCCTGGTTCCTGCGACCTGGCTTGCCGAACACCTCAACGATCCCGATCTGGTGTTGCTGCACGTCGGGAGCGCGCGCGACTACGCGGCGCATATTCCCGGTGCGCGCTTGCTGACGCTGGCGGATGTGTCGGTCTCCGACTCGAGTGAAACCGGACTGAATCTGCAGATGCTGCCGGCGGAGCAGTTGCGCCAGAAGCTCGAGTCCTTCGGCATTTCGGCCAACTCGCGCATCGTGGTGTATCCCGCCACCAATTCCGTCCAGTCGTCCACGCGCGTCGTGTTGACACTTGACTACGCTGGACTCGGTGCCCGCACGTCGTTGCTCGATGGCGGGCTGACGGGATGGGTGGCCGCCAGCCGGCCCACCACCGATGTGGCGCCGCCGCCTGCGAAACCCGGCAGCCTGAACCCGCTGGCGATTCAACCGCTTGTTGTGGACAGCACCTTCGTGCGCGAACATCTGAAGAAGCCCGGCTTCGCGATAGTCGATGCCCGCGCGAAGCCGCTGTATGACGGCGTGCAGACCGGCGGCAGCCCTGAGCGGCCGCACAAGACCGGGCACATTGAAGGCGCAGTCAGCGTTCCGTTCAACGAGATGACCAACGGCGCATCACAGTTCAAGACCGTGGAAGAACTGAAGGCGTTGTTCGATGCCGCAGGCGTCAAGCCCGGAGAGACGGTTGTGGCGTACTGTCACATCGGGCAGCAGGCGACGGCCACCATTTTCGGCGCGCGCCTGCTCGGTCACCCGGTGCTGCTTTATGACGGGTCATTCGAAGAGTGGTCGCGGCTGCCGAATGCGCCGGTTGTGAATCCGTCGGTCAAGAAATACGAACAATTGCGGCGCCCCTGAAGGGACGCCCTACGTACGACGATGTACGCAGGGCGTCCCTTCAGGGGCGCCGCAAGTGGCGAATCCTGTACGTAGGGCGTCCCTTCAGGGGCGCCATTCCTCAGTCCTGTCGGAGCGCCGACACTGGATCGATCCTGGTCGCCCGCAGCGCGGGCACCATCGCTGCGAACAGGCCGATGGCCACCGTCACCAGTCCCGCGATGATGTAGGTCCGCGCATCGAGCGCCGGCACGCCGAAGAGAAGGCTCTCGATGGACTGGCCGAGCAGGGCCGCGCCGCTGAGTCCGAGCGCGACGCCGATCAGGATCACTTTACCGGCGCCCATCACCACCATGCGGAACGTGCCGCCGCTGTCGGCCCCAAGCGCCATCCGGATTCCGATCTCAGTCGTGCGTCGCGTCACCGCGTACGTCACCACGCCGTAGACACCCAGCGCGGCGAGCAGGGCCGCACAGATCGCCAGTCCGGTCAGCAACGTCATGTTGAACCGAGGCTGGGCGAGCGACGCCGAGAGGCGCTCCTCGATGGTCGTCACCTTCGCGATAGGCAACGCCGGGTCCATCTGCACCATCTGCCGCCGGATCGCCGTCGCCACCGAAGCGGGCGGCTGCGTCGTGGCCACCACCACCTGCATCTCGCTCAGTGCGAACTGGAAGTACGGCACGAACACTTCAGGCTCCGCGCTCGAAGCGAGTCCGTCGTGTTTGATGTCAGCGACGACGCCGACAATGTGCAGGTCGCCGGCCATCGGGATCTTTACCAGCTTGTCGAGGGGACTCACGCCCTGGAAATATCTCCGGACGACCAGTTCGTTGACGATGGCAACCTTGGCGCCGTTTTCGCGCCCGTCGAATTCGTCGAACGCACGTCCGTCCACCAGTCGAATGCCCATGGTCTTGAAATAGCCCGCCATGACGGCACGATAGCGGGCGCGCGGACGTTCGGAAGGGGAGGCTTCCGCAAGGCCGTCGATGGTGAAGGGCAGTTCAAACTGGACGCCCAGCGGACTCATGGGCAGCGCCGACACGGCCGAAGCGCTCTCCACGCCAGGAATAGTCCTGACGCGCGAGACCAGATCATCGAAGAACTGTTTCTTGGCAGCGGACGGAGCGTAGCGCGATGCCGGCAACACGATGTGCGCGGCCACGACGCCGGACGTGCGGTAGCCGGGATCAACCGCGGTCAGTTGCGCGAAACTGCGCATCAGCAATCCCGCACCAACCAGCAGCATCAGCGCCAGTGCCACCTCGGCCGCCACCATGGCATCGGACAGGCGACGCGCCGATCGGCTGGTCGAAGCACCACGGCCGGAATCCTGGAAGACCTCAATCAGCTGCGGCCGCATCGCGCGCCATGCCGGGAACAGACCAAAAATCAGTGCTGCGAGGATGGAGACCACGAACGTGAATACGAGCACGGATGTGTCGAGGCCGATGTTGTCCGCTCGAGGCACATTGGCTGGAATCAGTGGACGAAGTGCGGCGATGCCCCACCACGCGATGAGGAGCCCGGCGATGCCACCCAGGCCAGCGAGCGAGCCGCTTTCCACAAGTGATCTGCGAAGCAAGGCCCATTGGCTGGCCCCGATGGCTGCGCGCACGGCGAACTCCTTGGCGGTGCGCGCCGACCGCGCCAGCAGCAGGTTCGCGATGTTCACGCACGCGATGACCAGCACCAGCACGACCGCACCGAACAACACCCACAGCGTGTCGCCGATGTCACCCACCACTTGCTCATGCGCGGGGACCAGCGTTGCGCCCCATCCCGCACTGGACTCAGGGTTGTCCTTGGCGATGGTGGCGGCGATGCCGCTCATGTCCGCGCGCGCCTGCTGCATGGTCGCTCCCAGTTTGAGGCGGCCGATCGCGTTGTAGGTGCGGTGCGGCCGTGACGCCAGCGCCACCGGATTCACCGTGAGCGGCGCCCAGAGTTCCACTTCGGTATCGCCCGCGGGAAACTGGAATCCCCGCGGCATGACACCCACCACTTCATAACTCACATCGTCGAGCAGCAGCTTCCGGCCCAATACCGACGGGTCTTGTCCAAATCGACGACTCCACGCCGCGTGGCTCAGCACCACGGTCCTGGGCGCGCCGGGGTGTTCTTCCTCAGGGGTGAAGACGCGACCAATCGCAGGCGTTGCTGCCAGCACGGTGAACAGCGCTGGCGAAACGTCCACGGTGGTGAGCCGTTCCGCGTCGCTGTCCGTCTTGAGCGTGAACCCTTTGTAACGCCAGATGGCCAGGCTCTCGAAGGTGGTGCTCTGCGTGCGCCAGTCGAGATAGGTGGCCGACGAAGTCTGTGCGCGTTCCTGCCCCAGCGTTTGATTGCTTTCCCACGCCACGACCAGGCGCTCGGGAGCGGGGTAGTCCAGTGGCCGCAGCAACACGCCGTTGAGCACACTGAAGATGGTGGAGTTGACGCCGATGGCCAGGCCCAGCGTGAGGATGACCACGGCGGCGAAACCGCGGTTGGCGCGCAGAAATCGCCACGCTTCCTGGAGGTCGTGTTTCACCCCGGCACGTTACCACACCGCGTCAGCCCAGTGGCTCGTTGCCGACTTTGAGGTGAAGCGGCCATCGCACGTCCAGCCTTTCGACGCCAGCCGGCCAGACGCGTTCGAGCGCGGCCGCGAACTCCGGGAGCGGATCACGTCCTTCCACCTCGCGGCATCGAACGACGGCGGACCACGTGCCTACGTAACCCATGAAATGGTCGCGGCTCCATTGCGCGGTCATCTCGAACGCGGGCGCCTCGATGAGCGTGAACGGAAAGGGCAGCGACCGATAGTGATCCTCCACCAGTTCGCGGCCTTCGGGCCAGTACTTGCCCACGCGCTCGCTCTGCATGTGAAGGAGTGCCGCATCGACACCTGCATCTCCAGATTCCACGAGGGCATAACACCAGACAGCGATGATGCCCCCAGGCTTGAGCACACGCCGGGCTTCGGCGTAGAAGGACGGCAGGTCGAACCAGTGCGCGGCTTGTGCCACGGTAACGAGATCGCATGAGCGGTTGGGCAAGCCCGAGGCTTCTGCTGAAGCTACTCCATATTCCACGCGCTCATGACTCTCGGCGCTGCTCACCTGAGCTGCGCTGGCGTCGGTGGCCACCACGCGATCAAAATGCCGTGCCAGCATCGTCGCGGCTTGCCCGGAACCGGTGGCGCAGTCCCACACCTGCGTAGGCGACGTCCCCCGTGTTGGAACCAGAGCCGCCAGATATGCGCCAAGCGCATTCGGGTACGTGGGACGGAACGCCGCATACGCATTCGCCTGTTTCGAGAAGTGGTCGGCGAACCCCACTACACCACCTGCGCAAGGCGAGACCGTAGCTCCGCGACGCTGCTGTCACCGGTGAAGTGGAGGACCTGCATGCCGAGCCGCCCGGCTGCATCCAGGTTCTCTTGCCGGTCATCAACGAAGAGCGCGGACTCTGCCGGAACACCGAGAGCCGAGAGACAGACTTCGTAGATTCGCGGATCCGGCTTGGTGCAGCCCACTTCGTAAGAGAGGACCACCGCGTCGAAGAAGTCAGTGAGTGACTTTTCGGATCTGACCCGCTGCATGACTTCGGGCACGCCGTTCGACAGGAAGCCCGTGCGCCCGGGCCTGCGCCTGAACTCCGCGGCCAGTTCCCACATGTCTTCCCGGTAATCCACCCAAGACGCGGCATCGGCCGTCTTGAGCTGCTCGATCACCTCGCCTTCGGAAGCCGTTCCGCCGGCAATCACCTGTTGCCAGTACGCGGTGCCAGACAGACGGCCGCTGTCGTAGGCGGGTCGATGGTGCCAGTACCGGCGGCGGAACTCTTCTGTATCGAGCTTCGCCAGTTCAGCCATCGCCTGAATCGATGCGGCGGACTGCGGCCTGACAAGTACTTCGCCAAAGTCCAAAATCAATGCCTGGATTGTGTTCGCTGGGTCCATGAATCCGAGCTTAACGCGTATCCCGCTATGATGGATCCATGAAGCCCGATGCGCTCCTGTCAGCCCTTGTCGTCCTTGCCGCAGGTGTCGCCCTCAGCGCGGATAATCCCGTGCAGAGTCGCTGGCGCACAGAGGATGTTCGCATCGATGGCGTGATGGCCGACTGGCCCGGGCAGGTTTTCGTTTCGAAAGAAGTCTCAGCGTCGGTCGCCAACGACGCCCAGGATCTCTACATCCTCGTAGCCACTGCAGACCCCGCCGTGAAGCGGCAGCTCACCCGCGCGGGGCTGTCCGTCTATATCGATCCGAAGGGCGGCAAGGGAGAGTCATTCGGCATCAGGCTCCCTCCGCTTGGAAGCCGCCTGGAGCCGGGCAATGCGCCGACCGGTGCGCAAGACGACGTGACGATTCTGAGTTACTTCGATGTCCTTGGGCCCGGCGCGGATGACATCCGGCGAGTGGAGCTGGCCGACGGCACGGGAATCGATCTGCGCATCGGCACTGATGAAGCAACGTTCTTCCTGGAGTTGAAGGTGCCATTCGCGACGGCCACCGGCCGGCCCCATGCGCCCGGCATCAACCTCGCCAAAGGCGAAATCGGACTCGGCATCGTCACCCCCGATCCTCAGCGTGTGGCCAGGATTGGTCCCGGTGGGCGGGGCGGCGCCCTCGCGGGTGGCGGCCGCGGAGCAGGGATGCCATCGCCCCCGAAAGGCAAAGCCGTCAACATCTGGACAAAGGTTGTGCTCGCAAAGGGCTAGTGGGGTTGTTGCCCTTGGCGTGGCCCATTGTGTAAACTCAGTGGGCTGTCTGACGCGGGAATAACTCAGTGGTAGAGTGCGACCTTGCCAAGGTCGAAGTCGCGGGTTCGAATCCCGTTTCCCGCTCCAACCTTCGCTGGTTCATAACGTAGTGCGTCCCTTGGTCCATAACGTAGGGCGTCCCTTCAGGGGCGCCAAGTTGATGTTCGTCGACGGGCGGATTGAGCCTTAGGGCTGCCGTTCTGATAGACTTCGTGAGCGATGATCCTCAGCATTCATCTCGCGTCGTGTCGTTGTTGGGCCTAGTGCCTGACTGACGCGAATTCCTCCGTCCATCAGTCAGTTTTCTCCAGAGGGCGCCGTCGCCAAGCGGTAAGGCAGAGGTCTGCAAAACCTCCATCCCCGGTTCGATTCCGGGCGGCGCCTCCAAAATTGACTCGCCTCACTCGCTCCACAATTCTCGCTCCTGAAGATCGAGGGCGCGGCCGGTCTTGAGCCCATCTATAAGCACCAGACCGACCAGAAGTGTCGCCGCCGTCCAGGCCAGGGGCGAAGCCACAGCGGCGACCTCGGGCCGCCAGAGCAGGATGAGGTTCGCGAAGCACAGAATCAGGCGCGCCTCCGTGCCACCGATGCCGGCGTAGGCGATCTGAAAGACACGCGTGGTGTGAGCCTTGAGAGCGATGTGGATCTGAAGCAGCATGTACGCGATGAGGAGAGCGAGGACTGCGAACGGCGAGACGATTCCCGAGAACGCAAGGCCTGCGAGCAGGAATATCGCGCCGAAGGCGTCCGTCAGGTGATCGACGAAGAAGCCGTAGCGAGGACGCTGCTTCCCCCGCACACGGGCGACCGTTCCATCAAGGCTGTCCCCAAACCAGTTCAAGA
>JBKJJZ010000579.1:0-6042 GCA_046597705.1 Vicinamibacterales bacterium | reverse complement strand
TGCGCCCCTTGGCATCCCACTGTCCCGTCCCAATCGGTGGCACGTGGCCCGCCGACGGGACGACCCTCTTCGCGGACAACCCGAATGGAGGGATCCGCCGCACGACGGCGCAGGGCGGCGAGCCGGCTGACCTCACTCGACCAGCCGCGCCGAGGGAACGCGGCCATCAATTCCCACGCTTCCTTCCTGACGGGCGGCAGTTCCTGTTCTTCGTGTCCGGCACTGCTGAAACGAAGGGTGTCTACATCGGTCAGCTTGACGGGAGTTATCGGCGCCTTTTTGATGCCGATGGCTCCGCGTCGTATGCGGCGACTGGACACCTGCTGTTTGCGCGCGGCGGAAAGTTCTATTCTCAGGAATTTGATGCCTCCCGCGGTGCAATGTCCGGGGAAGCTGTGCCCGTCCAGGCCCTCGCCGGACGAGTCGCTGTTTCCGCCTCGGTGCCTCCCACGATCGCGTCCAGGCTGGTTCCGGACAAAGGGCAGCGTCAACTCTTGTGGCTCGATCGGTCCGGGCGCGAACTGAAGAAAGTGGAGTACCTGGGTGGGGCCGCACAGGGGCCGGGGCTCTCCCGTGACGGCCGTCACGTGGCGGTGTTCAGGTTTATCGACGGCAATATGGATGTGTGGTCATACGACACAACGAATGGCCATTGGGACCGGCTCACGTTCGCTCCGGGTGACGATATCTATCCGATCTGGTCGAGCGATGGGCGGAGTCTTTTTTATTCGGGCGCCAGAAACGGTCCCATCCTGAATCTGTTCAAGCGGGTTCTCAGTCAGCCACCCGAGAGCGAGCAGCCGCTGCTGAAGAGCGCCACTGGCGAATTCCTCTACGACTTATCGCTGGACGGCCGGTACATATTGTTTGGCCGGACGAGTCCGAAACGCAGCGCGGATATCTGGGCTCTCTCTCTGGCCGACGCCGGCGCAGAGCCTTTTGAAGTGGTCGCGACAGAGGCGACCGAGGGACTCGCGGAGTTCTCTCCTGATGGCAAGTGGATCGTGTATCAGTCAAACAAGAACGGTCGCGACGAGATCTACATGCGTCCGTTTCCGGAAGCAGGAGCCGAGGTCCGGGTCTCGTCAGAGGGCGGCATCCAGCCGCGATGGAATCCGAATGGCGGCAAAGAACTGTTCTACGTGGGTGCGGATGATCGGCTGATGGCTGTCTCGATAACGTTCCGGCCCGGCGGCGCCGGCGTTGATGTCGGCCCGCCCGTGCCGTTGTTTGCCACGAACATCGGAAGCACGGTCCAGTTGAAGTACCGGCAGCAGTACATGGTGAACCCGGACGGCAAGTCGTTCGTGCTCAACTCCACGGTGGGCGAAGGCACGGCGTCACCGGTCATGGTGATTCTGAACTGGAAACCCGGGCGCTGAGTCTGGCGAACGGCGGACTACACTTACCCCGCCAGTACATGAGTCTCCCACCAGGCACACGATTCGGTCCGTACGAGATCGTCGCCGTCATCGGCGCCGGTGGGATGGGTCAGGTCTATCGCGCCCGCGACACCCGCCTCGATCGTGATGTGGCCGTCAAAGTCCTGCCCGAAGGCTTCGCCGGCGATCCCGACCGCCGCGCGCGATTCGACCGCGAGGCGAAGGCCGTCGCTGCGCTTACACACCCCAACATTGTCAGCATCTTCGACACAGGGACGGGGGTGCTCGACACCGGTGCCCCGGCACACTTCGTCGTCATGGAGTTGCTCGATGGCGAGACGTTGCGGGATCGCCTGACGGGTCCCGGCTCGTTCTCGGTTCGCAAAGCCGTGGAGACCGGGGTGCAGATCGCTCGCGGCCTGGCCGCGGCCCACGACAAGCAGCTCGTCCACCGAGACCTGAAGCCCGAAAACATATTTCTCACTCGCGATGGACAGGTCAAGATCCTGGACTTCGGCATCGCAAAAGCGTTCACGAACGAATCTGCCGACGGCACGTCGGCTGCCACGGCCATGGCGGGCACGGACCCCGGTAGCGTGATTGGCACCGCGGGCTACATGGCGCCTGAACAGGTGCGCGGCCACGCCGTTGACCCCCGCACGGACCTGTTCGCATTTGGCGCCGTGCTTTACGAAATGCTCTCGGGCCGGCGCGCGTTTGCGGGCGATACGGCAGCTGAAACGATGACGGCGATCCTGCGCGAAGAGCCGGCCGACCTGGCGACGATGCGAACCGACGCGCCACCCGCACTCGATCGAATCGTCAGGCACTGCCTCGAGAAGATTCCAGGCGATCGCTTTCAGACCGCGCGCGATGTCGCGTTCGCGCTCGAAGCGTTTTCAGGAACCGGCATCGTCACCGCCACCGGTCCGGCCGCGACGGTCGCCGAAGTGTCCGCACCGCGTCGTGGCGTGCGCACGGCCATTCTTGCGTCGGCGGCGATTGTCCTTGTCGCCGCGGGCGCATTCATCTCGCCAATGATGCGACCCGCAGCATCGCCGGAAATTGAATGGCAGGGTGTCGCGCTCGGCGGACCGGCGTTTGCGTCCACGCCGAGAGTGTCGCCCGACGGCCGCACGATCGCGTTCGTCGCCATGGTCGGCCGGAATACCGAGGTGGCAGTGATGACGCCCGATTCGGGAGACTGGGCGATCCGAACGTCGAACCGGCCCGGTGGCGGCTATGTCACGGACCTGTCATGGTCGCCGGGCGGAGACGTGATCTACTTCGGGCTCAACGCGGCCGTCCCAATGGGCGTGTTCAGCATCCCCAGTGTCGGGGGCAGTCCGCGACTCCTGCTTGCGGATGCCTGTCAACCGGTGCCGCTGGCCGATGGGAGCCTGCTGGTGGTTCGACTGGATGCGGCCCATCAGTACCGGCTCCATCAGTTCTGGCCGGACACGGGCCGCGTCAAGGAATTTCCAGTAGTGATTCCGCGCTTCGGCCAGAGCGTGCGCGCATTCGCTGATGGCAAGAGCGCAGTCGTGATCGGGCGGCTGACAACGGAGACCGGTTCAGCCGCGTTTCACCTGTACACCCTGGACATCGAGTCCGGCGCCACGAGTCGAGTGGCGACGGATGCGCAGGAGGTGGGAATGCAGCCGCAGGCGGCGGTGGCCATCATGCCGGATCAGCAGGGCATCCTGGTGTCGCTCGCGGCCGGGCACCTCAACCGCATCGTTCGCTTCTCTCGCGACGGCCGCAGCCAGCCTCGGACGCTGCTCACCGTGACGCGACCGATCGCCGCGCTCGAAGTTGGACCGGACGGCAGCATTTATGCCGATCAGATTTTTACACCTTGGACGGCGTGGCAATTTGCCCTTTCCGGTGGACGCGGCCAATCGCTGGGGACTGTGGAGAGTCCGCCGGAATGTTGCGCCGGCGCGGGGCAATTGCCTGACGGGCGGCTCGTGTTCCCTGGAGCACCTGGCGGCCGTCCCCGTCTTCTTGTGACGGAGCCGGGCAAGGAGCCCCGGACGTTTGTGACCGAGGAATCCACGGTGCCGGTGACTCGCGTCGGCGACAGCGACATCGCCTTCGTGGCGGGACCTGCGGCGAGCCGAAGCATTGCGATTGCATCGGGCGACACCGGCCGAATCTCAAAACGGATCGCGTTCGACAAGGGCACGGTGGAATCGCTGTCCGCATCGAAGGATGGCCAGATGCTCTACGTCGGCGCGCAAGGCACGATTTGGGCGCAGCCGGTGGCAGGCGGCCCGCCGCGCGCGGTTCGCGCGGGGACGTCGGCGGTGGTGACGCCTGACGGCAAGCGGCTGATCGTTCACGCGCTCGAGGCCCCGAAGGTGCGGCTGTTCGAGGTGCCGCTCGATGGCGGTCAGGAGCGTGAGGTTCCGCTGACGGGCCCGTATTCGCTGACGTTCGACTCGCTCAATGAGGGTTCGATCAGCCACGATGATCGTCTGCTCGTGCCGGTGGCATCACCCGACGACTGGTACTTCCTGCCCGGCGTCGTCGACTTGAAGACCGGAAGAGTCTCTGCGATTCCGGTGGACGAATTCGCCGACTTTCACTTCGTCCTGTGGGGATCCGGCGACAAGAGCATCATCGCCGGGGGCTATCCGACCCGTTACGCACTCTGGCGGTTTCAGCCGGAGCGACGGTAGGGCCGGCACGGCGACGGATGCGAGCGAGCAGGGCGCCCTGCATCAAATCGTGCGGGATCACTACGCGACGTTTTGCGCGCACATAGCCCAGGTGCACGACGCGCACGGGCTGCCGCGGGGGACAGCAGTCGTGGTCAGCGCGGTTCGCGCTTTGAGACGAGGACGACGTCTGACACCACCTGGCCGCGCACCATGGCCCAGTGCTTCTGATCGGCGGAGACGGCAAATGCGAAGATTCGATCCCCACTGAACCTGGTCAACTGCACGGCAGGTCCGCCTGCCAACGGCTGGCGAAACAAATTGCTGCGAGCATTGAACAGCAGGCTTTTTCCGTCCGGAGCCCAGCGCGCATTGGCTGGCACAGTCGGGAACCGCTGCTCCGGCCGCGATGACTCCAACGACAGTACGGCAATGCGTTCGCTGCCAACGGTGGGATCCTGATAGTGTCCGGCGATCGCCCGGCCGTCTGGCGACGGACTTGGTTCATGGAATGCCGGCGGCAGCGGCCGTCCCCCCATGGTCAATTCATCGAGCAGTGGTTCAGGCGTGCCGCCCGCGATGGGCACGCGGAAGTTCTGCCGGGTGGCATCGCTGTAATACACCCACTGTCCGTCAAACGAGACCACGGGGCGATACGCCACGCGGCCTGCACCCAGTCGCGTCGGCGCGCTGCCATCGGCATTCATGCGCCACAGACCACTGCCGTTCTCGCGCTCAGAGACAAACACAATCGACTTGCCGTCAGGCGTCGCGAGCGGAAGGCGGTCGTCCGCCGGGTCACTCGTCAGCTGCACGCGATTGGATCCATCCGGATCCATCAGCCAGATGTCGGAGTTGCCGCTGGTTGACGATGCGTAGACCACGCGGCCGTTGGGCATCCACGCCAGGCCCTGCACACCGTCGTCGGTGCCTGCGCCCACGCTGATTTCCTGGATCTGGTCGAGCCTGCCGTTCGGCGCCGCCCAGATGCGCGAGCGCGTTTCCTGCCGCACGCTGACAAACGACTTGCCGTCAGTCGAGACGCTCAGGCCACTGTACGTGCTCAGATCATTGGTGATGCGTCGGACGGTACCGTCCGGATAAGAGACGGCGAAGATCTGGCTTGATGACTCCGCGCCCCCTTCCACGCCGTTGACCAGCAACTCTGTACTGCCTGGCACCCAGGCGACGTATGTCAATTCGCGCCACTCATGGGAGCCCAGGGTGGTCTCCGCGCCGGTCTGGGCGTCGAACAGGAGGATCGATTTTTTGAGTGTGACGCGGTCGAGACCCGCCGCGGCGATGCGCTGGCCGTCCGGAGACCACGAGAGCGCATCGAGATGGATGTCGAGGGGGGCGGTCCGCCGGGCCCGCTCCCTGATGTTCCCTCCGCTGACATCGGCCAGCATGATCAGGGTGGCGCCTGGGTCGGGAACCCCCCGCAGGAACGCGAACGTCCTGCCGTCAGGAGAGAATGCCGGCGCGGAGTCGATGTCTTCCACGAGCTTGCGCGGCCCACCGCCAAGGACAGGGACCTGATAGAGCGACCCGAGATTCTCGGTCTTCGGATAAATCACGTAGAAGACATAGTCGCCGTCAGGCGAGAAGCTGACCGCATCAAACCTCGCGTCGGCCGGCGGGACGATCTGCACGTTGCTGGCAGTGGTGATCTGACGCAGCCACAACCCTTGCGTGGTGCCGTTGTCTACGACGTATGCGGCGTAACGTCCGTCGCCGGAGATGGCCGCAACGCCCGCGGCGCCCGTGGTGGTCAGGCGGCTCAGTGCGACGGAGGCGAACGGTGCGCTGTCTGCCGTAGCCGGTCCTTCCTTGCGAAAATACATCGCGGCTGCTGCGACCGCGACTACGACGACGACGGCCGCGCCAATCGTGAGCGGAAGCTTCGAACGTCGCGTCGGCGCGGCTGCTGATGCCGCCGCCCGTGCCACGGTGGAGGCGGAGACCTCTCCCGAAGCCAGATCGTCGCGCAGGAGCCG
>JBKJJZ010000572.1:0-17427 GCA_046597705.1 Vicinamibacterales bacterium | reverse complement strand
CACCATTTCGAACTGGTGGGCTGGGCCGAGCCGAAGATCATCACGCGATTCCTGATCCTCGCGATCCTCTTCGCACTGCTCAGTCTCACGACGCTGAAGCTGAGGTGATGGACATGGACTTCAGCGTCAAGGATCTCGATGTCACCGTGGTCGGCGCCGCGCGGAGCGGTCTGGCTGCCGTGGATCTCCTGCTGTCACGCGGCGCCCGCGTGACGCTGGCGGACATGGCCGCGCACCTGCCGGAGTCCGTGAGCGCAGAGGCGTTGCGGTCGAGAGGCGTGCGCATGGAACTGGGACCGCACACCATCGATCAGTTCACGGGCGCCGGTCTGGTGGTCGTCAGCCCCGGCGTGCCCCTGGAACAGCCGGCGTTCGAGAGGGCGCGAGACGCAGGCGTGCCCATCATCGGCGAACTGGAACTGGCCGCACGCTGGGTGCGCGGACGTGTCATTGCCATCACCGGCACCAAGGGCAAGTCAACGACGACGACGCTGGCCTCGAGGATGTTGACCGAGGCGGGCCTGGACGCACCAGCAGTGGGAAACATCGGCTCGCCCTGGTGCGCACGCGTGGACACCTCCACGGCGGCGACACATCACGTGGTAGAAGCCAGCAGCTTCCAGCTCGAGACCATCGACACGTTCCATCCCTGGATTGCGGTGCTGCTGAATCTCTCGCCGGATCATCTGGATCGCCATGCGTCGGTTGAAGCGTACGCAGCGGCGAAGGCGCAAGTGTTTCTGAACCAGACGGCCGCCGACTGGGCGGTGGTGAACGCCGACGATCCGTCCGCACTGGCGCTGGCGAAAGACGCGCGTGCGAGACGATTCGATTTTTCGCTGGACGGTACGTTGGCTGAGGGCGTCACGGTCGAGGCCGGCGTCATCGTTCGTCGTGTGGGCGGTGTCAGCGCGCCTCTGCTGCCGCTGGATGCCGTGAATCTTCCAGGCCGTCATCTGCTCAGCGACGTGCTGGCCGCGTCCGCCGTCGCGTGCCTGGCCGGCGTGCCCCCGGAAGCCATGCATCGCGCCGTCGCTGGCTTTCATGGTCTCGCGCACGCGTTGGAGCGAGTGGCCGTGATCGACGGCGTGACCTACATCAACGATTCGAAGGCCACCAATATCGCCTCGGCGCAGCGAGCCATAGAGAGTTTCGCGCGCGGAGTCGTGGTCATCCTGGGCGGGCGCTACAAAGGCGGCCGGTTCGAGGACTTGAGAAGCATCGTGGCGGACAAGTGCGTGGCGGTGGTGGCCATCGGTGAAGCGAAGGACTTGGTGCGCGACGCGCTCTCCGATGTGGTGCCGGTGCACGACGCGGAGTCGATGGGCGCTGCGGTGCACAAAGCCCGGGCACACGCGCCGTCACGCGGGACGGTCCTGCTGGCGCCTGCGTGCTCCAGCTTCGACATGTTCACGGATTACCAGGCGCGTGGTCGCGCCTTTATGGAGGAGGTTCGACGCATGAGCGATGGACAGTCATCAGTTCTGGCACCGCGGTGAAGAGCTGGCCGCTGGGAACACAGGCCGTTCTGGCCTGTGAGGCTGGTGTCTTTACCCGAGGCTCGACTGATGACTGTCGATCGCTCAGCGAATCCGGCCCGGATGAGTCTCTGGTTCATCCGGGCCGCCACATGTTTCGGCTCGATGCGTGCCCGGCATTAGGGCACGCACATTTGGGCGGTGAGAGGTAACACATGGCAAGAACGCTGAAGTCCGACAAGTGGCTCGTGTGGGCCACCCTGATGCTGCTGGGAGTCAGTCTCGTGATGGTCTACTCCGCCTCCGTGGTGTGGGCCCAGGAGCGCTTCGACGCGCCGTACCACGTCTTCATCCGGCAGGCGGTCTGGATCAGCCTCGGCACCCTCCTCATGCTGACCAGCATGCGAGTGGACTATCACTTCTATAAGAAGCCCGTGGTGATTTGGAGCGCGCTGGGGCTTGTGCTGGTGTTGTTGATTGCAGTGTTCGGGTTCCCGAAAATCAACGATAC
The DNA here is from genome assembly GCA_046597705.1 of Vicinamibacterales bacterium. GTDB lineage: Bacteria > Acidobacteriota > Vicinamibacteria > Vicinamibacterales > SCN-69-37 > SYFT01. The sequence goes on along the minus strand of JBKJJZ010000572.1, from coordinate 15,438 downwards.
GCGGCGCTGGATTTCGTTCCGCGGAATGACCCTTCAGCCGGCCGAGTTCGCCAAGCTCGCGGCCATTTTCTTCACGGCCGCATTGCTCGATCGGCGGATGCATCGCATCAATGAACTCAAGTACGCCCTGCTCCCGATTGGTATCGTCGCCGGCCTCCTGACGGGCTTGATCGTCCTGCAGCCGGACTTCGGCACGTCAGCGGCGCTTGCCGGCGTGGTGCTGGTGATGGTCTTTGCGGCGGGACTGGCCTACCGCCACCTGGCCGCCGTTGTGGGCGTGCTCGTTCCGGTCGCGGCAGTCGTGGCGATGATCGAACCGTATCGCGTCAGGCGTCTCGTGGCATTTCTTGATCCGGGGAACGATCCCACCGGTGACAGCTTTCAGTTGAATCAGGCCATCATCGCGGTGGGATCGGGCGGGTCACTCGGACGCGGGCTGATGGACGGGGTGCAGAAGCTGGGCTACATCCCGGAGCCGCACTCAGACTTCATTTACGCCATCATCGGCGAGGAACTGGGTCTGATTGGCGCCACAGCCATCATTGTGTGTTTTTGCATCATTGCCATGCGCGGCGTTCGCGCCGCGATGTTCGCACCGGACAGATACGGCGCGCTGCTGGCGACCGGCTTGACGGCCATGATCGCCGGACAGGCCTTCGTCAATATCAGCGTCGTCCTCGGACTGATGCCAACCAAGGGCATCCCGCTACCGTTCGTCAGCTACGGCGGGTCCTCAATGATCGCGAGCCTCATCGCGATGGGCATCCTCCTCAACATCACGCAACACGCCACGTCCGTGGAATCGGGCGGACGGATTCGGCGCGAGGCTCACACCACGGCTGATCCGCTCGGGGTCGCAGGGTGAACGGTGGCCCATTGACGATTGTCATCGCGGGCGGCGGCACAGGCGGGCACCTCTATCCGGGGGTTGCCGTCGCGCGCGCGTTGATGGCTCGGGTTCCGGAGGCCCGAGTCTCGTTTGCCGGTACGGCACGCGGACTCGAGGCTCGTGTCGTACCGCAGGAAGGATTCGAACTGGATCTCATTCGCAGCACCGGCCTGAAGGGAAAGTCCTTCAATGCGCTGCTGCGCGGCATCGCGACGTTACCCGCGGGACTGCTCGATGCGTGGCGGCTCTTGTCGCGACGGCGTCCCCACGTAGTTCTGGGCGTGGGCGGATACAGCTCCGGTCCGGTGGTGCTGCTTGCGGCACTGCGAGGCGTGGCGACGATGGTGCTTGAACAGAATGCGGTGCCGGGCTTCACCAACCGGAGGCTCGCGCCGTTTGTGCGTGCGGCGGCGGTCACGTATGACGGGACCCTGTCCTACTTTCGCGGGAGGGGCTTTGTTGCAGGCAATCCAGTACGTCCAGAGTTCGTGCGGGCGGCGGACGGCGCGTCAGGTGCGCCGCATCCGCCGAGGGTGTTGACGCTTGGCGGCTCCCAGGGCTCGCACGCGATCAACGTGGCCATGGTGGCGGCAGCACCGGAGCTGGCACGACGCTGCCCTCACCTCGAAATCGTCCATCAGACCGGTGCCCGCGACGAGGTCTGGGTCCGAGAGCAATACGCCGCCGCCGGGATTCAGGCGCGCGTGGCCGGCTTCCTCGACGCCGTTGCTCGCGAAATGAAAGAGGCCGACGTGGTGGTGTCCCGCGCGGGCGCCACCACGCTGGCGGAACTCGCGGCGCTTGGCGTGCCCGCAGTCCTGGTTCCCCTTCCCACCGCGACCGATGACCATCAGCGGAAGAACGCGCAGGTGCTGGCTGACGGCGGAGCAGCCAGGCTCGTTGATCAGAATTCACTCGCTGGTGACGCAAGTCCTCTTGTGGATGCCGTCGCCGGACTGCTCGGACAGCCGGCTGTCCGCGAGGACATGGGCGTCGCCATGCACCGGTTTGCCCGCCCTGACGCCGCGGCGCGAATCGTGTCCCGGCTCCTGGAGCTGGCCGCATGACGATGATGGGACGCACGCGACGGGTGCACTTCGTCGGCATTGGCGGCATTGGCATGAGCGGCATCGCCGAGCTGCTGGTGAACCTCGGTTATGACGTCTCAGGCTCTGACTCTCGGCGGTCCGAGACCACCGATCGGATGATCGACCTGGGCATGCGCGTCGTCATCGGCCACGCTGCCGAAAACATCGGCGACGCCGACGTCGTGGTCACGTCCTCGGCCGTCGCGCAGGACAATCCCGAAGTGCTGGCCGCGCGGGCGAAGAAAGTGCCCGTGGTGCCTCGTGCGGAGATGCTTGCAGAGCTCATGCGGTTGAGGACGGGTATCGCGATCGCCGGCGCGCACGGCAAGACCACGACGACGTCGATGGTGGCGCTTCTGCTCGAAAAGGGCGGGCTCGATCCCACGGCCGTTATTGGCGGCCGGCTGTCGGCGTTCGGCAGCAACGCGCGCCTGGGCAGCAGCCAGTACATGGTCGCCGAAGCGGACGAGAGCGACCGGTCGTTCCTAATGCTCTCTCCGACATTCGCCGTGATCACCAACCTCGACCATGAGCACATGGAGAGCTACGGCACGTTCGACAACCTGACCGACGCGTTCGTCACGTTCGGCAACAAGGTGCCGTTCTACGGCGCGGTGGTGGCGTGTGCTGATGATCCGGCAGTGGCGGCGATGGTGCAGCGCCTCACCCGCAGAGTCATCACGTACGGATTTTCGGAGAGTGCGGATGTCCGTGGTGAAGGGGCCGTCAGCGATGGACGAGCCGCGCGCTGCATGGTTCGCACGGTCGAAGCCGGTCAGGTCCGCCGGCAAGAGCTGACCATCGGCGTCGCGGGCCTGCACAATTTGCTCAACGCGCTGGCGGCCGTCGCTATCGGCATCGAACTTGGCGTGCCGTTCGACCGGATGGCCGCGGCGCTCCAGGAGTTTCATGGGGCCGATCGCCGGTATCAACTCCGCGGTGTCGTATCAGGTGTCACCGTGGTGGACGACTACGGGCATCACCCCACCGAAGTGGCAGCCGTGTTGCGAACGGCGCGTGAGGGAAAACCGCGGCGGCTGGTTGCGGTGTTCCAGCCGCATCGCTATACGCGGACGCGCGATCTCATGTCCGAGTTCGGTCCTGCGCTGAGCCTGGCGGACGTCGTCGTGCTCACGGATATCTATGCGGCGGGCGAGGCCCAGATTCCCGGTATCACCCTCGATACGCTTGCTGCGCAGGTGCGTGAACAGGTGAAGGAACTCGTTGTCGTGCCACAGGTGACGGACGTCCCTGGCCACGTGGCGATGCTCGCACGCGACGGAGATTTGATCGTCACGCTTGGCGCCGGGTCCATTGGACTGGTGGCGGACCGTGTGTTGGCCGCGCTGCGGCAGATGGCAGGCGTTGATGGCCGTGAGGTGCCCAGATGAGTGACGCGTCAACCAGGCGGCGTGGAATCCCCGGCGGTGCTGCGTCGGTGGCGGACAAGCGGTTCCGCCGGCCGGACGTGCGTCCGGGCCGCAACCGGGGGTTCAGTCAGCGGATGGTCCGGTGGGCGGGCGCGGGGCTGGTCGTCGGGGGGGTGGTCGCCGTGGGCGCGCTGTTGTCCACGCGCGTGGTGGGTGCCCGCCTGTTGTCCGTTGATCGCGTGACGGTGCAGGGGAATCGACGGTTGTCCGAGACGGAACTGGATGCCCTGAAGGGAAGCGTTCGCGGACAGAGCCTGTTGCTTGTGGATCTGCAACAGTTCCGGGCGCGAGTCATGGAGTCACCGTGGGTGGCGTCGGTCACGGTTCGACGGATGCTGCCTTCGACGCTCGAAGTACGCATCGTCGAGCGCGAACCCCTGGCCATCGCCCGTATCGGCCAGCAGCTTTACCTCGTGGACGGCACCGGGATCATCATCGCTGAGTACGGCCCGCAGCACTCCGACTACGACCTCCCGATCGTCGATGGCATGGCGTCAGAGGACGCCAAGGCAGGTTCGATGATCGATCCGGTGCGCGCGCACCTGGTGGGGCGATTCCTTGGCGCACTTGCCGCACGTCCCGAGTTGCGGCAGTCGGTGTCGCAAGTAGACGTCTCCCGAGACGCGAACGTCGCGGTGCTGCTCGATGGCGACTCGACCCTGCTCTACCTGGGCGATGACCAGTTCGTGGATCGACTGCGGACGTACCTGGAAATCCGGCCGACACTGGTCGAGCGCATGAACGATGTGGACTATGTGGACTTGCGGTATGGCCAGCGAGTCATCGTGAAAGACCGGACCGTCCGGACACAACGGCAGTAGGAGATGTTGATGGCGCGAAAAGAACGTTACCTGGTTGGGCTCGACGTGGGCACCTCCAAGGTGTCGGCGATCGTCGGCGAGATGATGGACGACGGCACGCTCGACATCATCGGAATAGGTCTCGCGGATTCGAAGGGGATCCGCCGCGGCGTGGTGAATAACGTGGACACCGCGGCCGAAGCGATCAAGCGGGCCCTCGATGAGGCGGAGCTGACAGCCGGCGTGGACATCGACGTGGTGCACCTGGCGCTGTCGGGCGCCCATGTGAAGGCCTTCAACAGTCGTGGCGTGGTGGCGGTGGCGGGCCGGAATCGTGAAATCACGCGTGAAGACGTCAAGCGCGCCATCGATGCCGCGCGGGCTGTCGCGTTGCCGGCAGGCCGCGAAATCCTGCACGTCCTGCCGCAGGACTTTGTCGTGGACGACCAGGACGGCATTGCCGTGCCGGTGGGCATGACGGGCTCGCGGCTCGAAGTGAACGTGCACGTGGTGACCGGAAGCTCTTCGTCGATGCAGAACATGGTGGCCTGCGTCAACAAGGCCGGCGTTGAAGTGGGCGACACCGTGCTCGAGCAGTTGGCGGCCAGCGAGGCCGTGCTGACCGCTGACGAGAAGGAACTTGGTGTGGCAGTCGTGGACATCGGCGGCGGCACCACCGACTTCGCCGTCTTTGAACGCGGCAGCCTCTGGCACACCGGAGTGGTGGCTGTGGGTGGGGACCACTTCACCAACGACATCGCAGTCGGGTTGCGCATGCCCATCCCGGAAGCGGAAAAACTCAAACGACGATCCGGTTGTGCCCTAACGTCCCTCGTGCCTGAGGACGAAACGATGGAGGTGGCGAGCATAGCGGGCCGCCGGGCGCGCGTGATGCCGCGGCGGGTTGTCTCCGAGATTCTGCAGCCGCGCGCCGAGGAGATTTGTCATTTGCTGTGGGACGAGATTCGAAAGGCCGGATTCGAGAAGTCGCTGCACTCCGGCATCGTGCTGACCGGCGGCGGCAGCATGCTCGAGGGGATGGTGGAGATCGCCGAGCAGATCTTCGACCTGCCGGTGCGCCGGGGCGAACCAGAGGGCGTGGGCGGCCTGGCCGATCACGTCAACAGTCCGGCATTCGGGACGTCGGTAGGCCTGCTCATGTATGCCCACCGCAATATGCAACAGGAGCCAGCGCGTGTGGGCGCCGGCACGATCGGACGCTTTACAGGCCGGCTGCGCACGCTCTTCAAAGAGTTTCTCAGCTAAGTAAAAGCAATTTCTCAGCCAGGCAAGAAGGAGATCGCCAGATGAATCCAGGTTCCCAGGTTTTCAAGACACCCGACTCGCTTCGCATCCTCCTCGAGGAGGATGGCAACCGCACCGGTGCCCGCATCAAAGTCATCGGCGTGGGTGGCGGCGGCAGCAACGCCATCAACCGCATGGTGAAGGCCGGCGTCAGCGGGGTGGAGTTCATGATTGCCAACACGGATCAGCAGGCCCTGGCGCAGGGCGCGGCGCCGGTCAAGATCCAGCTGGGCCGCATGCTCACCAAAGGTTTGGGCGCGGGCGCTGACCCGAACGTCGGCCGCGAGGCCGCCCTCGAGGACACCGAGAAGATTCTCGAGGCGCTCGCGGGTGCCGACATGGTGTTCGTCACCACAGGTCTTGGCGGCGGCACGGGAACCGGTGCCGCGCCGGTCATCGCCAGCCTGGCGAACCAGATCGGAGCCCTGACGATTGCCGTCGTGACCAAACCGTTCAAGTTCGAGGGACGCAAGCGTGCCCTTCAGGCCGAGCGCGGACTGAAGGAACTTCAGGAATCCGTGGACACTCTGATTACGATTCCCAACGAACGGCTGCTGGCTACGGTGCACAGGGAAACCAGCATGTCCGACGCCTTTGTATCCGCCGACGACGTGCTGCGTCAGGCGATCCAGGGCATTTCGGATCTCATCCTGGTGCCCGGGATCATCAACCTGGATTTCGCCGACGTGCGAACAATCATGTCGCGGATGGGCATCGCCATCATGGGGACCGGAATCGCGACCGGCCTGGATCGCGCCAGAATCGCCGCGACCGCCGCCGTGTCCAGTCCGTTGCTGGAGGATGCCACGGTGAGAGGCGCTCGCGGTGTCATCATCAATGTCACGGGCGGCCCGGACCTGACACTCGCGGAAGTCAGCGAGGCGTCGGAAGTCATCTACAACGCGGCGCACGAAGAGGCCAACATCATCTTCGGCGCTGTGGTGGACCCCGCGATGCAAGGCCAGATCAAGATCACGGTCATTGCCACCGGGTTCGACCACAGCCGCGCGGCCACGGGCCCCGGCCACCAATCCACGGTGCCCACCCCCATCGACATGACGGCGTACAGCGCGCAACGCATCTTCGAGGAAGCCCGGCAGGTCGTGAATGGCTCGCCGATCTCCCCCTCGCGCGTTTCGCTCAACCGCCGGCCATCGCTCGACCTCTCGTCTCTCGCGATCGCAGGCGCGGCTGACTCGGGCGATGACGACGGGCCGTCGGCGCTGGACGTGCCGGCGTTTTTGCGCAGCGGCAAATAGGAGCGGCGCGCCTCACGCGCTGCCTCAATTGAGGATCGAGGATGGAGGGTTGAGGATCGGGATTGCACGCAATGCTGATTCTGGATTGCTGATCGGGATTGAGGGATTTGACGGACTGGGGAATTGAGTGAATTGCGGGGTTTCTCTACGTCCCCTGCTCCTTCGAAACGTCGGGGTGCCTGCAGGCGCGACCACTGCCTCGTGAGAACGTTACTTGCCTTGCCGGCGGTATTTATCGGGATTGCGTTTTGCGGTCAGGTGGGCGGATGACAGGATCGCGCGAAGTTCGCTGGCTTCACGCGTCATCGCCTCCGCGGCCTCACCGTGCAGCAGGTCGGCGGCGCGGAGAAGCCTGAGCCATCGGCGGCTTTCGTCAGCCTCCTCGAAGGCGACGCCAATCTTCGAAGTGAAATCCGCGTGCGACCGCGCAACACAAGCGGCTCCGTAGTTGGAAAAGGCGCCTGTCGCGGACCGGCGGAGTTGGGTCGCGATGTCGCGCCCGTCAACCTCGGCCAGCAGTGGCTTGGTCAGCGCCAGCACGCCAAGGACAAATTGCTCGAGCCGCCCCTTCATGACCTCAGGCGTCACCGCGCGTTCATTCATAGAAGCCATCGCAATCCCCCAATCCCCCAATCCCTCAATCCTTCAATCCCGATCAGAAATCCCCAATCCCCAGTTCGTCCCATCCCGATCCTCAACCCCCCATCCTCAATCCTCCATTCGCAGGTACAATCGGAAGAGCCATCGTCCTCTGCCGCGCCGGCGAGTCAGGCGCGGTTCCAGCACCGATGGCGTCCCTGCATGCCCAAGAAGTCCCTCCCGCGCAAATATGCCGGCCGCGCCGGAGCCGGCCAGGGGCCTGGCCATCGCCGAGACGATGCGCTCGCCACGTTGGAGAAGGAAGTGGGGTACGTCCGGAAGCCTCACGGCGGGCGCCTGCGCGTCGCGCTGGCGTTCCCCAATACCTACTTCGTAGGGATGTCCAACCTCGGGCTGCAGACGGTCTATCAGCAGCTCAACGCCGACGAGCGGGTGGTGTGCGAACGCGTGTTCCTGCCCGGGCGTCAGGAGCTCGCGGACGAGCGGGGCCGCCGGGATCCGTTCGTCACACTCGAGTCGCAAACACCCGTGGGGGATTTCGACATCTTCGCGTTCTCGGTGTCGTTCGAGTGGGACTACACCAATGTCCTCACAATGCTGCGTCTGGCCGGCCTCAAGGTGCGCGCTAGCGACCGCGATCGGCGGGACCCGCTGATCGTCATTGGCGGCGCCGTCACGTTCGTCAACCCAGAGCCGCTTGCCCCCTTTGCCGATGTCATCGCCGCCGGCGAAGGCGAGACGCTGGTGCCTGCGCTCATCGATTGCTGGCATCGGGCAGACTCCAGGCCCGAACTGCTCAGCCTGCTCGCGCAGGAACGCGGGTTCTACATTCCGTCGTTCTACGACGTGACGTACGACGGCCCCGGCCGGGTCGCCGCCATTACACCGAAGGCCGGCACCGGCGCGCCTTCTGTTGTTCACAAAGCGGCCGTTCGAGCGACGGACCATGTGGATCCTCCTTGCACGCGTGTCTTCACGCCCGATACGGAGTTCGGCGCGCGCTTCCTGATTGAAGTGGTTCGCGGGTGCGCGAACATGTGCCGGTTCTGCTGGGCGGGCTACAACTACCTTCCCGTCAGACCCTTTGATACGCAGCGCATCCTCGAACTGGCGGAGGCCGCCCGCCCTCACGCCACGCGCGTGGGCCTGGTGTCAATTGCCCTCTGCGATCACCCGGACATCGTGGTGATCCTGGAGAAGCTGCTGGCCATGGGCTACGGCATCACGCCGGCATCCTTACGAATGGATGACTTGACGGAGCCGATCCTGCGCCTGCTTCGCGCGAGTGGCGAGCGGTCGATCACGATCGCCCCGGAAACCGGGTCCGATCGCCTGCGGCGCGTTGTGAACAAGACCGTGACCAACGACGAGATCCTGAAACGCGCGGAAGCGATTTTTGCCGCCGGGTTCGAGAACCTGAAGCTCTACTACATGATCGGCATTCCCACAGAAACCGATGAGGACCTCGTCGCCATCCGCGATCTCACCGTGGCCATGCGCGACCGGATGATGGCGCACGCCAAGGTGCGGGGCACTGTCGGCCGCATCGTAGCTTCAGTCAATCCGCTTGTGCCCAAGCCCGGCACCACCTACCAGTGGATGGCGATGACGGACACGGCCACCATCGATGCGAAGAGCAAGCGCCTGCGGCAGCTGGTGTCCAACATCGACAATGTCTACTTCAACATCAAGTCCGAGCGGCACTCGTACTATCAGGGCTTGCTCTCATTGGGCGACCGCCGTGTAGCCGACGTCATCGAGCGCGCGGAAGCCAACGGTGGCAACTGGCGCGCTGCGGTGGCAGACGTGGGCCTCGATGCCGATGCCTACCTCTACCGCAACAAGGAAGCCGATCCCTTCCTGCCATGGCAGATCATCGACGGCGGCATGAAAGAGAGCTTCTTCCGCACGGAGCTCGAGAAGAGCCTTCGCGCCGAGCAGACGATTCAGCCGCGCAGGGTTACTGCGTAGGGGTCGCGCCTCATCATTAGACGGCTTGCGCCATCGCCATTTCGTGCTCCTTGTACGACTCGAGAATCAGGTCGCGCAAGGCGTTCTGGGACGACTGTTCCAGAATGGGACGCAGCAGTGAGTAGCTGCGGCGCTCACCGTTCACGGAGTACTGACGAGCCGGAAACGTGACGTTCCGGCCGCCCTGCTTCCGCTCCCACACACCGAATCCGATGAGCCTCAGTCCGTCCAGCGGTCCGCCCGCGAAGTGCAGCTCCGCATCAGCCAGTTTCCCCGCGGGATTACCTTTGTCGTTCAGTACAAACTTCACAGTCATGTCAGGGCCTCCGGCCGCTATGTGAGCAAGGCCAGGGCCATCTGCATGCCGACGCCTTCGTCGGGCTAACCCTCGGCTACAGTGGAGGTTGAGTGCAACGTACCGTCGAGGCCGCGGTACGCGCAGGGAAAGGTGACGACCGTGGTTGACCGTTGGCGCGAAAACACATCGAACCTGACAACCTCAGTCATCCCCGGGTGGAGATGGCGCGACAGCCCGGGCGGAGAGGTGCTGACAAACGACGCGCTTGAAGAGGCCGCGGCGCACGTTATCACCGGTCGCGCGCTGTCGTTTCGCGGCCGGATCGAGACCGACTACCAGAAGCTGGGCCAGGTCTTTGGAGTGACGGGTGAAGAGGTCCTGCGCGTGAAACAGGTGCACGGTCGCGTCGTGGTGTGCGTGCAGCCGGGGGAAGCGTTCGACCAGGGCACTGACGCAGACGCCATCGTCTCGACCGATCCCGCTCGCGTGATCGCGGTGCGGGTGGCGGACTGCGTGCCGATTCTCATCGCCGATCGGCAGCATCGCGTCGTGGCAGCCATCCACGCCGGCTGGCGCGGCACATGTGCGGCCATCGCGGAATCGACGGTCGCGGTAATTGAAGAGCTCGGCGTGCCGGCGTCGGACCTGGTCGCCGCGATCGGTCCCAGCATGGGACCCTGCTGCTATCAGGTGGACGGGCGCGTGCGAAACGCCTTTCTCGCCATGACACCGGATGCCGCGGCGTGGATGGTCGAGGACGGGATCGAGCGCTGGAAGCTCGACATGTGGCAAGCCAACGTGGACCAGTTGGCGCGTGCGGGCGTTCCGGAGGCGTCAATCAGCGTCTCGAGGATCTGCACAGCCACCAACCTCGACCGCTGTTACTCCCATCGCGCCGAAGGACCTGACACCGGCCGTATGGCTGCGGCCATCCGTCTGGCCTGACATCAGCGGCCGATTTGGACCTGACTCCGGGCGAGCGTAGGGCGTCCCTTCAGGGGCGCCGAGTGAAACATACGGCACCGAGACGGTAAGATAGCCGCGATGCCAGCGTTCACGGTTTCGCCGCGTGTTGCGGCGACGTTCCTGCTTCTTGCGGCGACGGCGACGGGTGGAGCGGTAGCTGCGTGCGGAGGCCGGCCAGCGGCGTCGCCGGCTTCTGCCGTCGATCCCAAGGCCCCGCGTCCGGTCAAAGTCACCGCGGCGATTGAATCGCAGCTCGAACGCGTCATCGCCGTAACCGGCACTTTGGCCGCCGAGGATCAAGTGACCGTGAGCTTCAAAGTCACCGGCCGGCTCGACAGTCTCGATGTCGACCTGGGCAGCTCGGTCGAAAAAGGCCAGTCGATTGGCAAGCTCACCCCGACGGATTTCCGGCTTCGAGTCACCCAGTCCGACGCCGCCCTGCAGCAGGCTCGCGCACGACTGGGGCTCGTCGCTGAAGGCACGGACGAGACCGTTGACCTGGCGAAGGCCGCCCTGGTGCGGCAGGCACAGGCGGTACTCGATCAGGCCAGGCTCACGCGCGAGCGCGCTTCCTCATTTGCGAAGCAGGGCATCGGCAGCCAGGCTGACTTTGATTCTGCAGACGCGAATTTTCGCGTCGCCGAAGGCCGGTACCAGGACGCTATTGAAGAGGTGCGTAATCGTCAGGCGTTGCTCACCCAGCGCCGGACCGAACTCGAACTGGCGAAGCAGGCACTCAGTGACTCACAGCTGACGGCGCCGTTCGCTGGCCGCGTGCGCGAGCGGCATGCCACGCCGGGCCAGTACCTGGCGACCGGCGCGCCCGTCGTCACAATCGTGAAGGTCAATCCTCTGCGACTCCGCTTGTCGATTCCCGAGCGTGAGTCATCATCCGTTCGAGTGGGACAGTTGGTTCGCGTGACGCTCGAGGGCGATCCAACCGGACACGTGGGCCGCGTGAGTCGCATCAGCCCGGCCATTGAAGAAGACAGCCGGACCCTCAACATTGAGGCGGAGGTCGCAAACCCCGCGGGCTTGCTTCGCCCCGGCGCATTTGCCAACGCGGAGGTCGTGACCGAGGCGCGCGACAAAGCGATTCTCGTCCCGATCACGGCCATCGTCAGCTTCGCTGGTGTTGAAAAGGTATTCGTCATCAAAGACGGGAAGGCCGTGGAGCGGCGCGTGACCACGGGCCGTCGTGCTGCGGATCAGGTGGAAGTGCTCAAGGGACTGACGGCCGGTGAGCCGGTGATCGTGGCTCCGGGCAATCTGGTGGATGGCGCGGCGGTGGCACCGACTGCTCCTGGCGGTCGCCGCCCGTGAAGACGCTCGCCGCGGTCTGCATCAAGCGGCCGGTCTTCGCGTCGATGTTGATCCTGTGCCTGGTGGTGGTCGGCGCAGCCACGTACTCCACGCTGGGTGTGGATCGGTTCCCGGCCGTGGACCTGCCGCAGGTGTTCGTTCGGACCACGCTTCCCGGGGCTTCTCCTGAAGAAGTCGAGGTGCTGGTCTCCCAGCCACTCGAAGAAGCCGTCAACCGCGTGGAGGGGCTCGACGAACTGCGGTCCGTCTCCGGCCCCGGCAATTCCATCGTGATTGCGACGTTCAAACTGGAACGCGACATCAACACCGCCACGCAGGACGTGCGCGATCGCGTGGCTGGTGTGCTGGGTCAATTGCCGCGCGACGTCAATCCGCCCATCGTGGCCAAGTCCGACAACGATTCGGCGCCTGTCATCACGATTGCGCTTTCAGCGGATCGGCCGCTCCGGGAGCTGACGGAGATGGCCGACAAGGTGGTGCGGCCGCTGCTGGAGCGATCCGGCGGCGTGGGTGAGGTCGAGATCGTCGGCGGACTCGAGCGCGCCATCAACGTGTGGGTGGATGCGGCACGGCTGGCCGCCTACCAGTTGCCGATTACCGCCATCCGCGACACGCTGGCTCGCCAGAATGCCGACCTGCCGGGCGGCAACGTGACCAACGACACAAGGGAACAGACGCTGCGCACGATGGGCCGCGTGGTGGATCCAAAGGACTTCGACGAACTCGTGATCGCCTCACGCAATGGCGCGCCCATTCGCGTGCGAGACATCGGCTTTGCCGAGGACGGTACGAAGGAACAGCGCTCCATCGCACGGTTGAACGGCGTGCCGACGGTGACGCTGGCCATTCGGCGGCAGTCGGGCGCCAATACGGTGGCGGTCATTGAGGGCGTGAAGGCCAACATGGATCGCGTGCGCCCGCAGCTGCCGGCCGACGTGAAAATGGAAGTGATCAGGGACCAATCCCGTTACATCTACGCGGCGCTGGGCGAAATCAACATGCACCTGGTGCTCGGCAGCATTCTGGCCTGCCTTGTCGTGTTCACCTTCATGCGCGACTGGCGCGCCACGGTGATTGCCGGCGTCGCGATTCCGGCCTCCGTCATCTCGACGTTCGGGATGATGTCGGCGCTCGGCTTCACGCTCAACAGTGTCACGATGCTGGCATTGGTGCTGATGGTGGGCATCGTGATCGATGACGCGATCGTGGTGCTCGAGAACATCTTCCGGTTCGTCGAAGAAAAAGGCATGGGCTCGTTCGAGGCCGCCAGGGCGGCCACCGCGGAGATCGCCCTGCCCGTACTCGCCACCACGCTGAGCCTGGTCGTCATCTTCGTGCCGGTCTCGTTCATGTCGAGCATCGCGGGCCGGTTTCTCTATCAGTTCGGCATCACGGCCGCCGTTGCCATTCTCGTCAGCCTCCTGGTGTCCTTTACCCTGACGCCGATGATGAGCGCCCGCTTCTTCCGCTCGCGTTCGCATGAGGAGCACGGCGCGTCGCGCAAGGGGTTCTACGCGGCCATCGACCGCAGCTATACCGCGATGCTCGGTTGGGCCATGCGTCATCGACTGGCACTGAGCGTGGCCACCCTTCTGATCATGGCCAGTGCCGTGCCGATCTACGGTCGCGTCCTGCAGGAGTTTGTGCCCAGCGGCGTGGATGAAGGTGAGTTCGAAGTTGGTGTGACGGCCCCGGAGGGCACCAGCCTGGCCGCGATGAACGATGCCATGGAGGCCGTTGAGAACCAGGTGCGCCAGATCCCGGCCGTGCGTGTGGTGTTGGGTTCCGCCGGCGGCGGCATTCTGGGCGGCGTCAACCAGGGCGAGCTGTATGTGCGGCTGACCGATCACCACGACCGCGTGTTTTCGTGGATGCGGCTGATCAAGGGCCTCGTCACCCTCGATCCCGGCGCGGCGTTCCGCGGCAACGCGTCGCAGGCAGAAGTGATGCGAGCCGTGCGTGGCCGCCTTCGCCAGTTCAAGGAGCTCCGCGCGTCCGTTCGGAACGTGCAGTCGATCAATCTGGGCGGTGGCCGAACCGAGCTTGACCTGGCGATCCGCGGGCCGGAACTGCAGGCATTGGCTGACTACGCGGAGCGGCTGCGCGTCATGGCTCCCGATCTGGGCATCGTCGATGCGGACACGACGCTGAAACTCAACAAGCCGGGGCTGCAGGTGCGCATCGATCGCGCCCGGGCAGCGGATCTGCAGGTGGAGACGCAGGACATCGCCACGGCGCTTCGAGTGATGGTGGGCGGAGATGCCGAGGTCACGCGATTCCGCGACTCAACCGTCAACGACGATTACGACGTGCAGTTGCGTCTGGCGGTACGCGATCGCAACGATCCACGAACGCTGGGCCATTTGCTGGTGCCGGGAGCGGGTGGCACACTCGTCCGCCTCGACAACCTCGTCACCATCGTCGAGGCCGAGAGCCCGTCGCGCGTGGACCGCACGGATCGCCAGCGTCAGGCCAATTTGCGGGCAGGAGTGGGGCAGGGGTTTGCGCAGGCGGATCGGATGGAAGCGCTGCGCCAGGCCGCGATCGGGCTCGGCATGCCGGCGGCCTACAGCGTGGCGGTCGCCGGGCGCGCCAAGGAACTCGAGCGGACGTTCAGGGAATTCCTCTGGGCTTTCATGCTCTCTATCATCTTCATGTACATGATCCTGGCTGCGCAGTTTGAAAGCGTGGTCCATCCGTTCACGATTCTCCTGTCGCTGCCGGTGGCCGTACCGTTCGCGCTGTTCTCACTGTGGATGACCGGCCAGACGCTCAATCTCTACTCGGCGCTCGGCCTGCTCGTGCTGTTCGGCGTGGTGAAGAAGAACGCGATCCTTCAAGTGGATCGCATGAACAACTTGCGGGGTGAAGGGATGGAGCGCGGCGCGGCCATCATCCAGGCCAACCGCGATCGGCTCCGTCCGATCCTGATGACGACGTTGGCGCTGGTAGGCGCGATGCTGCCGCTGGCTCTTGGAACGGGGCCCGGCGCAGAGGAGCGCCGCAGCATCGCCGTTGTCGTCATCGGCGGACAGACATTGTCCCTGCTGCTTACCTTGCTGGTTACGCCAGTCGCCTATTCAGTGTTTGATGATCTTCGTCTGACACTGGGTGCCCACAAGACCGCGCCCCTGATCAACGAGGCAATCAACTAGGCGCAAGACCCCCAAGTCGTGGCAACACGACGACGTTTGGCGTAACGAACACTCATCTGCCAAAACCGGTCGTTCTATAATCCTGAGCACCTTCCATGGTTCTGTCACCAGGAACGCGGCTCGGTCCGTACGAGATTCTTTCCGCCCTCGGCCGGGGCGGCATGGGTGAGGTGTGGGAGGCGCGAGACACGCGTCTCAATCGGTTGGTCGCCATCAAGGTCAGTCTCGGCCCCTTCAGCGAGCGCTTCGAACGTGAGGCTCGGGCCATCGCGGCGGTGAACCATCGTCATGTTTGTTCGCTTTACGACGTGGGCCCTGACTACCTCGTCATGGAGTATGTCGAGGGCGAGTGCC
>JBKJJZ010000545.1:0-9620 GCA_046597705.1 Vicinamibacterales bacterium | reverse complement strand
AACCATTTCGAATCGCGCCTGTTCGATGCGCCCGCGACGCGCGGCGCCGGCGGAGGTCAACTTCTTCTCTGAGAACGTGCGATAGAAAGCCATGCCGGAATGATTCTATGATCGCGGCCTTACTTGATGGGCATCTTGCCACGCGCGCGCATCTTGTAAAGGTCGAACAGCCCGCCGTTGCCCGCCATTGGATCGAACGTGCTTTCGCAGAGCCACCAGCGGTTGCGCTCGTAGATCCCCGTGACGATGAAGCCGCCCCGGGCAATGCCACCCTGGCCGCTCTGAATCCACACGCTGAAAAACTCGGCGTCAGAAATCACCCGGGCGGCATTGGGGCCTTCGGACACGAACTGCTGGGAGTAGATCTTGCCTGACTTGATGACCACCAGTTGCCGGTTTTCAGTGATGTCATTCAGCTCCGCCTGCTTGCCCGCCGCACACCGGCCAGAGTCTGTGAAATCCACAAGACACCCGACTGGGGAAATCGCCGAGTTCCCGAATAAATCGAGCAGGAACTTCCGGGCGAGTTCCTTCATTTCTGCCAC
Organism: Vicinamibacterales bacterium; assembly: GCA_046597705.1. Lineage (GTDB taxonomy): Bacteria > Acidobacteriota > Vicinamibacteria > Vicinamibacterales > SCN-69-37 > SYFT01. The sequence goes on along the minus strand of JBKJJZ010000545.1, from coordinate 9,075 downwards.
TGAGTCGTGCACGCGAAACGGCGCCGCCTGCCCCACCACGCGGTACTCACGGTCGACAATCACGTTGTTCTCGACCACCTTATACGGGTCAATCACCGTCAAGGTGATCACAACGTCGACGCCTGCCTTGAGGCCAGCCGGATGGCGCCAGGTCACGACAGGACCAGTGCCGGTGATCGTGCCCGCGTTCGCGGTCCACACGTATGACAACTTGTTCGACGGAGTTTCAGCGTCCTCGACCACAGCGGTAATCGTGAAGTCCTGTCCCGTTTCAACCCGCGTGGTGGGCGCAGTGATCGACCGGATCACCGGAGGCGTGGTGAGTTTTACCGTTGGCAGGACCGAGGGGCTCACAGGCGTTGACCCGCTGCAAGCCATCGCCCCCAACACGAGAACCCACCAGAACCGGCGTCGTACCATGCCCTAAAACCTCCGACCAAAGCCGACGCTGAGCCGCCGCACATCGGTCGCATGGTCCGGGGTAGTGATCCGGGTCAGTCGCACGCCGACATCCAGATACCACTCGGCGCCGAAGACCAGCCCGGCGCCTCCGCCGTAGGCCCGATGATTGCCGGGGCCAAGCAAATCCCGGCCGAGCGTCACGCCGTACTGGCCGACATTCGACGAGATGCTCACGTTGTTGAGGGTGAAGGTGGGCCGGAACTCCACGCGCGCAATACCTGCGTTAGCCAGAATGTACGGCCGAACACCGCTGGAATTTTCGTAGATGTAGCGCAACCCAACGGTGCCAAACCAGGCCGGCGCGTCGACGTCACCCGTGGCCGGCCGCCCCTGCGTCTGCTGAAGGTACGTGGCAAACGACTGCACTTCAGCGACGCGACTGTCGGTCACCACATTCTTCAACCAGCCGCCCTCGACCACGACCTGGAGGTTTTTTCTCAGCCTGACTCCGAACTCGCCGCCGGCGACCGGGCCGGTGCGCCCCACCATCTGGACGCCGGACAGTACACCCAGATACCACTTCGTTCCGGGCAACGCGGCCTCGGATCGGACCACGGGCACCTGCGGCGCCGGCGTGGCAACGGGCGGCGGCCCTATTTGTCCCTGCGCCGTTCCCGCCGCCAGCAGCACAATCATTCCTGCGATTCCCACCACACTCTTCATCGATTCAGTCCCTTTCCGGGGTCTCCAGCACCTGGCGCACCGCGAAGATGGGCTTGCCCTGTGACTCGTGGTACGTGCGGGCCTGCAGTTCAGCCAGCAACCCGATCGTCAGCAATTGCACGCCCGTAAACACCAATAGGACGCCGAACATCAACAACGGCCGGTCACCGATGGCCTCGTGCCCTATGAACTTCACATACGCCAGCCACGCCAGAATCAACCCGCCCGCGCCGCCCATCACCACGCCAAGCAGGCCAAACATCTGCAAGGGCCTTGTGGAATAGCTGAGCAGGAACTTCACTGTGGCCAGATCCAGGATGACTCGAATCGTGCGCGAAATGCCGTACTTGGTCCGCCCGAACTTGCGCGCACGATGATTGACGACGTGCTCTGCGATGCGAACACCCATTTCGCTGGCCAGGGCCGGCAGAAAGCGATGCATCTCGCCGTACAGCTTGAGTGGTTTGACCACCTCCGCACGGAACACCTTCAATGAACATCCGTAGTCGTTGAGCTTCACGCCCGTGGCCCAGGAGATCAGTCGATTCGCCAGGACCGACGGCAAACGGCGGTTGATGAACGCGTCCTTCCGGTCCTTGCGCCAGCCGCACACGATGTCGTACTCGGTGCTGTCGAGACCATCCTTGATGGCGCTGCCGGCAGTGCCCTCGAGCCGCGCGACCATCGCCGGCAAATCCCGCGGGTCGTTCTGCAGATCGCCATCGGCTGTTGCGATCAATCGCCCCCGTGCATAAGCGAATCCGGCGGCAAAGGCGGCCGTTTGTCCAAAGTTCCGGCGGAACTGAATGACCCTTACGCGCGGATCCGCCGCCTGCACACGACGGAGAATCTCGAACGACCCATCGTCGCTCCCGTCGTCCACCAGGAGGAGTTCGAAGGGTCGGCCCCAGGCGGTCAGCGTCTCCGTGAACTCGCGGCACAATGGCTCGAGATTCTCGGATTCGTTGTAGATCGGGATGACGACCGACAGGTCGATAGACGCGTGGGGGTTCACCAGGACACTCTGCCGCTCCATATTATGCTGCGCTGCGGCGTCCCACGCGTCGTCTCCACCAAACGAAGAGTAGCCCGGCAATGGCCGCTGTTGCCAATAACCACAGGGAGACGGCTGTGACGTTCTCTTTGATCAGGTCCGCGGCGGCTGCGCCATAGACGCGCGACAGCCAGCCTTCGATGCCGTATCTGAGGCCCCGCCCGATGGCCACCGCCAGGGCGAACATGCCGGGCCCCACCCCGCCGACGCCCGCCAGAAGCACGAAGACCTTGTAGGGTGCCGGGGGCGGCATCATGGCTATCACGGAAATCACCCACATGCCGTACCGCGCGAACAGCTTCCGGACGTGGGCCACGTATTCAGGCTTGAACCGCTTCAGCAGGAAGGTTTCGCCGCTCCGGCGGCCGATCTCATAGATCACCATTGACCCGGCCACGGACCCCACGGTCGTCATCAACGCGTAATACCACCACCGGTCGGGGTGCTGAATCGTCTGCCAGATAATCAGCAAATCACTCAGGTTCGGCATCGACACGAATGAGCAATCCACCGCCGCCATGATTGCCATGCCGACGCCGCCAAATCGCTCGAGGATCGGCTGCAACCAGGCGACAAACTGTTCCATGGGGCCGGAACGAAATTATAGCCGACGTGCGGGCACGCGATAAGATTGGAGCGCTGACCGCTTTGTGACACGTGTTCTCCTCATTCCCGCGGCGGGGCGCGGCGCGCGACTTGGCTCTGCCCTGCCCAAACTTCTGACACCCGTGGCAGGCCGGGCCATGATTGATCACGTCCTTGACCGCTACCGCGAGGTAGTCGAGGCGGCGGTGATCGTGGTGCATCCAGCGGATCGACTCATGGCAACCCAACACCTGCAGGCAGATACCACCTCGATCCAGTTCGCCGAACAGGCGGCTCCCACCGGCATGCTGGACGCCATCCTGTGCGCCAGCGACGCCGTGAAGCAGGACCGGCCCGAACGCGTCTGGATCACGTGGTGCGATCAGGTGGGCATTTCGGCGGCAACCGTCGCTATGCTTCGCGCGCGCGACGCCGCATCGCCAGAGCAAGACGTTATCTTCCCGGTCGTGCGCCAGACCTCGCCGTACATTCACTTCGAACGCGGACCCGATGGCCGGCTGGCATCGGTGCGTCAAAGGCGGGAAGGCGATGTGATGCCCCAGACCGGGACAAGTGATGCCGGCCTGTTTTCCTTGTCGCGCAAAGCCTTCGAAGAGTGGTTGCCCTCCTACGCGCGTGAAGCGCAGCTGGGTGCCGGCACGGGGGAGCGCAACTTCCTCCCGTTTCTGCCATGGCTGTCCAGCCGCGGCAAGGTCATGACATTCGAGATAGCCGTGGAGGAGGCGCAGGGGATCAACACCCCCGAGGATCTTTCTCAAGTCGAGCGGCGTCTTGGTTCCCCCGCGGAAGGTCGTTCATGAAAGGTCCCACGATTGTCTCGGTGGTCATTCCCGCCTACAACGAAGAGCGGTTCATCGGCCAGCTGCTCGAACAGATCCGCCGCGTTGACCTGGCATCGGTCGATTGCACGCTGGAACTCATCGTCGTCGATGACGGGTCAAAGGATCGGACCGCGGACATCGTTGCAGCCATTCCCGGGGTGACACTCATCCGAAAGCCAAACGGTGGCAAGGGAAGCGCCGTCAGGACCGGCATCAACGCGGCGAGTGGCGATTACGTGCTCATCCAGGACGCGGACCTCGAGTACGACCCGAATGACTATTTGCCAATGTTCAGTGCCGCTCGAAAGGGCGCCACGGTCGTCTACGGGAGCCGATACCTCACACATCGAGGGCCCTATCCGCAGCAGGGCTTGATGGCGTTTCTGGGCGGCACGAGCCTCAGCATTGTTTGTCGCCTCATCACAGGGCGATACCTGACCGACACCGTGACCGCGCTGAAACTGTTTCCAAGAGCGCTTCTCAACGAATTGAAACTGGAAACGAACGGTTTTGAGCTGGACCACGAAATCAGCGCCAAGGTGATCGCGCGGGGCCACCACATCGTGGAGGTCCCCATCCACTACCATCCGCGCAGCCGGCTCGATGGCAAGAAGATCGGCGCGCGAGACTGGTTTATCGCCGTCCGCACCTTTGCTCGCTGGCGGCGCGGCTGACAATGCGCGTGACGCGGGCAGTAACGGCCGTCGCCGCCGCGGTCGGCGTGGCGGCCGCACTCTACTACGCGACACAGGGACTGACGCTGAGCCACTACGATGCGCGCGGCCATCTTGTGGTCGCCCGGCGGCTCATTGACAGCCTCACGCCAGGCTGGCGGCAGATCGGTGGCGTCTGGCTTCCCCTCCCCCACATCCTCAATGCGGCTCCCGCGCAATGGGACTGGAGTTATCGGACCGGAGGGTCCGGCGTGCTGCTGTCGGTCACCTTCCTGACGCTGGGCCTGCGAGCGCTGGCCAGCTATCTCCACCGATTGACCGCCTCGTGGCCGCTTGCGACCGCGCTTCCGCTCATCATTCTGCTCAACCCGAACGTGCTCTATCTGCAGAGCACACCAATGACCGAAGCGATGCTGTTTGGCTTGTCGTTGATGGCTGTCGCGTCGGTCGATCTCTGGTTGCTTCGCCACGATCCTGCCCAGGCCATTCGGACGGGCATGGTCCTGGCTGCCCTGACACTCACCCGCTATGAAGGTTGGTTCATTACCGCCGCGCTCCTCGTCATTGCCGCCGCTGCGTCGCCGCGCCGCGCCGCGCGGCTGGCCGCGTATCCCGCTGCGGCCGGCCTGGTGTTCCTGTTCATGAGCTGGGCCAGTACGGGGTCCTGGCTGGTGACGTCGGGGTTCTTCGAGCCGAACAACCCGGCTCTTGGAAACCCCCGGCTGGCGCTGGATCAGGTTCTCGATGGCGCCACGCAGCTGGGCGGAGCCTGGCTGCTGTGGCTCGGATTAGCGGGCGCGCTGTCTGCGATCGTGACCGCTCTCTGGACGCTCCGCTCAGGTTCACTGACGAAGAGGATCGACGTGGCGCGTGCGCTAATCCCACTGAGCCTGTTTGCTGCCGCGGCCTTGCCTCTCTACGCGTTTTCGAGTGGTCATCCCATCCGCATTCGCTACATGACCGCCCTCGTGATTGCGGCCGCAGTCACCGGAGCGTTTGCATTGGCGCGTTTGCCGAGACGGCTGCATCTGGCCGCAGCAGCGGCGTGCCTGGGTGCCGCTGTCTGGGTCACGCCTCCGTTCGACCGTACCGCGCCGATGGTGACTGAAGCGCAGCGGGAACGTCCCTCGAGCGACGAACGCCGCGTCGTGACCGCCGCCCTCGTCGCCCAGTGGGACGGCACTCCCATCATGGCGAGCATGGGTTCGCTGGGGCACTACATGCAGCAGATGTCCGAGCAGGGCTTCGCGATCAAGGACTTCCTGCACGAAGGGAACGGCGACATCTGGACTGCCGCCCTGTGGGGACCCGGACGGTTCGTGAAATGGATTCTGATTGAGGAAACGGCCGAGGGGGGCGATGCCCTTGCGAATCAGGTGCGCGTGAACCCGTCGTTCCTCGATGGATTCACGCGCACCGCGGCAAGCGGAGGCGTCGCGCTCTACGTCAGAAGCGGATCTGGAAGCCGAGAGTAAAATTCAGACCGCCGAGATTGATCTTGTCCGCGAGAAATCCGTTCTGCGCTCCACCCGTGTCGCCCTTGCCCCACTGATAGCGGAACTCGGCGTTCAGCGCGTACACGTCGCCGTTGATCGGCATGCGCAGGCCACCCAGCAGCACCGGCGCCAGGACCGTGCCGGACGCGACGTAGTGATCGTCGAAGATCGTGTTGTTGTTGGTGAAGTCCACGAACTCGCCGGTCTCTGAGTATTTCCAGTTGAGCGCCGCCACGCCGCCACCCAGATACGGCTGCACCTGGCCCGCGTGCCCGAACGGCAGAAAACGAACGACCGCTGAGACTGGAATCACACGAAGCCGCAAGTCCTGCTCGATCTCCGTCAAATCAATGTCCACGAAATCTGCATAGACGCTGGGGACCGTCCGCCGGTAGAAGCCGCCACCAAGGCTCACTTCCACGCGCTCGTCGAATGTGATGTTCCACTCGCCAAACACCTGGCCGCCCCGGAAATCCTTGATGCGAAACGCCAGTGAGTTCAAGTCCTCCACGAGCACGTCGTCGGAGCCGCGGTTCGCACGGCAGTCGATCCGGTCAGTACAGCCGCGGGGGACAAACACGCCGCCTCCGAACGTCACAGAGTGCACGGCCTGCGCGGAGGCCGGAACCGCCGCAAGCACAGTGACCACCACCGCTCCGGCACCAACCATTGCCCTCTTCATGACCCGTTTCATACGATTCTCCTTAAGGGTGCGTCCGCTGCGTCAATTCTGACAGCCCCTGGAATCCCAGTGGCCCGACACCTCGCAGCAGCAGGATTGATGCCAAGCGCCGCGCTTCGGATTTTCCGAAGCCGGTTGTCAGCCGTGCCCGCCGGTGTCCCCAGTGGAGTTCAGCCCACGTCCGGGTGGCGACGCGCGACGTCCCCCAGAATCGCGGCCAGCTGCGAATGAATCGCGCCATTCGAGGCCAGCAACTGACCGCCGAAATGGTCGAACGAGCCGCCGCTGAAACTGGTGACCCGGCCGCCCGCTTCTTCGACCAGCAAGGCGCCCGCCGCAACATCCCAGGCGTGCAGCGATCGCTCCCAGAATCCGTCGAAGCGGCCCGCCGCGATATACGCTAGATCCAGGGCTGCAGAACCCAGGCGGCGTACTGCGCGGGCACGCGAAAGAAACTCGCCGAAGATCTCCAACTGCTCTCCCCGTTTGTCGCTCGCCTGCGGCGGGAATCCCGTCACGAGCAGCGAATCAATCAACGACGTCTCACCGGTGACGTGGATTCTCATCCCATTGAGACGAGTCCCTTCGCCACGCTCGGCCGTGAACAGCTCATCCGCGACGGGCACGTAGACGACGCCGATTTCGACCCGCCCGTCAATCTCGAGCGCAATCGACACGCAGAACAGCGGCAGCCCATGCGCGAAATTGGTGGTGCCGTCGATGGGATCCACAATCCAGCGGAACGGCGAGGCGGACGTTGGCGCCGACTGCGCGGCCTCTTCGCCCAGGAAGACGTGCGTGGGAAAGTGCCGGGCCACGCGCGCTCGAATGTCCTGCTCGACGGCCACATCGGCGTCGGTGACCAGGTCAATCTCGCCCTTTTTCTGAATGTGAAGATCGCGCCGGAGGTAGTCGAGCTGCAAACGGCCCGCGGCCAGGGCCGCCTCAACAGCGACAGCCAGATACCGGGGGTTGAGCGCCACCTATTGGAGGTTCTTGACCAGGCGCACGGACATCCCGCCTTCGGGTCGACGGGCAATCGCCACGTCATCCATGAAGTTGCGCATGAAGAAAATGCCGCGACCGCTCGACTTCATCAGGTTCTCGGGCGCCAGGGGGTCGTCCACTTCCTCGTAGTCGAACCCTTCGCCCTCGTCGAGCACCTCAACGGTGAATCTCTTGGGTTCGAGCCGCGGCGCGAGCGTGAACTCAACCGTCACGTGTTTGGCCCGGTCCTCGCGATTGCCGTGCTTGACGGCATTAATCACGGACTCACGGACCGCGACACTGACCCAGTGCGTCGTGTCCTCGTCGAGGCCCGCGATGGACGAGAGGCGGTCACTGAGGACTTGAACGAGATCGAGCATCTCGAACGAGCTGGGCAACTCCAGGCGAATAAGGTGGCGGTCGGTCTGCATAGGCGCGCGTGTGGATAACATATTAAGCTGGCTCATCCCAACTGCCCCATTGGAAAATGCAATCCCTCGCACTCTCGCCAGTAGGTTCGGTTCGCGGAGACCTCTCGGTCCCCGGCGACAAGTCCATTTCTCACAGATATGTCTTGCTCTCTTCGCTTGCGCCCGGAAGGTCCGTGATTGAACACCTGTCCTCCGGCGCCGACGTGGCCGCTACTATCGCATGCGTGCGCGCTCTTGGCGCAGACGTTAATGTAATCGCCCCCGGGGTTGTGGCTGTCGTTGGCCGCGATTGGACGCAGCCACTGGCCGATCTGGACGCAGAAAACTCGGGGACGACGATGCGGCTGATGGCCGGGTTGCTGTCGGCGCGCCCGTTCCGGTCCACACTGACTGGCGACGCTTCCCTGCGGCGCCGGCCGATGCGGCGTGTCATCGACCCGCTGACCGCCATGGGGGCCCGTATCGGCTCTCAGGCAGGGTTGGCGCCACTGGTGATCGAGGGGGGCGCTCTAGAGGGGCTGGAGTGGACTCCCCCCGTTCCCAGCGCCCAGATCAAGAGCGCCATCCTGCTGGCGGGCCTCAGCGCCTCGGGCACCACCACCGTCAATGAGCCGGCAGAGACTCGCGATCACACGGAACGGGCCTTTCCGCTGTTCGGGCTGTCGTGTCACGTGGACGGACTGCGAGTCCGCGTGGCAGGGGGGCAACGGCTGGCGGTCCCGCACGCGCGTTTGCGCGTGCCCGGCGATCCTTCGTCCGCGGCGGTCTGGGCGGCCGCCGCGGCCGTCATCCCCGGTTCAGTCGTCCACGTGCGCCATGTCGCGCTCAATCCACGCCGTATCGGTTTCCTGCGGGCGCTCGAGCGACTCGGTGCAGAGGTTTCCATCTCGCAGGAATCGTTGGAAGGCGGCGAGCCGGTCGGAACAATTCGAGTCGCGTACGGCGATCGCCGCGACACCAGGATCGAGGCGAGCGAAGTGCCCGGGCTCATTGATGAGCTGCCGGTGCTGGCCGCCTGCGCGGCTGCCGGGCGCCGGCTCGAGGTCTCAGGCGCGCAGGAGTTGCGCGTGAAGGAGAGCGACCGCATCTCGGCGCTGGTGACGGGATTGCGGGCCCTGGGTGTCACCGCCGACGAACGGCCGGATGGATTCGTCATCGATGGCCGGACCCGTGCCTCGGGCGGCCGCGCGGATGCCGCA
>JBKJJZ010000498.1:0-7410 GCA_046597705.1 Vicinamibacterales bacterium | reverse complement strand
CAGCCCAGCGTGGAAGACACCATCAGCATTCTTCGCGGCCTTCGCGAGCGCTACGAGATTCACCACGGAGTCAAGTTCAAGGACTCGGCCCTGGTGGCCGCTGCCTTGCTCTCACACCGCTACATCGCTGATCGCTTTCTTCCTGACAAGGCAATTGACCTCATCGATGAGGCAGCCTCCCGTCTCCGGATGGAAATCGATTCGATGCCGGCCGAACTCGACGAGGTCGAGCGGCGCGTCATGCAGCTCGAGATCGAACGCGAGGCCTTGCGCAAGGAATCCGACAACGCGTCACGCGATCGGCTGGAAAAACTCGAAAAGGAACTGGGCGGCCTCAAGGAAGAACGCACGCGCCTTTCAGCCCAATGGCAGAAGGAAAAAGACGCCATCCAGGGCGTCAGGGGCAAGAAAGAAGAGCTCGAGCGCCTGCGACTTGAAGTGGAACAGGCGCAGCGTGCCGGTGACTATGCGCGTGCGTCAGAGCTCCAGTACGGCCGCATCCCTGAACTGGAACGCGAGATCGCCACTCACGACCAGGCGGCGCCGGCCGAAGGCGCCGGGCAGATGCTGAAGGAGCAGGTGGACGAAGAAGACATCGCCGAGGTGGTGGCTCGGTGGACCCACATCCCCGTCAGCCGCCTCCTGGAGGGCGAGGTCCAGAAGCTCGTCAAGATGGAGGAACGCCTCCACAAGCGCGTCGTCGGGCAGCACACCGCAGTGGTGGCCGTCGCCAATGCGATGCGGCGTGCGCGTGCCGGCCTGCAGGACCCGAATCGTCCTCTTGGAAGTTTCCTGTTCCTCGGTCCCACGGGTGTGGGCAAGACAGAACTGGGCCGCGCGCTCGCGGAGTTTCTGTTCGACGATGAGCAGGCGATGATCCGGATCGACATGTCGGAGTATCAGGAGAAGCACACCGTCTCACGGCTGCTGGGCGCACCGCCCGGATACGTGGGGTATGAGGAAGCGGGCCAGCTCACGGAGGCTGTACGGCGGCGTCCTTACGCCGTGGTGCTCTTCGACGAAGTCGAGAAGGCCCACCCGGAAGTGTTCAACGTCATGTTGCAGTTGCTCGACGATGGGAGACTGACCGACGGCAAGGGCCGCACCGTGGACTTCAAGAACGTCGTGGTCATCATGACGTCGAACGTGCGCGATCAGGAATCCCTGCGGGCGCACTTCAGGCCCGAGTTTCTCAATCGCATCGACGAGATCGTCTACTTCGACCCGTTGACGAAGGCCGATATCCGCAAGGTCATCGACATCCAGCTGGGTTCACTGCTGAAACGCCTCGCGGAACGCAAGATCACGCTGGAGATGTCGGACTCGGCGCGAGACCTGCTGGTGGAGGAAGGGTACGATCCGATCTACGGCGCGCGGCCCTTGAAGCGGACGCTGCAGAAGCGCGTGCTCGATCCCCTGGCACTGGGTCTGCTGCAAGGTGACTTTGGCGAGGGCGATACGGTGTACGTCGAAGCGGTCGACGGCAAGATCGCGCTGCATCGCGTCGTCACCGCCTAGCACATGCCGCTGCCTCGATCGTTGGAGGCCGGGTCTTCAGACCCGGCAACACGCCGGACCTGAAGGTCCGGCCTCCGACGATCGGAACGATTGGCCCGAGTCTGCGAGGGAGTCATTGCCCGGGTTCGTGATCCTTGACACGGCCCGCGGCGCGTTTGGCTCAGCGGCGTGCGACTGGTGCCTTCAGGGCGCCCCGCCAGCCCAGGACGATATTGAATTCCGTTGCTGGCTGTTCGGCGACCGTCGGCTGAATCATGAGAAAGCGGCCATCGGCCGCCACGTCGAAGCCGGGGCTGCTCGTGTCGCTGATCTGGTAGTGACCCTCGAACAACACGCGGGGCGAACTGGCGATGAGCCGCGATCCCGTCGTGACCTTCACGGCCATCACCGCGTCAGATTGACGATAGAACACCTCATCACCGTTCCTGGACCAGCGTGGCTCTCTTCCGCCCTGCGTCGAGATCGCGGTTTTCCCACCTGGACCCGGAAATGGACTCACGTAGATTTCCGTCCGCCCGGATTCATCGGAGGCGTACGCGAGCCATTTGCCATCGGGCGAGACTTGAGGTGACCGCTCCGAGAATTTCGTCGTCATCAGGGCCCGCGCAGTCCGCTGTTGCGGATCGGTGCCGATGATCCAGATGTCGTTGGCGGTTTCTGGACTTACCTCGGCAAACAGCAGAAACTGACCGTCATGGGAGAACGATGTCGGTGTGTGCAGCCGATCGCTTGTCGTCAGGCGTTCTTCCTCGCCGCTTCCGTCGGCGGCTCGCCAGTAGATGTTGCGGTATCCACCCCTCGTAGCACGATAGGCGATTCGTCGACTGTCTGGCGTCCACACGGGTGACTGGAGGCTTCCCGTCGCCGGGAGCGTCGTCAGCGAGGAACGATCGAGATCGTAGATCCAGAGCGTCTGCGTGGTTCCCTGAACGCTGAGCGCAATTGAGCGGCCGTCGGGCGCGATGACCGGATCGGTATAGGCCTTCGGGGGTGCCGCGATTGGGGTAACGGTGCCGTCGCGGTTCACCCAGACAAGCCGGCGTTCGAACACACCCGACTGTGCCTGCACGTAGGCAAGCGCGCCCGAGTCAGACACGGCGTACTGCGCGCCTTCGCCGACGCCATCACGCGCACGCTCGAGAAGCGTCACCGGCGGGCCGGTGATGGTGAGCTTCGCCAAGTCGAACGGCACCACGATCAGGTTGTCGACCTTGGAGTAGAGCAGATGACCGGTCGAAATGTAGCGACCAGTGCTTGCGCCTGTCACGAGCCGTCGGTGGTCACCCTCCGCTCCCACCTGGACCTCGAGGTGCTTCTCGTCCCAGCCGGGCCCGGTCCACACCGTGAACATCACGGTCTTGCGGTCGGCAAGCACCTGTGGCCAGCGGTGACTGACTTCATCGCGAGATCGGTCAATGCGGGTGAATTCCTCAGCGACGCCCCCGTTGGCTGAGATCCTCCAGAGGCCGGCGGTGTTGAACGGCGCATAGTAAATCGTGTCGTCTCCACTCCAGCACCCGCCGAGCCCGACTGCGGCATCAGCCAGCGTCTCTACTCCCCCACCGGCTGCGAGTACTTTCTTGAGCTTCCCCCGCGCGAAGAACCCAATCCACTGACCGCTGGGAGAGAAGAAGGGGGCTGTCGCGTCTTCTGTGCCGGCCAGGAGCGTGGCTTCAGGTGCATCCAGCCTGCGCACAAACAATAGCGGGACTCCCGCGCCGCTGCGGCTCGCTGCGTAGGTAACGGTGCGGCCGTCCGGGGATAAGGCCATTGACGGCATTTGCTCGTCCCCGAGCGTTGCACCAGGGGGCAGGCTGATCGCAAGACGCGTCACGTCAGTGGCCCCTGGTGGTGCCGGCTTGAACGTCCATGCCGCGCCTGCAGCGATCAGGCCCACGACGCCCGCCATCGCGACCATGGCAACCCATCCCGGTCTGCCTCGTACCCGGCCTGTTGAGTCGGTGACATCCTCATTGGCCCTCATGTCTTTCAGATCGAGAGCCACGTCCCCGATATCTCGAAAACGGTGAGTGACGTCCTTCTCGAGGCAGCGCTTTACAAGGCGACGAATCGCTGGCGGCGTCGTGTCCGGAAGCGATTGCCAGTGAGGGTCGTGCTCGAGCGTCGCTACGATCGTGTCTGAGAATGTCGCGCGGGCGAACGCGGGACGACCGGACAACATCTCGTACAAGACGCAACCGAAGGCCCAGACGTCGGTCCGCTTGTCCACGAGCAGGCCGCGCGCCTGCTCCGGACTCATGTAGGGCGCCGTACCGAGTACCGTTCCGTGGTGCGTCGCGGCGGTCGCCGTGGCCGCCACGGGAGCGGAGTCGCTTCCGGCCACCTTGGCGAGACCGAAGTCGAGTACTTTCACCTGACCGTCACTGCGGATCTTGATGTTGGCGGGTTTGAGGTCGCGATGGATGATCCCGCTTTGGTGCGCGGCGTCGAGTGCGTCCGCGATTTGCCCCGCGATCGCGATTGTTTCGTTGAGGGGAAGTGGCCCACGCTGGAGCCGTTCGGCGAGTGTGGGGCCTTCGACCAGTTCCAGGACAAGGGCAGGCGCGCCGTCGATGTCTTCGACTCCGTAGATCGCGCCAATGTTCGGGTGACTTAATGCCGCGAGTAGCCTCGCCTCGCGATCGAAGCGGGCGCGCCGATCGGGGTCAGCGATGAAGCCGTTGGGGAGGATCTTGATGGCGACATCGCGGTCAAGGCGGCTATCGCGGGCTCGATAGACCTGGCCCATCCCGCCTTCGCCCAGCAGGGACAGAACGGTGAACGATCCGAAGCGGTGCCCGATCAGTTTCCCTACCCCATCTTCTGCATGGCCGCCAGGAACTCGGCGTTCGACTTCGTTTTGAAGAGCTTGTCGATGAGCAGTTCCATCGCTTCAACCGGCGACAGCGGGTTCAGTACTTTGCGGAGCACCCAGATGCGGTTGAGGTCGTCCTTGGTGTGCAGGAGTTCTTCCTTGCGCGTGCCGCTCTTGATGATGTCGATGGCGGGAAACACGCGCTTGTCGACCAGCTTGCGGTCAAGGTGGATTTCCATGTTGCCCGTGCCCTTGAACTCTTCAAAGATCACGTCGTCCATGCGCGAGCCGGTGTCCACGAGCGCGGTGGCCATGATGGTGATGGAGCCGCCCTCTTCGATGTTGCGGGCCGCACCAAAGAAGCGCTTCGGCTTCTGGAGCGCGTTCGAATCCAGACCGCCTGAGAGCACCTTGCCGGACGAAGGCGCCACGGTGTTGTAGGCGCGGGCGAGGCGCGTGATCGAGTCGAGCAGGATCACGACGTCTTTCTTGTGCTCCACGAGCCGCTTCGCTTTTTCGATGACCATCTCGGCCACCTGCACGTGGCGTTGCGCCGGCTCATCGAACGTGGAGGAAATCACTTCGCCGCGAACCGACCGCTGCATGTCGGTGACTTCTTCAGGCCGCTCGTCGATGAGCAGCACGATCAAGTACACCTCGGGGTGGTTCGTCGTAATCGACTGCGCGATGTTCTGCAGCAGCATCGTCTTACCCGTGCGGGGAGGCGCAACGATGAGACCGCGCTGGCCTTTGCCGATCGGCGTCATGAGATCCATGACCCGCGCGGAGACGTTGTCTGATGACGTCTCGAGCTTGAGGCGCTCCTGAGGATAGAGAGGCGTCAGGTTCTCGAAGAACAACTTGTTGCGCGCCTGATCGGGCGCTTCGAAGTTGACCGCCTCGACCTTGATCAGCGCGAAGTAGCGTTCGCCGTCCTTGGGAGGCCTGACCTGGCCGGAGACGGTGTCGCCGGTCTGCAAGTCGAACTTTCGAATTTGCGAGGGGGAAACGTAGATGTCATCCGGTCCCGGCAGGTAGTTGTAGTCCGGCGCGCGGAGAAAGCCAAATCCATCCGGCAGCACTTCGAGCACGCCCTCTGAAAACAGGAACCCGCTCTGCTCGGTCTGCGCTTTCAGGATCTGGAAAATCAGATCCTGCTTGCGCATGCCCGTTGCGCCAATGACGTTGAGGTCCTTGGCCACCTGGGTGAGCTTCTGGATGCTCATGTCCTTCAGGTCATTGATGTTGAGCATGGGCGCCTTCGGCGCAGGCGCGGCGTCGGGATTGTTGGCCGCTTCGGCCTCCGCCTTTGCCTGTTCGGCGGCGTATTCGAGGGCGGGGTCAGCGACGGGAAGCTCGGCAGAGCGACGTCCGGAACGTCTGGGATGATGTGCCATGTGGGTGCGTAGTCGGAAAAACTTCGAAAAGCCGAAAAGTGAAGTTGGGTTTGGGGGTTCGAACGGGGACTTACAAGGACGAGTATACCACGGTTCGAGGTCCGAGGTCCGAGGTTCGAGGTGCCAGGTTCGAGGTTCTAGTACCGAATCGGTGAATCGCCGATGGCCAGGATCGAGCAGGCGACCCTGGGGTTCAGGCCCAGAGTGCGGGCCCGGACAACCACCTCTGGCTCGTCGGCGCCGGGGTTGAGCCACACAACCGGAATGCCTTTTTTCGCGATCTCGCTCAGCACCCGGAGGCCGGCATCGGCGTGCACGTAGACCGTGGCCTCGTCGATTGGCTCAGGATAGTCGAGCACGCTCGCGTAGGCCTTCTCCCCTTCTACCTCGGTGGCGGTCGGGTGAATCGGCACCACGCGGTATCCCTGCTCGCGGAATGCACGGAGGGCTTTGTTGCCGAATTTGCGACGGTCAGTGGAGGCGCCGATGACGGCGACGGTAATCATCCCGCTATTGTAATGGAGCCTTCCTCGCAGCCTTCACTATCGCGATGGGCGGCGCCAGGTTCTGCGTACCCTCGCGCACCGGTGCGGCCTGAATCTTTCGCACGACGTCCATGCCGGACACCACTCGACCAAACACGGCGAAGCCCTGACCATCGTCGTTGCGCGCCCCACCAAAGTCCAGAAGGGGTTGCGCGCCGATACAGATGAAGAAATCCGCCACCGCGGTGTCCGCAGTGGAACGCGCCATCGATACCGCACCGTCCACGTGCGTCAAGCCGGTCACGCTGGTGCGCTCGAGGGCGATGGGCGGGAAACTCGGCGTTTGGGGTGTGCGAGGCGCACGCGTGGCTTGCACCACCTCAATCGGCACCTCCTTCCGCGTCTCCGTGTCGGGCCGCACCGTTCTGTGGAACCTTCCGCCCGCATAGAGGCCCGCGTCCACGTATCTCAGGAAATTGGCCGCCGTCTCTGGCGCCTTCGCCACGTTCACTTCGATCGTGATCGCCCCCAGAGATGTCTCAAAGACCACCAACACTGGGGGCGTGGACTGGGGAATGGCGCTCGCAGGGGCGCTGAACATGACCGAAAGCGCGAGGATGACGGACACGAAGCAGATGGTCATGGAAACATCTTTCCAGGGTTCAGAATGCCATTGGGGTCGAATGCCGCCTTGACGCGACGCATCAGCTCGATGGTCTCCGGCGACAACTCCAGTGGCACGTATTTCATTTTTGCGAATCCAATGCCATGCTCGCCGCTGATCGAGCCCTCCAGCGCCACCACGGCACGAAACAGCTCATCTTCAGCCTCGTGCGCCCGGCGAATCTCGTCTTCGTCGTGAGGGTTCACCATGATGTTGACGTGAATGTTGCCGTCGCCGACGTGTCCAAAACATGGGATGCGAAGCCGGAACTTCGCGCGAATACCGTCCATCAACTCGAACAACTCAGGCACGCGGGCTTTCGGCACCACCACATCGTGATTGAACTTCAGCGGCGTAATCATCTTGAGCGACAGTGAGATCTCGCGCCGGACCCGCCACAACTCCACGCGCTCTTGCTCGGTGGCCGCGCGCATGAACTCAGTAGCGCCTGCGCCGCGGCAGGCCGCCTCCACGCGCGACGCCTCTCCTGCCACCGTTTCAGCCAGTCCGTCCGCCTCAATCAAGAGCAGG
>JBKJJZ010000494.1:0-7794 GCA_046597705.1 Vicinamibacterales bacterium | reverse complement strand
GGTCGCTTGCCGGCTTCGAGTCCAAATCGGAGGCGGTGGTGGTTTGGATGAGGAGAAGATGGTCCCCGGGGCTGCCCTCGACCTTGCTCGGGCCAGGAAAGCCCCGGGGCTCCGAAGAGCTTGTGGCCGGCGCGGCTATCGCGTACGCCGGGCGCAGGTGGTCTTCGTATTCGGGGAGCGCGACTGTCAGGCTGTCGGGAGGCTCGGAGAGGATTCCGGCGGGCCATTCCAGGACTTCGGTGAAGAACCGGACCGGGTCCGCAATCGGCGCCTCGCCATCGTCTCCGGCCAGCTCCACCAGCTTGGCCTGCACCTGCAGGGCCCGCTGCCTGTCCACGAACACCTGCTGCCGGACCAGCACGGACGGCGACACGACCAGGCCCACCGGGCCAATCTGGCCAAGCCATTCGCGGTGGGCGAGGAGTTCTAGGGGGACGGCGGCCACGGGGTGGCATTACTTTACCCGTGGTTGGGGTCCGGGACTTGCCCGCCGGAGCCTTGGCGGAGGCGGGTCCTGGGGTCCTGGTCAGCACGCCTGTGTTAACATGGCCACGTTAATTATCTTGGCCATGTTAATTAACATGGCCATGGGAATACCCATGGAAAAGAACCCCCGGTACCACGAGCTTGTCGCAAACGCGTTTCGCGAACTTGGCTTCTTGATCCACGAGAGCCCGCACCCGGTTATCCGTGGCTACGACCTGGTCGCCCTTCGAGAGGGGCGTAGCTCCATTATCGGAGTCAAAGTGGCGCCCGAAGGTCGCCCCGATCGAATGATTCCACTCCTCTCCCAGGCAATTCTTGAAGTCAGAGCGCGTGCCAAGCACTACCCCGACAAGTCAGACATCGTCGCCATCGTGGCCGCGCCCAGAGTCTCCAGGAAAGCCGCAAGTGTCGTACTAGAGTTTGCCGAACGATACGCACCTGACGTTGCCGCCGGAATATTCGACCTCGACGGACGGCGCAGTTTTTCCGCTCATGACCTGCAGGAACTCAATGCCGAGCCCGCGATGCTTCCCCATCAGCCGGCAATGTCTGCACCAGCTCCAGACCTCTTTTCGGACCGCAACCAATGGATGCTGAAGGTCCTATTGGCCGGCCGGTTGAACGAACCGGACATGCTCAACATTCCCGTCGGGCACTATCGAAACGCTTCTGAGCTGGCGAAAGAAGCCAAGGTATCGGTCATGAGTGCCTACAGACTGCTGGAGCAGCTGAAACACGAAGGCTTCCTGCACGAATCCAATGAATTGATAGAGCTCGTACGAGTGCGTGATCTGCTCGACCGTTGGGCCGCAGTCTATAAGCGGCCAGCCAGGGAAATGCCCGTTCGATGGCTCATCCCCGAAGACGCCGACCACCAGATCGCCGATGCGATGAAGGCCTACGGAGGACGCGCCTGCCTCGGCCTGTTCGCTGCTGCTCGTGCCCATGGGCTCAACCATGTGTCCGGCGCGCCCGTCCATGTCTACGTGCCGGACTTCAACGACGATGGCCTCCAACGCATGGGGGTGGTCCGCGCACTTCCTGGCGAAATTCCAGATGTGGTTCTGCGAATCCCACGGGCCAAGGAATCCGTGTTTCGCGGGCAGGTGATGTCCGCGCGAGGCCGTGCCGCCGACATTCTGCAAGTGTGGCTCGACGTGGCCTCACATCCCTCAAGAGGGAAGGACCAGGCTGACTTCATTTATCAACGCGTCCTGGAACCGAGGCTCCTTCCATGACATTGGCGGGCAGGGACGGTCGCGCGGAGTTTTCCTTGTTGATCGAGGCCCTTCGGCCTTCGCTGAACACCACGCTCATAATCGGGGGCTGGGCCCATCGACTGCACCGCCTGTCGCCAAAGGCACGCGCCGTCACCTACGATCCGCTCTTCACCTACGACGCTGATGTCGTCGTCACCAAGGACCATTCACACCGTGAGGCGAATCTCAAGAGTGCTTTGGCCAACAAGGGGTTCACCGAACAGTTTTCAGGCGAGGCGCGCCCTCCGGTCACACACTACCAACTCGGAACAGAGGCCAACGGCTTTTACGCCGAGTTCCTGACGCCACTCACCGGCGGCACTCATCGACGGGATGGCAGCCCTGATGAGACTGCAAAAGTCCGTGGTGTCAATGCCCAGAAACTTCGATACTTGGACCTGCTGCTGATCGAACCCTGGACCATAGAGATTGGGCCGAACAATGGGTTCGCCCTCCAGTCCCCGGCCACCGTACGTGTCCCCAACCCACCAAGTTTCATCGTTCAGAAAATGCTGGTGCTTCATCTCCGGAAGCCGGAGAAACGGGCCGGCGACCTGCTCTACATTCACGACACGCTTGAGTTGTTCAGCACAGAGCTTGT
The DNA here is from genome assembly GCA_046597705.1 of Vicinamibacterales bacterium. Classification (GTDB taxonomy): domain Bacteria; phylum Acidobacteriota; class Vicinamibacteria; order Vicinamibacterales; family SCN-69-37; genus SYFT01. The sequence continues at coordinate 5,448 of JBKJJZ010000494.1, read as the reverse complement.
CAACATGGCTGACCTATGGCGCGAGCGCGTCAAGGTCGCGCTGTCGGAAAGAACACTTCGGGAACTCCGCGCCGCTGTCCGGACTCAGTTCGACACTGTTACTGACACGATTCGAGACGCGGTACGCATTGTCCCGAACAGAGCGCTTGATCCTGACCGAATGCAACAGCTCTGCCGTGTGGGCCTTGAACGCCTGTTGTCCTGACTACCCCGTCAGGGGTCACTTTCCCGTCGTTGGCCGGTCCAGGGGTCCAGGGGTCCGAGACGATGGTAGGCTTCGGGTATGCCTGAGCAATCTCAGCCGGTAGTCCATCGGGATCCCGACATCATGGGAGGAACCCCCGTGTTCGTCGGGACGCGCGTGCCGTTCCAGACGTTGCTGGACTACCTTGAGGCCGGAGACCCGCTTGGCGAATTCCTGGACGATTTTCCTTCGGTGAGTCGCGACCAGGCGGTGGCCGCCCTTGAACAAGCGAAGGATGCACTCCTCGCCCGTGCGCATACTGCTTGACGAGTGCCTACCCCGCCGCCTGAAGTGCGACCTGACCGGTCACGAGGCGAAGTCGGTGCCCGAGATGGGGTGGGCCGGCAAGACTGGCTGGAGGGACCGGCCATGAAACAGCCGTACCTCGAAGTCAGCTTTCGGCAGGGCGTAGCCATTGCGGCGTACTACTACCTGCCCCGCACGGCACAGCAGCGGAGCGTCAGAAGCCGCCGGGCTGAGCCGGGGCTGGTCATCGATTTTGCGTCGGATGATCAGGCCATCGGCATCGAGATCACGGCGCCATCGCTGGTCTCCCTCGCGGCCCTCAACGCCGTACTTCGGGAACTCGGACAGGCACCAGCCAGTGCAGCCGACCTCGCTCCGATGATCGCGGCCTGAATTACCCCGTCACGGGCCAGAGATACACCAGGCCCACGGGTTCGAAGCGCGTGGCCTTGACTTCGTAGCTCTGTCGAATTCGCGCGGGCTCGGTGTCGAGTTCTCCGGCCAGTGCGGCGAGGCGACGGTCCCAGTACCGCTTGTCGGCCTGGAGCTGCTTGAACTCGTCCTGCTCGAACAGGTCGCGTTGCTGGAGATCTTGCTCTCGACGAGTCGCCGTCTTTTCTATACGCGTCCGCTGCGCTTCGAGAATCGCCCGCATGTCTGCGGACTCCTGCACGCCACGGGCGCCGAGCTGCTCGATGGCCAGCGCGGCCCGTTCGTCGGCCTGCTGCTTGAGGAGCGGACGCAGGTCGTTCAGATCCTGCGTGGCTCCACCGGCCAGCCGGCGCCGGACTTCCGATGGCAATTGCCGCTGCCGGCCATCGCTCATCGTTGATTCAAGAAGGTCGAGCGTCTTTTCGAGCGTGGCGTCGGCATAGGGCTTGAGCGAACCCTTGCGGATATCCACATCCACCCACCGCGCGGCGACGGCGAGGACTTCGTCGTGCAGCCGGGCGGCACGATCGCCATAGAGCGACAGGCGTCCGAGGAGGATCACACGCGCGATGGGGTCGTCCGTCACGCCGATGCAGGCGCGCGCGAGGTCGTGCTCTGTGAAGCCCTGGCTCCGGAAGCGAGCCAGCAGACGCTGCACGAACCGATGCTCAAGATGCAGATGCACGGTCGTCGCGTCGAGTGAACCGGGGTCGGAAAACACGATCGGACGGATCGGATTCTCCTTGCGCCATTCCCACGGCGGCTGGTTGCGCCGACGCGGAGGACGCAATGTGTCGAGCGTGTTCTGCCAGGACGGGTCGGTGTCGAGGGTAGTCACCTGGGTTGGGAGGGTGAAGGTGTCGGCAGGCCTGAAGGCCTGCCCTACGTCTTGCCCCACGTATGGACTGAGGCCTTTCGCGCCCATGAGTTCGAGGCCGCAGGAGACGGCTTGACGCAGATCGTCTTTGTCGATGTGGAGCCAGTCGGACGATTTTTTCAGGAGATCCTGAAGGTCGCTGATCTGGCGCTTGAGGTCCACCTCGCGCTTGCGCGTGGACTCAAGCTCACTCTCAACGGCGCGACGACGGTCGGCGTCGAGTTCCGCGTGCTCGATCTGGAGGGCCAGCGCCGCAGCCTCCCCTCGCGAGAACCCATTGCTCAGCCGATCTTCCAGTTGCCCTTCGAGCACGGGCGCCAGACTGCCGAGTTCCCTGCGCACCACCTTGGTCTTGCGCACCAGAGCCTTGAGCACGGCATCCTCGGGCCGCTGCGCGTAGACAAAGTAATGGCACCAGACGTCAGGGGACCGCTGCAGCTTTCTGTCGATGCGACCATTGCGCTGCTCAAGTCGACTGGGATTCCACGGGACGTCGAAGTGAAACAGATTCGCGCAGTTGTTCTGTAGATTCACACCTTCGCGCGCGGCGTCGGTCGCAATCAGGACACGCAACGGATGTTTGGCCACCTCGGCGTTGAAGGCGCGTTTCACATCCTCACGCGCCTCATCGATCATGCCACCATGGAAGGTCGCGATGCGCGGATCGGCTTCCCTGCCCGGCGTCAGAATCGCGCGCAACTGCTTCTCGAGATACCGCTTGGTGTCGGCATATTCGGTGAACACGAGCACTCGCTCGTTCGGATGACCCTGCACCCACTCCACCAGGTGCCGCACCTTCGCGTCGGCGGTGCCCCTGGCGGCGTTAGCCAGATCCGTCATGCGAGCCAGGAGGTCCCGCTCTCTCGCAAGCCCTCCTTCCGGGCTCGAAGCATTGCCCGGTGCTTCCGCCTTGCGGGTGGCCGCCTCGATGGCCGCCTCGTCTTCTGCCCGCAGCTCCTCTTCCCCAATCACACCGCGGTCATCGTCTGCCCCTGGCGCCGAGGTCAACAGCCGAAGCTGCGCAAGGCTTGCTGCGGCCGGCACTGCCGGTGCCGCCTTCGCCGCCGCCTCAAAAGCTCGGCGATGGACCGCGAGCGTGCAGGCGAACGCCTCAACGGACGACAGCAACCGCTTCTGCAAATTGCAGAGCACAAGCGCCGACGCGCTCTGCACAGACTTCGATGCGCCCTTGAGGCGTTCATCCCGCGCCTGACGATACTCGTCAAGCAGCCGCGGGAGTTCGAGCTCCGCTGACTCGGGCGCAAGGCCATCAAGGATCACCTCAACCGGGTGCCGCTCCGGAAACCCCCCGACCATCTTCCGCAGGTCGTCCTTGAGCCGGCGAACCATCACCGGCTCGAGCTGCGTCGCGGATTCCACCGGAACACCACGACAAAAGCGCTGCGGGTCGAGGATCTCGAGCAGCGACGAAAAGCTGTTCGAGTGACCGTTGTGCGGCGTGGCCGACAGGAACAGCCGATGTTCGAACTTTGGCGCCAGCTCTCGGATGGACTTGGTGAACTGTGAATCCACCGCGTACCGTGTGCCGCTGGCCGGCGCGGCGTTGTGGGCTTCGTCCAAGATCAATAGGCTGCCACTGGAATCGTTATCGAGCCAGGCGCGCAGGGTGGACGCGTAGTCCTCATCGCGCAGCAGGTGGTGCGAGACGATAAACCGCGAGTGGGTGGTCCACGGGTTCACCGCGTAACCACGCTCCATACGCATGCGGCGCAGGTAGTCGCGGTCGAACACCACGAACGTCAACCCGAAGCGCTGGTCGAGTTCTTCCTTCCACTGGAGCACCACAGACGGAGGCGCGGCTACGACGATGCGACGGACACGCTGGCGCATGAGCAACTCGCGCACGATGAGGCCCGCTTCAATCGTCTTTCCCAAGCCCACGTCATCTGCAATGAACAGGTTGACGCGCGGCAGCAGCAGCGCCTTGCGAAGCGGCTCGAGCTGATACGCGTCAATGCGGATTCCCGCGCGGTACGGCGCCTGGAACAGCTTCGGGTCGGTGGAGGTAACCGTGTTCCAGCGCAGCGTGCGGTAGTACGCGGCAAAGTGCGCGGTTGAATCGAACTCGCCCTTCGACAACTTCGACCAGTCGGCCTCGGCCATGCGCTCGGCATCCACCTCGCTCTGCCACAGCACCTGCAGTTCTTCGCCCTCGGCGTCGTCTTCCAGGCACGAGAGGCGAACCAGGTGGTCGTCGCCAGGCTCGATCGGCAGGGCCACCTCTTCAACCAGGTAGCGCCGTGAGCGAACGCGGACGATGTCGCCCTGGGCGGGGGGAATGTCGGCAGCTACCGGCATGGGGTGCCGGAATTGTGCCATACCGCCAATCCCGGCTTCGCCCGTTTTACCATCCTGCGTCGGGGTGGGTCCAAGAGGTTGTATGACAAATTACCCAGGAGTCTTCGGACGCACGGCGGGCGCTGTGGTGGCGTTGGCGGTGGTCCTTCTCGCGCCGGTCGTTATCGCCCAAAAGGGATCGAGTGCCGTGCCCCGCTCGGCCGACGATGCGACGGTGGCGCATGTGCTGAACCGTCTCGGTTACGGCCCGTCTCCTGGTGACATCGCCCGCGTGCAGCAGATGACGGTGACCGCGTACATCGAGCAACAGCTGCATCCTGAGCGGATCGAAGACGCCGGCCTGAAGGCGCGACTGGCCGCGTATCCGACCATTAGTCTTTCCACCGCGGAACTCGCGCGTGACTATTACGGTCCGGCCGAGCAGTTACGGCGGGCGGAGCAGCGCGCCCAGGCCAATCAGCCTGCACGAGCGGGGGCCGCTGGCCAGACCACATCCGGACAGACGATGGCCGGACAGACGATGGCTGGTGATCCGACGATGGCGGGCGCGCCACAGCGCCCACAGGACCGGAACCAGTCGCCTGAGTTGCGCGCGGCGCGCCAGAAGGAGCAACAGATCCTGCAGGACCTGATGCAGGCGCGACTGGTGCGGGCGATCGCGTCTGAGCGCCAGCTTGAGGAAGTGCTGGTGGACTTCTGGTTCAACCACTTCAATGTGTTCTCGGGCAAAGGCCAGGTGCGGGTGTATCTGACGGAGTACGAGCGCGAGGCTATTCGTCCCTATGTGCTTGGCAACTTCCGCGACATGCTCGGTGCGGTAGCCGAAAGTCCGGCGATGCTCTTCTACCTGGACAACTTCCAGAGCGTTGATCCGAAGGCCGCGCAGAAGCAGGCGGAGGGGCTTGCCGCGCGCCAGCAGCAGGCGGCGTTACGTGGCCGGGGTCGAGGTCGCGTTCAGACGCCCCCACAAAACGCGCAGGGGAACCAGACACCGGCAGAGCGCATCCAGCAGCTTCGGAATCGAGGCCTGAATGAGAACTACGCGCGTGAGCTGATGGAACTGCACACGTTGGGTGTGGATGCCGGATACACGCAGGCCGACGTCATTGCGGTGGCCCGGGCGTTTACCGGCTGGACGATCGACCGGCCCAGGGATGGCGGCAGCTTCCAGTTCAACGCAGGCATGCACGACAACGACCCCAAGGTGGTGCTTGGCAAGACCATTGACGCGGGCGGCAAGGCGGATGGAGAGCGCGTGCTGGATTTGCTCGCGACCCACCCGGCGACTGCGAAGTTTATTGCGACGAAACTCGCGCGGCGCTTCGTGGCG
>JBKJJZ010000448.1:0-6011 GCA_046597705.1 Vicinamibacterales bacterium | reverse complement strand
TCGGTTCCGAAGCGATCTGTTTTACAGACTCCGGGTCCTGACGCTTGCACTCCCCCCGCTGCGGGAACGCAAAGATGAGATTCCGGCGCTTGCAGCAAGCTTCGTGCGCAAGGCCTGCAAGGAAGCCGGCCGGCAACACATTAACGTCGGCGCGGACTTCATCGCCGCGCTGCTGCTCCACGAGTGGCCCGGCAACATCAGGCAGCTGGGGAACGAAGTGAGACGCGCCGTCGCCCTCTCTGATGAAGGGGCCACGCTCACGGTTCAGGATTTGTCGCCGGAGATCGCGGAGGGCTGGGTGACGCGGCGGCCGCCGCAGCAGGAAACACCGGCAGGACCCACCGTCGCCGTGCGCCTGGATCAACCACTTGACCGCGCGGTGGACGATATCGAGCGAGCCTTCGTCGAACGAGCGCTCCAGCACACCCAGGGCCGGGTGTCCGACGCCGCGAAGTTGCTGGGGATCTCGCGAAAAGGCTTGTTCCTGAAGCGAAGAAAACTGGGCCTGGACTGAACGCTACTTCGACGAACCCTGAATCTGCTTTGCGATCCTCTCAACCTCAGCCCAGACGCGCAGCAGGTTCCCGCTCCACAACTGGCCAATCTGCTCTTCCGTATAGCCGCGCTTGACCAGTTCCAGCGTGACGTTGAACGACTCCGCCGCGCTGTTCCAGCCGGTGACGCCGCCCCCACCATCGAAGTCCGACGAGATTCCCACGTGTTCCAGGCCGATCTTCTTCACGATGTAATCAATGTGATCGACGAAGTCCGAGACCGTCGCACGCGCCGGCACCGGATATCTGGCCTGAATCGCGTCGAGCTTCTTGTCATACTCCGCGCGCCTGTCTGGCGTGAGCGCCGCCAGCCCGGGATTCACACCGCCGCGCCCGCCCGCACCACCACCGCGAGGCGCCGCCTGTGGCGCCGTCCCGGTTTCCGACGTCTCAACCGAACACGGGGGCGGACCTGACGGCGCCTGACCACCGCCTGCGCCACCCGCGCCGCGCCCACCGCCTCCGCCACCACCGGCCCCGCCGCCGCGCGCCGGAACGACGATCCCGAACTCGGTGTTCAGCGCGGCCGTCGCGGCGGCTCGCTCCGTCGCCTTATCGTCCACCTTCACGTACGTCGCGAACGCCACGGTCTGCACCACGCCGCCGTTCTTCTTCACCGCCATCAACAGCTCATCGTCCAGGTTCCGCGAATGGTTGGCCAGCGCCCGGGCGGCCGAGTGCGAAGCGATGACCGGCGCCTTCGACAATGCAATGGCCTGCATGTTCGCCAGCTTCGAGGGGTGGGAGATGTCCACCATGATTCCCCACTTGTTCATCTCGGCAATCACCTGCTTGCCCAGCGGACTGAGCCCGCCGTGGATGCCGCCGTTCGCGGCCTCGGTGCTGTTCGAATCCGCCAACTGGCTGTTGCCGTTGTGCGCCAGCGACATGTATCGGCCGCCTCGCGTCCAGAACTCTTTCACGCGCTCCAGATCCATGCCGAGTCCGTAGCCATTCTCGATGCCAATCACGGCCACCTTCTTGCCGCTCTTCGCGATGCGCACCACGTCGGCCGGAGTCAGCGCCAGCTCGATTTCGTTCGGCGCAATCTGTTCGGTGAGCCGGTGCACCGCATCCATTTTCTCGATGACCTGGCGATACGCACTTGCGTACCCTTCCTCTGTCAACGCTCCCTGGCCAACGTAGGCAATCATGAACGACACGTCCAACCCGCCCTCTTTCATCTTCGGCAGGTTCACCTGCGTCGTCAGACGCATCGTGTAGTTGCACTCGGCGCGGAAGTTGTTCGGGTTGATGTCGTCGTGGGTATCGGCGGTAATGACGCGCTCGTGAATGCCGCGCGCCCTCGTTGTGAGCGCCTGATCGCCGGTGGCGGCCGACGGACCGGCGGGTGTCTGCGCCGCTGTCGGGTTACCAGCCGGCATCTGTGCGGGACGGCTGCTGCTGCAAGCCGCAAGAGCAAGGGCCGACGCAACGATGGCACCGGAGAAAAGTCTGGTAAGGGAAGACATTCGAGGATTGTAGTCAATCGGCGCCCCTAAAGGGACGCCCTACGTAAAGCCCTAAAGGGACGCCCTACGTCACCGCCGTGACTGACTTAGCCGATTGTGCGTTTGGCTTGCCGGTTGTGCCTGGCCACGTGCGCCGTGGCCCACTCGCCCACCTGATACACCGTGACCAGGCCCAGGATCGACTTCACGGTCCACAACCCGCGAGACTCCGGCATCGTCCGTATCGCGCGCGACATGGCGTCTCGTGAGGCCCGCGCCCGCTCCAGGGCTTCGACCCGGGTGAGATCCTCGGGTGGATGAAACTTGGGCGGCGCGTCCAGCTGGTCCGGGACGATGGAAGTGATTTCCTTGAACGGCGTTTCTTCGAAGTCTGCTTCCGGCGGTTTCGCTCCCGGCAACGACCCGTCCACCAGTCCCGCGAACTGTTCGTTGGTCAGGGCCACATGCCATGCGATCCCAGCCGCGGACCAGCCACCATCGGCCGGCGCACGCTCAGCGACGTCGTCGGGCGTGGCTTCGATGCGCTCGAGGAATCGCGCCATCGCGGCCTCGAACGCTTCGGCCGTTGCGGCGATGCGTGCTTCGTGAGTCACCGGATTTCGAGCGGCGCGTCGATGCGGAGCCGCAGCACGGTGCCAATCGGCAGGTTCACATCGCTGCCGTCGGTTGCGGCAATGGTGCCACCGCCGCCAACAAGCACACCCAGCAACAGGCCCTTGCCTCCGCCCAACAGGCCCCCGATGATCGCGCCCACCGCTGCGCCCGTACCGATGCGGCTGACATCGTCGCTGGACTTGCCATCCAGCGCCTGCATGACGGACGCGCGCAGTCGTGTGGCCCCACGCGGCAGGAGAATCTCGTCAAAGGCCAGCGTGAGACTGCCCTTGCGTTCCACGCGCCCCGCCGCCCTCACTGAACCCACGAAGCCGCGAACGATAGTGCCCGCCGGTATTCGCACCTCGCCTCCCAGTTTCAGATCGACCAGCGTGGTGGCCTCGAACCGCTGCTCCGCCTTGGCGGTAGCCGAGCTGAGCGCGGTCTGAAGACGCACGTCCATTTCGGTGCCGACGGGCACAATCCAGAGCTCTCCACGAGTCATGGGATCGTCAGCCATGACCGGTTGACCGGTGACCCTCTGGCCTGCGGCCTTCACACGAAGGGTCTCCAGGCGATCACGAATCTCCGTGAAGTCTGCACGCTGTATCGTTCCCTCTCGCCTGAGGCGGACACGAAGGTAGATCACGTCCTCCTTCAATTGCGCCAAGGTCTTTTCGACGTCCGCCGCCAGGGTGGGGTCCGAGGTTCTGAGGCCCGTGGCCTGCCGGCTGATTTCTGCCGCAGTCGTGTCCAGTCTCGCCAGATCGGCCTCGGTCACGGCCTGCGCCAGCATGGTGGCGCCAAGGCCCAGCACGACGATCCAGATGACTGCAGTTTTGATGATTCGCATGTGAGAACTCTCCGAAAAGACCCGCCAGTCCCAGCGTCCCGCGGACGCGTTTATTGTGACTCCGGCCTCGACGGGCTGGCCGTCGTATGATCGAGTCTATGGCGATTCCGCTGAGGCTGCACAAGACATTTGGCGTCCGCGTGGGTGACGTCCAGGTGGGCGGCGGCGCACCCGTGGCAGTCCAGAGCATGACGATGACGGACACGAGCGACGCGGTGGCCACGGCACGGCAGTGCGTGGAGCTGGCGGAGGCCGGGTCCGAAATGGTGCGCGTCACAGTCAATACCCCCGAGGCCGCGGCAGCCGTGCCCGAAATCAAACAGCGGATGCGCGATGCGGGATGCACGGCGCCACTCATCGGTGACTTCCACTACAACGGACATCAGCTCTTGACACGGCATCCGGCCGCCGCCGCCGCGCTCGACAAGTACCGCATCAACCCCGGCAACGTGGGCACAGGGCGCCGGCGCGACGAACAGTTCTCCACCATCTGCCAGGTTGCGGTGGATCATCAGAAGCCTGTGCGCATCGGCGTCAACGGCGGGTCCCTTAACCAGGAACTGGTCATGGCGAAGATGCAGGAGAACACGGACCGCGGCCTGGGCCACACATCCGAGGAAATCGTGAACGAGTGCATGGTGCTCTCGGCCCTGCAGTCCACCGAGCTCGCGCTGGACTGCGGCCTGCGCACGGACCAGATCATCATTTCGTGCAAGGTCTCGCGGCCTCGCGATCTGATCAGCGTCTATCGCGAGCTGGCCCGCAAGACACATCAGCCGCTGCACCTCGGGCTGACGGAAGCGGGAATGGGGATCAAGGGCATCGCATGGTCCGCGGCTGCGCTGGGCGTCCTGCTCACCGAGGGCATCGGCGACACCATTCGCGTTTCGCTCACACCGCGGCCCGATGGCGATCGCCGCGAAGAGGTCTACGCCGCCTGCGAGATCCTTCAGGCGCTGGGCTTGCGTTCCTTCTCACCGGCGATCACAGCCTGTCCAGGCTGCGGCCGCACAACTTCGACGACGTTCCAGGAGTTGGCGGAGCGGATTCAGAATTACGTGCGAGAGATGATGCCCGTCTGGAAGACCAGGCATCCGGGCGTTGAAACGATGACCGTGGCCGTCATGGGATGCGTCGTCAATGGCCCTGGCGAATCGAAGGCCGCGAATATCGGTATCTCCCTTCCCGGCACTGGCGAATCACCGAACTGCCCGATTTACGTCGATGGACAGCACGTGACGTCGCTTCGCGGCACGTACGCGGAACTGGCAGTGGCGTTCCAGGCGCTGGTAGACGATTACGTCGCGCGCACGTATCCCGCGCCGGCCTAGCTACCGCTTCGAGCCGTTTCCGCTGCCGCCGACTTCAGCAACCGAAGTCCGTGCTGCACGGTCGGCGCTGGTGGAACCTTTCGCGCCTGGCTCGAGTCAAGCACTGACTGGAGATACTCGGCCTCCTGAGAGAGTTGCTGGAGTCTCTTGATGGCTCGCTCGCGGGCGAACCAGTGCGCGGTCTGGAACGTCAGCACGTTTCGGCAGGTCATACCTGCTGGACGGACGCGGCGGGGAATTTCCAAGCTAAAATTGGCTTCCTTACCTTCCAAAGAGGATGCCATGCGCCGGTCCGCCATTCTTGTTGCCTCGATATTCGCGGTCACGATCGTCGCCGCGGCCGCTCCAACCGCCCAGACCAAACCGACGCTCACCACTGCTGACTACGATCAGTTTGAGAGTGTGTCGCCCGGCGCGGCGCGCGGGGGCCTGTCACCCGACGGCAAGTGGCTGGCCTACAACATCATGCGCATCGGCGGTGACAACGAACTGCGGCTCATTCCAGCCAGTGGTTCAGTCGAAGCGCCGCGCGTGGTCGCATTCGGCACCGGCGCCTCGTTCACGTCGAATTCGGAGTGGCTGGCGTACGGCATCGGCCAGTCCGAGGCCGACCAGGAACGGCTGCGCACGGCGCGCCAGCCGATTCAGCGAAAACTGGGGTTGCTGAACCTCGCGACCAAAACGGAAACGATCATCGACGGCGTCGAGTCTTTTGCCTTCGATCGCACCGGCCAAACCATCGCGATGAAGCGATACGCTCCAGCCCCACCCGCCGGAGGTCCTGCCGCTGCCCCTGCGCCGGCTGGCCCGCCTGCGGGCGGACGCGGAGGTCCTGCGGCCGCACCTGCCGCTGCAGCCATTGGCAGCACGCTGATGGTACGGGACCTGGCGTCAGGAACGACGATGACGTTTGGGAACGTGAGCGAATACGCCTGGCAGGCCTCCGACAACGGGCGTCTGTTGGCGATGCTGATCAGCGCTGATGGCCAGGCCGGCAACGGCATTCATCTGTTCAACCCGGCGACGTCTGTGCTCAAGGTGCTCGATGCGGCCGCCGCCGACTTCTCGTCTCTTGTGTGGCGCAACGATTCATCGGATCTCCTTGCGCTCCGCTCGAAGACCCACGAAAAGTACGACGGCCCAACACAGGTGGCGCTGGCGTGGACGTCGCTCGGTCAGCCCGGTGAAAAGGCGCTCACCCTGGACC
>JBKJJZ010000437.1:0-3059 GCA_046597705.1 Vicinamibacterales bacterium | reverse complement strand
CACCGGGATTCGAACCCGGGTCTTGGCCTTGAAAGGGCCACGTCCTAGGCCTCTGGACGATGGGGACCCGAGAGGCAGGTCAAACCAAACCACTTTACCAGAATCCGCCATCAGACTGTGCAAGAGTGGGCCGATGCGAGGAATCCATTGGCTCATCGTCGGGCCTCTTCTACTTGTGGCCGCGGCATGCGGTGGAGGTGGCGCGCCATCGTCGCCCACCCCAACCCCGACACCGTCCGTGCCGCCGTTCTCTGGAACCATTTTCATCGACCCCGACATCATCACGGCGTCGGACCCGACCACGTTTCAGACGCTGACGCCGAAAGGGCAGGGCCTCCGCACGATGTTCGATCGGCGCCCGGCTGCATTCATCCAGGTGCAGGCCTACCTCTTTGACGCCGCGTTCAGCGATGGACTGACGGCCGAAGTGCAGGTGAACCCGGAGTTCGGCAGCGCTGATGCTGCGCGGGTCCAGGCGGAAAAGTACGCCGTCGCGATCGGGCGCATTCCCAGGGCGCTGCGCGTTTCAGTGGCGACCGTGTGGATCCATCAAGGCGTGCAGCCGTTCGGCGGTGGCAACAACAACCTGCTGATACACGTGGGGCAGGGTGACCTCTATATTGCGGACGGCATCCTCGAAGAGACCTTCGTGCACGAGGCCGCGCATACCTCGCTCGATGCCGGGCATGCCAATTCGCCGGGATGGGTCATGGCGCAAACCAGAGACGGCAACTTCATTTCCACCTACGCGCGCGACAACCCACGAACAGAAGATGTCGCCGAAAGCTTCCTGCCGTACCTGGCGGTCCGCTTTCGGCCTTCCCGAATCACACAGACGCTCGCCAACACGATTCTTCAGACCATCCCGAACCGGATCGCGTACTTCGATTCCCTGGGCCTGATGATGCTGCCGATCCAGTGATGTCCAATCTGCATGTAACATTCTCCGTTCGACATGAAGATCGATCTGCATGATTCGGTGCTCGACCATCTCCAGGCGGATGTCGTCCGCCTGCAGCCCGATCAGACCGTGGCCGATGCGCTCGAGGCCCTGCGCGGTCACGGGGCGGACCACGAGATCGTCTACATCTACGTCGTGGATGGGGACGGCCGGCTGACCGGCGTGGTGCCGACGCGGGCGTTGCTGGCGTCGAGACCCGAACGGCCCCTTCGCGAAATCATGCAGCAGGACGTGGTGGCGATTCCCGACTGGGCCACCGTGCTCGTGGCGGCCGAATACTTCGTGACGCAAAGATTCCTGGCGTTTCCCGTGGTCTCGTCGGGCGGCCAACTCGTGGGCCAGGTGGATGTCAAAGTGTTCACCGACGAAGTGGTGGGTCACGCGAAGCGTTCGTTCGACGACATTTTCCAGATCATCGGTGTTCACGCAACGCAGGGTCGAACGGTATTCCTGGGGTTCCGCGATCGATTCCCGTGGCTCCTGACCAACGTCGGCGGCGGCCTGTTGTGCGCCCTGCTGGTCAGTCGTTATGAGCACCTGCTGGACGTCGCCGTGGTGCTTGCGGTGTTCATGCCCATGGTGCTGGCGCTAGCAGAGAGCGTGAGCATGCAATCCGCCACGTTGACGCTGCACGGTCTGCACAGCTCCGGCATGACATGGGGGCTGCTGGGGCCGGCGCTGCGTCGCGAATTCAGCGTGGCCGCGCTCCTCGGGCTTGGCTGCGGATCGCTCGTTGGCGGCATCGCGTGGGCGTGGAAAGGGAACAGCAGCCTTGCCCTCGCTGTGGGCGGCGCGATCACCTTGTCGATGGTGACCGCGGCACTCCTCGGTTTATTGCTGCCGACGATGCTGCATGCAGGGAAACTCGATCCGAAGATCGCCGCCGGCCCCATCGTGCTCGCGGTTGCGGACGTGTGCGCGTTGCTGATCTATTTCAACCTGGCCGCGATGTTCGTATGACGCCGGAGACCCCATGAAGATTGAGCCGTTTTTGCTCGAGCGGTGGATGACCCGCCATGAGACGCACGTCAAGTACGACATCGCCGAGAGCGGCATCCTGCCGCTGTCCACCAATGACTTGCTGGCGTTCGAAGCGGAAGACGAGCGCGCCGCCACACTGGAGGCGCTGCTGCAGTTGCCGCTCGGCTACAGCGAGGCGCGGGGCACGCTGGCCCTTCGCACCGCGCTGGCCGCCACGTACAGTTGCGTGTCGCCGGAGCAAATCCTGGTCACGACTGGTGCGATCGAGGCAAATTTTCTGCTCTTCAATGTGCTGCTTGATGCGGGTGATCACGTCATTGCGCCCTATCCCGCCTATCAACAGCTCTACACCGTGCCGCGCGCGATCGGCTGCGACGTGTCGCTCTGGAAAGTCGGACCGGAGACCGGCTATCGCTACGACGTGGACGCGCTCGAGCGGCTGGTCACGCCCAAGACCAGGCTCATTATCGTCAACACGCCGCACAATCCGACGGGCGCGATGCTGTCACCGGCAGATGCTGCGCGAGTCTACGCGCTGGCGGAGTCGGTGGGCGCCTGGGTGATTGGCGATGAGGCGTATCGATGGTTGAGTGTGCCGGACGGAGACCCGTTCGCGCCTCCGGTGGTGGACATGGGACCACGAGGCATCAGCGTCGGCACGTTGTCGAAACCTTATGGCCTCCCCGGTCTGCGAATCGGCTGGATTGCCGGACCGCCGGACATCGTCGAGCAGTGCTGGGGGATGCGCGACTACATTTCGCTCAGTCCCGGCAAGCTCAACGACGCGCTGGCCTGTTTGGGTCTGAAGCACCATGAGCAGATCGTCGCGCGCAACCGCGCGATCATCGTCGCGAACCTGGCCGCAGCCTCAGCGTGGATTGACGCTCGTCGCGACGTGTTGTCGTGGACTCCACCGAAGGGCGGACTGCTGGCGTTACTGAAATACAACCTGCCCGTGGACTCGCTCACACTAGCCGACCTGCTGGCCACCGACTACAGCGTCATGCTCGCGCCTGGCTCCGCCTTCGGCTACGAACATCATTTGCGCTTAGGGATCGGCCAGCGGCCCGACTTGTTTGCCGCAGGCCTGGTCGAGACAGGGAAGGCGCTCGATGGC
>JBKJJZ010000393.1:0-7833 GCA_046597705.1 Vicinamibacterales bacterium | reverse complement strand
CGGCAGCGGCCGGCACGAAACGGCCGATCGCATCCGCCAGGAACAACGCCGATGCCGCTATCGCTCCAGAGAACCCGGCGACGAACGACGTCCATCCAGTGAGGAACGCCGCCAGCGGGCCGAACGCCTCGCGCAGATAAACATATTCGCCGCCTGCCCTGGGCCGCAACGCGGCCAGTTCCGCGTACGCCATGGCACCGGCAAAGGCCAACACGCCGCCCAGGACCCACACACCGAGCATGCCCGCGGCGACGGGGACCAGTGCGGCAACCAGAACCGGCACGTAGAAGATCCCGCCGCCAATCACGTTGGACAGGATGATTGCCGCGGCGTCGATGGGACCGAGACGACGGACGAGTGAGGGAGAGGATGTGGCCGCAGTGGCCTCTGCGGCTGGCGTCACTTCGGTGCCGCGGTTGGCGCACTGAGCAACAGCCGGTGGTCGATCTTGTATTCCCCGGCCGGAACGATCTTGCCGCCGCGCTTCAGGAACAGCTTGGCCGTCCAGTCCTTGAACTGGCTATGGTTGAACAATTCCGCGCGTGCAGTCGCGAGGGTGAATCCGACCCGGGCGCGTGACACGACCGGCTCGGACGTGGCACCCGCAGCAAGGCCGCCTCCGCCGATCACCTTCAGAAGGGCCTCGTCTTTTTCCGCGTCGTCGCCCTGCGCCCAGTACATGACCACCATGTCCACGGACGACACCTCCCGGTCCGAGACATTCCGGACGCTGAAGGTGACGCTGGGCACGAGGTGGTTCAAGCCGGTTGGTGTGAGTCCGTTGTCGTAGTAGCCCGACGTGACATCAACCACCTGAACCTGGGTCTTGAGGTCCGCGGAATTGCAGCCAGCCGACGCGAAGACGGCAGCAGCAAACACGGCCGCGAGAAAAGAGGTTCCTTGGCGGGACATGGCCCGGCGATTGTAGATCAGAACTGCGACTCGAGAACCAGCTTGCGCGCGTCGTCCTTAGTGATCTTCCCGCTGTAGAAGGCGGCCAGATCCGAGCCCTTGATGCGAAGGATCAGTGCCTTATGGTCGCTATAGAGACTGGGATTTGGATCCTCTTCACTTCGCGCGACGACGGTCAGTGATTCAGTGAGGCCAATCTCCAGTGACTTGGAGTAGTCGAGGATCGCGTCCACCAGTTTGCGCTTCACGGTTTCCCGATAGAAGGCATTCGGATCGGCCAGGAACGGGTCGGGAGACAGCGGTGACTTCACCATCGGATCGTCTGGCACGACGCCGGTCGCGCGAGTCTTGTTGGAGGTGTTCGACACGGTCTGGTTGCCTGTTTGTGCCGGCGAACCCAGTGTGGGCCGCTGGAACTGGTTCAACACGACGGCGCTTTCGAGAATCTGCGGAATCTCGACATCGAACACGACCCCATATTGATCAAGAGGGAACCCCCGCGCCTTGGGATTCCCCATGAACAACATGCCAACAGGCATCACGCCCTGCGCCCGCGTCGCCACTTCGATGGCGCCCTGCCGGACGGCGTTTTCAAGCACACCTTCCATGAGCTGAAACTGGAATCGGCGTTGCAGCACCTGCACCTCAGGCGCAATGCCGGGCGCCGCCGCCTGCTGCGCGGCTGCGGTCGTGGTCGCCAGCGCCAACCCAATCACAACGAGCTGAACACGTTTCATCACTGCCCCTTCGCCTGCGCCACCAACTGGCTCACGACGGCGTTCAACTGCTCAACTTGCGCAGTCAGCTGCGTGAATCTCCTGCCGGTGTCTCTGCGCCGCAGCTCATCTTCCTGCGCGACCTTGAAGAAGTAGTCGCCGACCATGATGCGTTGCCTGTCCTGGCTCTCGTTCACGAGGTCTGACACGCGTGCCAGGAGCCGCGCTTCAGCGTTCGGATCGAGCTGGAACGGCCGGGCCGGCGTGTTGTTGACCGGAGTGAGCTTGCCGCTGGTGGCCCGGGCGGCGTTCGCCAGTTCCTCGCGAATGAGTGCCAGGATGGCGTTCGAGTTGAGCGCGGAAGCCTGCGTCAATTCGGCGGGAACGGTGACTGCGGCGGCAGAATCGGCAGGGACAGCACTGCTGTCTACCACGCTGTGCGCAACAAACCCACCCGCGGTCCCCACCAGAAGCATCAGGCTTGCGGCGGCCGCCATTGCCCACGCTGGCACCTGTTTGTGCCAGGGCACAATGGGGGCGGGAGCAAACGGCGTCCATACCGAAGGCGGATTCGGCACGCCCCAGGCGAGCAGGTCTTCCCGCACGTTCCGGAACGCCCGCACCTCGTCGCGGCATTCGTCGCATCCTTCGAGGTGCTGCTCCACCTCGCGCCGGCTCGCCGGCGTCGCTTCGTCGTAGAGGTAATCCAGTATCAGATGTCGCTCTTCACACATCGGTCATTCCCTCATCGCACCTTACGTGCTGCTTTCCCATGACGCGCGACGCAACCTGGCGGTCTCGGCCTGCTGCCGTTCCAGTCGTCGCCTCAGTACCGTGAGCCCCTGATACAGCCGTGTCTTGACCGTACTCAGGGGACAATCCAGCATCTCGGCAATCTCCTGAAATGTGAGGCCGTGATACTCCTTCAACATGATGGCCATGCGCTGCTCTTCGGGGAGTTCAGCCATCGCCAGCTGAACCGCCGCCGACATTTCCCGGCGCGCCACCAGATCCTCGACCGATTCGGTCGGCGCCGCCTGCTGATCCGCCAGGTCGAGGGGATCGGTTCCTTCGGGCACCTGGGCGACCGGCGCGCGCCGCTCCTTCCGCATCCAGTCCCTGCAAAGATTAAGGGTGATGCGATACAGCCACGAAGAAAATTTAGCCTCGCCCTTGAACCCCTTGAGACCGCGATACGCCCGCAGGAAGGCGTCCTGCACGACATCGCGAGCCTCTTCCTCGCGCCGGAGGGTGCGATACGCCAAGGCGTAGATCGGCCGTTCCCAGCGCTTGACAAGCTGGCCAAACGCCTCCTGATCTCCGGCGGTCGCGCGCGCGACCAATTCCTCGTCTGACGTCATCGTCACTCAAGTCTTGCTTACGCCGGGGCCAGCGTTTTTGCCCTGCAGGAGCCGCTCCCGGCCGCACTTGACCGATTGGACGGCCCTGACGGCCCAAGAGTCTGTACTGCGGGAATAATCGCTACCAGTATAGCGGCCGGCCACCTCGGCGAACCCGGCGCGGTGTTACACTCGCCGTCACGCCAGACCTGCCGTGGGGCGCCATGAGGTCCCTTCGGCCCGATGTCATGACTCAAGATGATTTTCTGACCACCGCGGAGCTATTGGACTATCTGCAGGTGAACCTGCAAACCGTCCATCGGCTCATCAAATCAGGGCAGATTCCACCTGTCCGGGTGGGCCGGGAATGGCTCTTCCGCAGGCGCGATATTGACGGCTGGCTCGAATCGAACCGCGAGGCCGGGCGCGACACCCCAAGTCAGGACAGCCCCAGCGAAGGACCGTTCGTACTGGTGGTAGACGACGACCCTGCGGTGCGGGAGTTGCTGTCAAAGACCCTGACGGCCGCCGGTTATTCGGTGGATGTGGCGGTCGATGGGCTCTCGGCCCTGTTGAAAATTGGCGAGAAGGCGTACGACTTGATGATTACTGACCTCAAGATGCCGGGCCAGGACGGGCTGTCGCTCATCCGCGCGGCGCGAGTCACGTCCCCGGGCCTGCCCGTCATCGTCATCACGGGCTACTCCAGTGAGGCGACCGCCATTGAGGCGATCAATCTCGGCGTCGCCGGCTATCTGACAAAGCCCTTCCGCCTGCCGAGGATTCTGGCGGCCACCGCTCGTGCTCTGGGCGAACCGGTCCCGGTCGCAGAGGCATAATCACCGTTTGATCCAGCTTTCAAGTCTCACAAAACGTTTCGGCGAGCGGGTGCTGCTCGACCGGGTGACATGGCAGGTTTCGGACGGCGATCGGGTGGGCCTTTGCGGCCCGAACGGCGCTGGAAAAACCACGTTGCTGCGCATGTTGGCTGGTCTCGACGACCCCGACAGCGGCACCATCAGCCGGCCCGCCGGCTTGACGGTGGGCTATCTTCCGCAAGACGGACTGGAGCACGCCGGTCGGACCCTGGTGGACGAAGTCTCGCAGGCCTTTCGCCCCCTGCTCGACGCCCGGGAGGAACTGACCCGCATCGAGCACGATCTGGCCGACCCTGAGCTTCCGGACGGCGAACACGAACACCTGCTCGTGCGTTACCACGACCTCTCCGAGTTCTTCAGGCGCGAAGAGGGCCACAGCATCGATCTGCGCGTGACGCAGGTCCTTGATGGCCTGGGGTTCAGCCGATCTGATGCCGTCAAACCGGTTGAAACGTTTTCAGGCGGATGGCAGATGCGCGTGGCGCTCGCCAAACTGTTGCTCGGCCGGCCCAGCCTGCTGCTGCTCGATGAACCGACGAACCATCTGGACCTCGACGCGCGCAATTGGCTCGAGTCCTACCTGATTGCCTATCCGCATCCCGTCATCCTCGTGTCGCATGACAGGTATTTCCTCGATGCGGTGGTGACGAAGATCGCGGACCTGTCCCTGCGCACGATTACGGACTACGTCGGTACGTACTCCGCCTACCTGGTGGAGTACGACGCGCGTATGAACCGGCTGCGGAAGGCGAAGCAGGAGCAGGACGATGAGGTGGCGCGGATGAAGGCCTTCATCGATCGATTCCGGTACCAAGCCACCAAGGCCGCGCAAGTCCAGAGCCGGATCAAGATGCTGGACAAGGTGGACATCATTGAGGTGCCCCCCGAGCGAAAACATGTCCACTTCACCTTCCCGACGTGTCCGAAGAGTGGCCGCATGGTACTGGAGCTGACCGATGTGCGAAAGGCATACGGCGACCTGGTGGTGTTCGATCGCCTCAATGTGCACATCGAACGGGGCGATCGGATTGCGCTTGTGGCCCCGAACGGTGCCGGCAAGTCCACGCTGATGCGCATGCTGTCGGGTGCTGAAGCGCCAGACTCGGGGTCCTATCGACTGGGACACCAGGTGGTGATGCAGTACTTTGCTCAAGACGAAGCGACGCGTCTCGATCCCACCAAGACGGTGTATCAAACGCTCGAGGCGGATGCGCCCATCGGCATGGTGCCGATGATTCGGAATCTGCTGGGCGGATTCCTGTTCGCCGGAGACGACATCTACAAGAAAGCCGGCGTCCTCTCGGGCGGTGAACGGACACGGCTTGCAGTCGCGCGAATGTTGCTCAGGCCGGCCAACACGCTGCTGCTCGACGAACCCACGAACCACCTGGACATCGACTCGAAAGACGTTTTGCTCGATGCGCTCGCGGACTTTGGCGGCACGCTAATCTTCGTGTCTCACGATCGCTACTTCGTTGACCGCCTGGCCACAAAGATCATCTCGGTCGGGAACGGCCGTGTCGAGATTTATCCCGGCACCTATGAGGAGTATCTCTGGAGCAAGGCGCAGCGCGAGTCTGCCCCGGCAGCCGCCCCCCGAACGCCCGCCAGCCAGGCACAGACAAAAACCCAGAAAGGCTCTGCACCGCAGCCCGTCGCCACCGCGGCCCCCGAGCACCGGACTTATGAGAATAAGAAGCGCGCGGACGCAGAGTCGCGCCGCCGCCGCCGTGCCGATGACGAGCGCCGGACCCGCATTGCGGAACTCGAACAGCGCATTGCGGCCCTTGAAACCGAAATCAAGGCGATTGAAAGCCAGATGACGGCTGAGACCTTCTACGACGACCGGTCCACGGCCGACGCCGCCATTGCCAGACACCAGAAGCTCATGTGGGAGGTCGGCGACCTCATGAACCGCTGGGAAAACCTACAAAATTCGTAAGATGTGTGCTTGCCAAATTTGTAATAGTTACTCGTTTTTGTAATTATTGCTGACGCCTCGCTGGGTGTTTCTACCGCCTGATCGACAATTTGGGTTCCATTTTGGGGGTTCATCCCGGTACGGCCCTTGCCTTGACAGTGACCAAGTGGGATTACGAATGCCATCCTCGTCACGACCTGCGACGGGCGGGAAAACTGCGAAGACGCTGGCAAAAAAGCCGCGGCGCGGGAATGGCGACGCTCTGCCCGATCGGTTTTTCAGGCATTTAGTCCTCAACCTGAGGAACGGTGTTCTAGCGATCACCCGCGACAGCCGCATCGCCGCCATGAACTCGATCGCCTACCAGGTTCTTGGCCTGATGCCCAATCCTGAAGATATCGGTCAGCCCTATTCGGAGGTCTTGCAAGAGTGTCCGGAAGTGGTGCGGGTTCTGGACTCAGCATTCGAAACCTCGAACCTCCCGAACCGCGCTGAACTCAGGCTCCGAAAGACCGGGCGCGCCATCGGTTACACGATTTCCAAGATCCACGACGACGCGCAACAGGAAGTGGGGCTCACGCTCTTCCTGAAGGATCTCACTCGAGTTGAACAAATCGAGGAGCGAGAGCGCCTGCGGGATCGACTGGCCACGCTGGGTGGGATGGCGGCCGCCATTGCCCACGAAGTGAAGAACCCCCTCGCCAGTATCGAAATCATGGCAGGTGTCCTCCGGCGTCAATTGAGCGACCGGCCGGACGCGATGGAAACGCTCGGCGACATCATCAAGGAATCACGGCTGGCAAACGCGATCGTGGTTGAGGTGCTTGAGTTTGTGCGGCCGATCCGCCTGCAGGTTGAACCGCTCGACGTGGGCGAGGTCGTGCGGGATGCTGTCGAGGCGCTCGAATACGGCACCTCACAGGTTCGAGTGAGTGTTGGCGACGACGTTCCTGAACTCATGGCCGACGGCAGTCAGTTGCGCCAGTTGTTGACCAACCTGATGACCAACGCCCTGGAGGCGATGGGTCCCGGGGGCCGTGTCGACGTCAATGTCTCCCGAGTGCCCGGCGATGGAGAGTCGGGCAGCACCGGGCTGCCATCGCCAAGCCAGGTCGTGATTGAAGTGAACGACCAGGGACCCGGCATTTCGGAAGACGATCTCGAGCGAATTTTCAGTCCTTTTTTTACGACTAAACCGCAAGGTACAGGCCTGGGCCTGTCCATTGTGCGCAAGGTGGTCGATGCGCATGACGGAATCATTGAGGCCACATCGGCGCCGGGGCGAGGCACGACATTTCGGGTCACGCTGCCGGTTGTGCCGATCGCTGCATATTTGAGGGAGAGCACAGATGGGACGCATTCTCGTCGTTGACGATCACGACTCGCTCCGCAAGGGGTTGGTCAAAGCACTCACCAACGCAGGCCACGACGTTGAAGACGCGCCGAATGGCACGGGCGCGATCGAGCGCCTGCAAGCGAGCCAGTTCGATGTGGTGCTGACCGACCTGCGAATGGGCGGCGCCGACGGCATGGACGTGTTGCGCACGGCGCGTTCAGTCCAGCCCGATGCGGCCGTGATCCTGATGACGGCGTTCGGCTCAATCCATACGGCCGTGGAGGCGATGAAAACCGGCGCGGCGGACTTCGTCCAGAAGCCCTTCGAGATCGAGGAGATGGAGCTCAAGATCGAAAAAGCGATCGAGCTCCGTCAGCTCAAGAACCAGGTGGACTACCTGCGGCACGAACAGCGGGATATTTATGACTTCGATCGGATCGTGGGTGCCAGTGGGGCGCTCCGCCATGTGCTGGGCATCGTCAAGAAGGTCGCGCGCAGCAACTCGACCATCCTGATCCGCGGCGAAACGGGCACGGGCAAGGAGCTCATCGCCGGTGCCATTCATCACAACTCCGCGCGCGCCCACAAGGCGTTCGTCAAGGTCAACTGCGCCGCCCTCCAGGAGAACCTGCTGGAATCGGAACTGTTCGGGCACGAAAAGGGCGCCTTCACCAGCGCAGACAAACAGCGCATCGGCCGCTTCGAGCAGGCCGACGGCGGCACCCTCTTC
>JBKJJZ010000023.1:0-2748 GCA_046597705.1 Vicinamibacterales bacterium | reverse complement strand
TCCAGGCGGACGCGGCGCGCGAGCGCTATCAGAAGATCTACGCGCGATTTGCTGTCCCGCCAACGGGACTCGACCTTGGTGGAGCGCGCGTGTTGCGCCGGGAGGGCCGCGAGATCGAAATGATGATCAACGGCAACGCCTCGGACGTCATTGCGCGGCTGACCGCGGGTTCGCCGGAGCGAATCGACACCGAGTCTCTGTCGCTCGAGGAAATCTTCGTGACGACTCTCGCGTCTTCAGCTGAGTCGGAATTCGTTCCGAATTCCTCGGGAGCAGTGGCGTGACGACGAGCGCCGCGGTTCAGTGGCGGAAGGAGTTCCGCGAGTTGCTCCCCTGGTGGGGGGCGACGGTGCTCACGATGGCCTCGTGCTGGGCGCTGATGCGCGCGGATGTCGTCCCTCCCCGTTGGCTCTTGATGTACCGGCCGTCGCTGCTGGGCACGGGCATCCTCGCCTACATACTTGGAGCGGTCACGCTCGGTGCGATGTCAATCGGGCACGAGTACTCCCACCGCACGTTGACTCCGCTGCTGGCCCAACCCGTCGCACGCGGTCGTGTCTTGCAGATCAAGCTCGTGGTGCTGGCGATCATCCTGGGCACCCTTGCTGTGCTGGCCGTGGGGGCGTGGGGCACCGATCCTCTCCTGGTCGGCTTCCGGCCTCGTCTCGTCCTCGGCGTTCTCCCCCTCGCCTTCGGCCTGTGCATGGCGCCGTGGCTGACGATGGTCGGTCGAGGGCCGCTGGCGGGCATCGTCTTCACGCTGGCTGTCTGGTCCCTGGTGTGGGTGCTGGCGACCGCCTTGGGGCTGACCATCACATCGTTCTGGCAGGCGACGCTCGTGCTGTGCCCCATCGGCGCAGTGATGACGTGGCGCACGTTCGTGCGCCTTGAGGACACCGGCGGTTCTCAGGTGGATGTTGACTTGTCCGCCTGGTTCATCGAGTCAAAGGCCGACCGGCAGCCCGTTCGCCCCCAGAGCCGCCTGTGGCTGTTGGTACGGAAGGAACTTCGGCTGCAACAGGCCACGTTTGTCGTGTCGGGCCTTTACGTGGCTGTCTGCGTGGCGGTGATTGTGGTTCGCCAGTTTGATCCGACAGTGATGACAGGGGCGCTCTATTTCGCCACCTTTCTCAACAGCGGCCTTGTCTCATTGATGGCCGGCTCCATCGCCATCGCGGAAGAGCGCAGCCTGGGCGCCGCCGAGTGGCACACGCTGCTGCCTTTCGCGCTGTGGCGCCAGTGGCTGATCAAAGCGAGCGTCGCCCTGGGACTGACATTCGCTTTGGCGGTCGTCCCAGCGCTGATCCTGGAGGCGCTCAACGCCGAAACGGGCCTGCGCGACGGCATGGAACCGCCGACCGTGATCGCGCTCTGCATCGTGGCGCTCTACGTCTCATCGGTCAGCAGCAGCGGTCTTCGAGCCCTACTGGCCTCCCTTCCGGCGATAGGCGTCACCATGGCGCTCGCATTGACCGCCATGCGTCTCATCGGTTGGGCGGCTGAACCTGCGATCCTCTGGTTGGCGCGCGCGCTCCGTTCGATGTTTCCACTGGACCGGGGCATTCACCCCTGGTGGATTGCGAATTCGGGCCTCTTGCTGGCTATCGGGTTCCTCCTGCTCTTGCTGGGCCTTTCCTACGCCAACTACCGTAGGGCCGCACTTAGCTCCAGAAGGACCGTCAGGCAGGTCGCCTGGCTCGCCGCCTACGGGGTGGGAGCGTTTCTGCTCTCAACGCTGGCCTTCTATTTCCTGATTGTTCCCCGCATGAACTTCAAAAACTAGGGCCATTTCCAGCAGTTCCGCCAGTTCTGTCAGTTCCGCCAGTTCTGTCAGTTCCGCCAGCCTCTTTGCCCCCTCGGCCCGAACTCAGCTACAATTAACCCTTTGCGGGACCCGCAATTACGGCCGACTGGTAACGCGCATTCTGCGCACTCTGGGCGGCTTGTGGAGGGCACTATCGTGCTGAGCAAGGACCGAAAGACCGAAGTTATCACCTCGTACAAGAAACACGACGGCGACACCGGCTCACCGGAAGTTCAAGTCGCAATCCTCAGTGAACGCATCACCTACCTGACCGAACACTTCAAGACACACGCCAAGGACCACCACTCGCGACGCGGCCTCCTCAAGATGGTCGGCAAGCGGCGCCGGCTCCTCGACTACGTGAAGCGTGAAGATGTCAGCCGCTACGCCGACTTGATCAAGCGCCTCGGCATCCGCAAGTAGCCATTCCCCCCGCACAGTTCGCACACAGCTAGACAAGCACACGAGAGAAGGATTCCGCTCATGGTTCGACGAGAATTGAAGATCGGCTCAGCGACTCTGTCGCTCGAGACCGGCAAGCTGGCCAAGCAGGCCGACGGCGCCGTCATCATCCGCCAGGGCGACACGATGGTGCTGGTCACCGCGTGCCGCTCCGCATCAGCCCGCGAGGGCATCGACTTCCTGCCCCTCACGGTGGACTACCGCGAGTCCGC
This sequence comes from Vicinamibacterales bacterium, assembly GCA_046597705.1. Taxonomy (GTDB): domain Bacteria; phylum Acidobacteriota; class Vicinamibacteria; order Vicinamibacterales; family SCN-69-37; genus SYFT01. The sequence goes on along the minus strand of JBKJJZ010000023.1, from coordinate 270 downwards.
GTATGCCTCGGGCCGCATCCCCGGCGGCTTTTTCAAACGTGAAGGCAAGCCGGCCGACAAGGAAACGCTCACCTGCCGCCTGATCGACCGTCCGATTCGTCCGCTCTTCCCTGCGGGCTGGAGATACGAGACGCAGATCGTCGGCATGTTGATCTCGGCTGATGCCGAGAACGACTCAGACGTGCTCGCGATCACGGGCACCTCAGCGGCGCTCTCGATTTCGTCGATCCCCTTCGAGAAGACGATTGCCGCCGTGCGTGTCGGTCTGAT
>JBKJJZ010000007.1:0-13979 GCA_046597705.1 Vicinamibacterales bacterium | reverse complement strand
CTGTGGCCTACTCGACGTAGCTATAACCGCAGTTTTCGCACACCCACATGCGGCCCTGCTTATACATGTTGTAGGCGCACTGCGGGCAGACGCGGTACTCGCGCCCTTCGGCGTCGACCAGCTTCTTCTCGTCCTTCTTTTCGCTGTCGCCGAACGGATCTTTCGGTTCCTTCTTCTTCTCGTCTTCTTCCGGCTTTGGCGCGGGCTTCTGCTCCTGCGCAAAGGCAGGCAGGACGGACACGCCAATCGCGGCGGCAAACATCGCCGATCCACGGAGGAAGCTGCGGCGATCGGGCGAAGAACCCGGTAATTTCTCGGACATAAGCGCGGACTCCTGTATGACGGTGCCGCCTTCGCCAGATGGTCTGGTGCGCGAAGCGCTCCGGTGCGGCTTCCCTAAGTATAACGGGCAAAAAAATCCGGGTGGGGACATCGCGGCTCACGCCCAACGCTCCCACCCGGTGCTTCCCCTCTGTCGTTGTGACGCAAAGAATACGACAGCCCTTTTGACCGGGTTGTAATTCTTTGTATTTACTTGACTTGGCTTGTTATTCGAGCATTACCGGGGCGGTGCGTTCGTCATCGATCACCGACAATTCCGGGTAACGCTGGAAGAGGCGCGCGCACGCGTTCCAGCGCAACAACGCATCGTCGTTGTCGGCCGGCTTGACCGTTTCGGCACGCTCGAATTGGCGCATTGCTTCGCGCACGAAATCACCTGCCGACAAGGCGCGGCCGGGGCCGCTGCGGGCGAGCAGCGCGCGGCCGCGGCGCTCGGCGACCAGGCCCGCGAAGTAAGCGCGCTCGTATTCGGACGGCAAGCGCGCCACCAGCTCCTGCGCGCGGCTGACATTGTGTCCGTCGTGGTCGGGAAAAGCATCGGTGAGGGCGAGGATGAAGATCCGCACCGCGTCAAAATTCGACGGATCCGCCATCAGTACGTCTTCGCAAATGCTCTGCGCTTCGTCCGGCTCGTTGAGCAGCCGGTAGCGCTCCGCCTTCACCAGCGCGGCGGGAATCGCGGCGGTCGATAACCTCTTCAGTTCGAACACAGCCCTATCCTGTCACCATCCGCAGCAGTCGCGACACCGGATCGTAGAACCGGTCCACCACCCGTTCCTTCAGGGGAATGATGGCGTTGTCGGTGATATGGATGTGCTCCGGGCAGACCTTGGTGCAGCACTTGGTAATGTTGCAGTAGCCGATGTTGTCCTTCTGCTTGAGATCGGGGATGCGGTCGTCGCGATCGAGCGGGTGCATCTCGAGCGCCGCCGTATAGACGAAGAAACGCGGCCCGATGAACTCCTCGTGCTTGTCGTGATCGCGCAGCACGTGACAGACGTCCTGGCACAGGAAGCACTCGATGCACTTGCGAAATTCCTGGATGCGATCGACATCCTTCTGCTGCATCCGCCACGTGCCGTCCGGCGCATCGGCCGGGCGCGGCTTGAATTTTTTCAACCCTTTCTTGACGCGGAAATTCCACGACACGTCGGTGACGAGGTCCTTGATGATCGGGAAGGCCCGCATCGGCTCGACCGTCACCGGCTCGTCCAGGTTGATCGAGTTCAGGCGGCTCATGCACATCAGGCGCGGCTTGCCGTTGATCTCGGCGGAGCACGAGCCGCACTTGCCGGCCTTGCAGTTCCAGCGGCACGCCAAATCCGGCGCCTGCTCGGCCTGGATCTTGTGCACCGCGTCGAGCACGACCATGCCTTCCGAGATCTCGGTCGTGTAGCTCTTGAACGCGCCGGCGCCGCCGGGCTCGCTTCTCCAGATCTTGAAGGTGGCCTGGCTCACTGTTTCTGCTCCTCGATGATCTGCTTGAGTTCCGGCGGCAGCGGCGGCAGCGGGAGACGCGACACCATCATCGTTCCGTCGGCGCCGCGCCGAGTGCTGAAGTTGAAGGTGCTGAATTCATCCTGCTTGTCGGGGTAGTCTTCGCGGAAGTGGCCGCCGCGGCTTTCCTTGCGCGCGATGGCGGAGCGCGCGATCGCTTCCGACACGTCGAGCAGGTTGCGAAGATCGATGCAGGTGTGCCATCCGGCGTTGAATTCGCGGTGGCCGTCGATGCCGGCCCGCGCCGCGCGCTGGTTGAAGCCGGCGATGTTCACCAGCGCTTCCTGCATTTCGTTTTCGAGACGGACGATGCCGACCAGCGCCTGCATGGTGTCCTGCAGGTCGTATTGCACCTGATACGGATTCTCGCCCTTCGCGCCACGTTCGAACGGCTCGAGCGATGCTTTGATGGCCCGTTCGACCGCGCCGTCATCCACTTTCGTGGCGGTGTTCTTGCGCGCGTAGTCGGCGGCGTATTCGCCGGCGCGCTTGCCGAACACGGTCAGGTCCGAGAGCGAGTTGCCGCCGAGGCGGTTGGCGCCGTTGATTCCGGCCGCGCACTCGCCTGCCGCAAAGAGGCCCGGAATGGTGGACTCCTGCGTATCGGCGTTCACGCGGATGCCGCCCATGATGTAGTGCGTGGTCGGCCCCACTTCCATCGGCTCCTGCGTGATATCGAGATCCGCGAGCTCCTTGAACTGGTGATACATGCTGGGCAGCTTGCGCTTGATGTGCTCGGGCGCGCTGGCGATCTTTTCCTTGATCCAGGCGATGTCGAGGTAGACGCCGCCATGTGGGGACCCGCGCCCGGCTTTGACCTCGCGCATGATGCACCGCGCCACGTGATCACGCGTGAGCAACTCGGGTGGGCGGCGAGCGGACTTGTCGCCCTGCGTATATCGCCAGCCCTCTTCAGCATCCGCGGCGGTCTGCGGCTTGTAGTTGTCCGGGATGTCGCCGAACATGAACCGCTCGCCTTTGTTGTTCTTCAGGATGCCGCCTTCACCACGCACGCCCTCGGTGACCAGAATGCCCTTCACGCTGGGTGGCCACACCATGCCGGTCGGGTGGAACTGGACGAACTCCATGTCGATGAGTTCGGCGCCGGCGCGATACGCGAGGCCATGCCCGTCGCCGGTGCCTTCCCAGCTGTTGCTGGTGATCCGGAAAGCCCGGCCCACGCCACCGGTGGCAAGGATGACAGCCTTGGCCGAGAACACGTGGAAACGGCCGCGCTCGCGATCGTACGCCAGCGCTCCGGCAACCCGGCCGGCGTCCATCAGCAGTTCGATGACGGTGTGCTCCATGTGCACTTTCACACCGAGATACACCGTGTGGTCCTGGAGCGTACGAATCAGCTCGAGGCCGGTGCGATCGCCCACGTGCGCCAGACGGGGATACCGGTGGCCGCCAAAGTTGCGCTGCAGGATCCTGCCGTCAGGCGTGCGATCGAACACCGCGCCCCACGCTTCGAGTTCGCGCACGCGATCCGGCGCCTCTTTCGCGTGAATCTCCGCCATGCGCCAGTTGTTCACGTACTGGCCGCCTCGCATGGTGTCCGCGAAATGCACCTGCCAGTTGTCGCGGTCGTCCACGTTGCCCATCGCGGCCGCCATGCCGCCTTCGGCCATCACGGTGTGGGCTTTGCCGAGCAGCGATTTGCAAATCAGGCCGACCGTGACGCCCTGTCCGGCTGCCTCGATGGCCGCGCGCATGCCGGCGCCGCCGGCGCCGATAACGAGCACATCGTAGGAAAACGTATTGAGTGCGGCCATCAGAAGAGCCTCAGATCGGTGATGACGCCCATCGAACACAGCCGCACATACAGGTCCGAGGACATGACCGAGATGAGGCTGCACCAGGCGAACAACTGGTGGCGCCCATTCAGGCTGCTGACACACTCGTACGCAAAGTCGCACACGGGAGATTTGGACACTTCATCCATCCGGCCGCCCACCACGTGCCGCAGGACGTGGCATCCCCAGGTGTAGCAGGCCAGCAGCACCACGTTCACGGCCAGCACGATCGTCCCGACCCCGAGGCCGAACTCCTTCTGACCCGTGACGGGATCGGTAAACCAGAGCGCGAGCCATACATCCCAGGCGAGCAGCGCAATGAACACCAGCGCCACCCACATGAAGTACCTGTGGAAGTTCTGGAGGATCAGCGGAAACGAATTCTCACCGAGGTAGCTCTTACGCGGCTCGCCGACGGCGCACGCCGGCGGATCGGCCCAGAACGATTTGTAATAGGCGCCGCGATAGTAATAGCAGGTGAACCTGAACAACCCGGGAAACGGCAGAATCAGCAACGCCGGTGAAAACGGCAGGAAGCCAGGCCACCAACCGGGCTTGGGGCCAAACCAGGCATGCGGCGAGTCGCCAAAGACTTCGGGTGAATAGAACGGCGACAGGTACGGACCGTACGTATAGTGCGCGTTCTGAAACGCCGCCCACGTGGCGTAGACGATGAAGACGGAAAACCCGACGAAGATAATCGCCGGCGTCGCCCACCACTTATCGCGCCGGGCCGTCTGCCCAAACCCGCGCCGAACGCCCGAAATCGAAGCTGTCTGCATGCGGGCTAAAGATATCAGAAGGTTCGAGGTTCGAGGTTCGAGGTTCGAGCATGCCTACATCCAGGGCGCTCGCATCGAACCATCTGAAGTTGTCGCGCCGCGCGAGGCGCGGCCGGTCGGCTATGATGAGCACGGATGTCCGACCAGTTTGAACGCCTGAAGGGTGCTCTCTCGGGTCACTACGAGATTGAGCGCGAGATCGGCGCTGGCGGCATGGCCACGGTGTACCTGGCGCGTGACATTCGCCACGACCGGCACGTCGCGATCAAGGTGCTCCGGCCTGACCTGGCGGCGAGCCTGGGCGCCGACCGGTTTCTTCGGGAAATCAGAATCGCGGCCAACCTCACGCATCCGCACATCCTCCCCGTGCACGACTCCGGCGAAGCGGGAGGGTTCCTGTACTACGTGATGCCGTTCATCGACGGCGAGTCCCTGCGCAAACGCCTGGACCGTGAAGGCGAGCTGCCCGTCCCCGACACGGCGCGTATCCTTCGGGATGTCCTTGATGCGCTGGTCACCGCGCACGGGCAGAGCATCGTGCATCGGGACATCAAGCCCGACAATGTACTGCTGGTCGGGCGGCATGCTCTTGTCGCCGACTTTGGCGTGGCCAAGGCCGTCAGCGAAGCGACAGGCCGCCATAACCAGACCACCATCGGCGTGGCGCTGGGCACTCCCACCTACATGGCGCCCGAACAGGTGTCTGGCGACCCGTACATCGATCACCGCGCAGACCTGTACGCGGTCGGCGCAATGGCGTACGAGATGCTCACCGGCCAGCCGCCGTTTGTTGGACCGTCGATGCAAGACATCCTCACGGGGCACCTGGCGAAGGCTCCTGTCTCAATCACCGACACGCGTGCAAATCTGCCGCCGGCACTCGCCGCGCTGGTCATGCGATGCCTCGAAAAAAAACCCGCGGATCGCATCCAGACCGCCGCGGAACTGATCCCGACACTGGAAGCCCTGTCGGCGTCCACCAGCACGCTCACGCCGCCAGAGACGATAGCGGCGCGGGCAGTGACGCCGTCGCGTAGCGTGCCGCGGTGGATGGTCGGTGCGCTGGGCGCCGCAGGGATTGTCGTGGTCGCTCTCATCGCGTATGTCATGTCCAGGCCGGGCAGCACTTCTGGGCAGTCGGCGCTCGTACTTGGCCAACGCTCGCAGGTTTCGCGCGAAGCAACACTCGAGATTGATCCCGCGTTGTCACCGAACGGCCAGTTCATGGCCTACGCCTCGGGAAACGCCTCTGACTTCAAGGTATACGTGCGGCAGATTGATGGCGGCACTCCCATCGCCGTGGCTCCGGATCTGGGGGGCGTCCAACGATTCCCGGCGTGGTCGCCCGACGGCGGGCAGCTGATCTTCCGGTCCACGCGCGGCATTGAAATCGTTCCAGCCACCGGTGGAGTCAGTCGCAGGGTCGGCACGCTGGTGGCGACGGACCGGGTCACGTGGAGTCCTGACGGAAGCCAGATTGCCTGGGTGTCCTCGCGGAGTGCGGCCAATCGTGACAGCTCCAACACCTTGCTGGTCACCAGCCGCGACGGTGATGAGAAGAACATCCGTACGCTGGTCGGCGCAAGTCCGATCCACTCACCCGCGTGGTCCCCAGACGGACGATGGATCGCTTACGTGAACGGGAACGTTGTCGGGATCAATACGCCGGGCAACATCGGGCCCAGTGAAATCTGGGTGGTGCCGGCAGCCGGCGGCGACCCCGTGCAAGTGACCGATTCGGGCGGCTTCAACGCCAGCCCGGCTTGGCTTGGCTCGACGCTGCTCCTGGTGTCCGATCGGGACGGCGGCCGGGACGTCTATGCCGTCGAATTGACCACGCGCGGCGGCGCCGCAGGCCAGCCCCGCGCGGTGACGACCGGTGTCGGTACCCTGTCAATTTCGGTCGCCGCCGACGTAAAACGCATCGGCTACTCCGTGTTCCTTGACCGCTCGAATGTCTGGTCGATGCCCGTTCCCACGACGCCGCCCGGCTCGTCTCTGGACGCACGGCCGGTGACGACCGGCAACCAGGTGGTCGAGAACGCGGAAGTCTCGCGCGATGGGCGGTGGCTCGCTTTTGACGCGGACCGGGCCGGCAACCAGGACATCTACAAACAACGATTGGACGGCGGACCGGTCATGCAGTTGACCACCGACCCTGCAGACGACTTCGGGCCAACCTGGTCGGTGGATGGCTCCGAAATCGTCTTCTACTCCTACCGCGGCGGCATTGCGCGACAGTTGCTGATCATGCCATCCGAGGGCGGACCGCAAACCCGTATTGCCGAGGGTGAACTTTCCAGTCCGGAGTGGTCTTGGGACGGCACGATGGTTGCGGTCCGCAAAAGGCCCGACAACGCCCTGGTCCTGGTCCGGCGAATCAGCGGCGGTTGGAGCACGCCGGAGATCGTGGTGCCTCGAGGCCTCATCGGCTCCTACTTCGCCTGGTCCCCAGACGACCAGTCGATCGCGTACACCTCGGCGGAGGGCCTGTCAGTTGTCTCGGTTGCGGCTGGCACTTCTCGGCTGATTGTTCCGATGCAGGAGCGCAGCGGGCAGTTCCATCCGCAGTGGTCGGCTGATGGCCGGACGATTTACTACATCGACAACACGTCCAGCGGCATTTTCGCCATCGCGGCCGCGGGAGGCGGTTCCCGCCCGATCGTGCAATTCGATCCCGCTCGTCCGTGGCACCGCTACACCTTCCAGGCGCTGAAGGGGCACTTCTACTTCACGCTGGGCGAAATGGAAAGCGACCTCTGGGTGGCCGATCTCGTGCGGTGAACGGGCGGCGCTCGAGAATAACGCCTTAGTCGGGCTAAAGATATAACAAGTCGGTTCGAGGTTCGAGGTTCGAGGTTCGAGGTCCAGATGCGCCCGGCTCCAAACACCGTCATCACCCCAAGTCTCACTGGTTCTGCTTCGGATCGCGACGCCGCGGCGGATACCAGAGCAACCCCGCCCCACGAGTCGCGAATGATTTCCACCGGCTCCTTCAGCCCCGGCACAACGAGTTCACCGCTGATGGTGGCCAGCGTCTGCTTCGCCAACCCGCGCAGGCGATCGGCCTGACGCGCGTCCGGGCGGTCCGTCCACGCTGCGGCACTCAATGAGCCGCACAGACTCAGGAGAAGAACAAGTCTCGAAGCACGCATTGGGGAACTTTACGCGGGGTTCGTGCTGCGTGCGCCCGGCGATCGCCCGGTAGCTGAGGCGCCTGGGCGGGAGAGGTATGATCATCGCGCCCGATGTTTCTCGTTGTTCTCCTTCTCTTGCTGGCGTGCGTATCCAGCCCCGCCTCGGCGCAGGATTCACCGGGCGTGCATGCAAACGCGCTGACTGCGCCCGTCGCCCCCGAGGTGGTCACCCGCGACGCACGCGGCAACGCCACGATTCGGGCCACGCGGCTAACCGGCCCCCTCGTGCTGGACGGTCGACTCGACGAGGAGTTTTACAAGTCCACTCGATCGATCAGCGACTTCGTTCAACAGGAACCGTTTGAGGGCAAGGCGGCCACCGAACGAACGGACGTCTGGGTGTTCGTTGACGCCGACAACATCTACATCAGCGCTCGCAACTGGGAGACAGATTCACATCGGCGCGTGATGAGCGACATGCAGCGCGATGCGCGCAACCTCTACAACAACGACCACTTCGGCGTGATCTTCGACACGTTCATGGATCGCCGCAACGGCTATTACTTCTACGCAAACGCGCAGGGTGGCATGCACGATGGACAGCTCGGAAACGAGTCTCCCAACACCAACTGGAACGGCCTGTGGGAGGTCCGCGCGGCGAATTTCGACGGGGGTTGGACCATCGAGTTCAAGTTTCCCTACCGGTCGATGCGGTTCGATGAATCCGGAACTGCGTGGGGCATCAACTTCAGGCGGGTTGTGCGCTGGAAGAACGAGGTCTCCTTTCTGACGCCCATTCCCCAGTCGATCGGCCGCATGGGATTGCAGCGCGTGTCACTGGCCGGTACGGTGGTCGGCCTCGAGCCTCCGCGCGGTTTGCGCAACATCGACGTGAAACCGTACGTCGTGGGTTCACGCCTGACCAACCTCGCCGCAAGCCCGCCAGTCACGGGTCGGCAAGAAGGCGAGGTGGGGGTGGACCTCAAATGGGGCGTGACTCAGAATCTTGTTGCCGACCTGACCTACAACACTGACTTCGCGCAGGTCGAAGACGATGAGGCTCAGGTCAACCTGACTCGCTTCAGTGTGTTCTTCCCCGAGAAGCGAGACTTCTTCCTTGAGGGGCAGGACTACTTCAATTTCGGCGGAGGCGGAGGTTTCGGTGGGGGTGGAGGCGGCGGCGGTGGATTTGGTCCAGGCAGCGCCCCGGTTCTCTTCTACAGCCGGCGCATCGGGTTGGCCAATGGTCTGGCCGTGCCGATTGTCGGCGGTGGACGTGTGCTCCAGCGTGCCGGAAGGTTTCAGGTGGGCGCACTGCACATCCGGACGGGCGAGTCAGCGGTCGCCGATGCGCGTCCCGCCGACTACTCCGTTTTGCGCATCAGCCGCAACCTCCTGAGCCGCAGCCGGGTCGGCGTCCTCGCCACACGCCGAGGTGTGCCGGCCACGGGACGCGCGGCCACCAACTACGCGTACGGCGCCGACCTGGCCCTCAATCTCACGACGGCGTTCAGTGCGTCGGCGTATTGGGCCGCGACGCGTGATGACAATGCGAAGAGCGATGCCACGAGTTATCGCGGGAGACTGGACTACAACTCTGACCGCATCGGGTTCAGCGCCGAACATCTGCTGGTGGGCGCGAACTTCAATCCGGAGGTCGGGTTTCTTCGCCGGACCGCGTTCCGTCGATCGCTGGCCGAGGGTCGCTACAGTCCCAGGCCGGCGCATCTCGGGCCGGTGCGAAAGATCTTCGTCGAGAGCAAGGTCGACTACTTCGCCAACCGGGCTGGGGATCTGGAGTCGCGTTCAGTGGAAGGCACGTTCCGCCTGGAGTTCAAGAACACTGACAGAGTGTCGCTTCAGGTGATCGATTCGACCGAACAGCTTGACGCCGACGTGAATCTCGGAATCACAGTCCCCGCCGGTCGATACGACTTTCGCCAGGCCAGGATTTTTTACGAACTGTCCCCGTCGCGTCCGCTCTCCGGATTCTTTTCCGTTGCACACGGAGGCTTCTACGGTGGCACCATCACCGAGGCGTCGTGGCGAGGGCGGGTGGAACTGTCGTCCAGGTTCTTCGTGGAGCCCACGCTCTCGGTGAATCGATTGCGCACACCGTTTGGCAACAGCAACAGTAATCTTTTCGGGGGGCGAACCACGTTCACCCTCACGCCTCGGATGTTTGTCTCTGCGCTGGTGCAGTATCGCGCCGACAGCCGCACGATGACCACCAATGCCCGCTTCCGCTGGGAGTACGCGCCGGGAAGTGACGTGTTCCTGGTCTACAGCGACGGTCGCTCGGCGTCCGAGGGCCGTTTTCCGTCCACCCTCGAAAACCGGACCCTCGTCATCAAGGCCACGCGCCTGTTCCGCTGGTAACGCGGGCGCCCGTCCTCGGGCCCGTTGGCACTCCATCCCGATGGCAAACGCCTGGAACTTCCAGATGAGCGGCGTGGCTTTAGCCGTGTCAACTACACGCGTCGTGTGCCCACGTCCCGCCACGAGACGACGTCGACCCCCAGTCGGGCCGCCGACTCGTCACCGCCGAACACCAGACGAGGCCGCCCGGCTTTTCGCCCAGCGAGGCGGACAAACTTCGACAGCCCGGCGGTCCATTCCGGCACGAACGTCATGCCTGACTTGCACTCCCATGGATGCACTTTTCCTCCGCGCTCTTCGATCAGGTCGATTTCCTGCCCAACGTTGTCGCGCCAGAAGAAGAGTCTGGGTTCGTCACCCCGGTTGAGCTGGGATTTCAGGCGCTCGACGACAACCCAGTTCTCGAAGATGGCGCCCCGCGATGCGTGTCCCTGAAGTTGCGCCGGTGTCTCAATTCCCAGCAGGCGTACAAGCAGGCCCGTGTCGTAGAAATAGAGCTTGGGCGTCTTCACAAGCCGCTTGCGAAAGTTCTGGTGGTGCGGGCGTAGTTGGAAGAGGACGAAGCCTGCCTCGAGCACACTGAGCCATCCACGGACCGTGTTATGACTGACGCCGCAATCCGCACCGAGGCGCACCGTATTAAGCAGTTGTCCTGCCGAGCCGGCGCACAAGCTCAGAAATCTCCGGAACACGGACAGATTGCGGACGTTGAGTGCCTGGCGAAGGTCACGTTCGACGTACGTCCTCAGATAACTGTTGAGCCAGCGCACGGGCGCTGCTGCCGGCGTGTCGTAGAGGGCGGGATACCCGCCTTGAAAGAGGGCGTCTTCGAGTCGGCTGGGAGCGCGGCTTGCGGCGCGGAGTTCCTCGTACGAAAACGGCAACAGATCCAGGGTGCCAACCCGACCGGCCAGCGTCTGCGAAATGCCCGCCAGAAGTCCGATCTGCTGGGACCCGGTGAGAATGAACTGGCCGCGGCGGATGGACGCGTCCACCCGCACCTGCAGGTACGACAACAGCTGCGGACAATGCTGCACTTCATCGATAATCGCGCCGGACGGATATCGCGCAAGAAACCCTCGTGGATCGTCGAGGGCGAACTGTCGTTCGTCCGGTTCCTCGAGATTGACGTAGGGCTTTCGCGCAAACGTCGTCCTGGCCAGCGTCGTCTTGCCCGACTGCCTGGGCCCCAGGAGAGCGACGATCTTGAAGGTGCGCGCGTACGACCGCGCGACGCGGCTGAGCTGGCGCGGAACCATGCCGTCAGCCTACCGCCGGTCTTACAATTTGTAAATAACAATTACAAATTGTAAGCCTCGGACCGTCGTGCATGCCCCATCGCCTCCCGGGCTGAAACGGTATCGGCCCTGATTCAGCTTACAACTCGCTGACCGGGACGACCTTCGCCTATCGTGGCGCCATGGCCTTTTCGAATGCGAGCGCAACCACTTCAGCCTGCGGCAGGCGTGAGGCGAGGACGCACACGAGCCGGCCCTCCTGCCAGAACACGAGCGTGACACCGTCGCGTTCGTAGACGTGGAATACGAATCCGCGGTGCAGCCGGACGTCGATGGTCGTGGGAAGCTCGGCGAGCTGCCCTTCGTACATCTGGCAAACGATCCGATCGCCGTTGGGCCGCCGGTAAGCGTAGAGCGCGGCCGTCCGGCTGCCGATCCGGACGACCTCGCCGCCTTCGAGCGGCCAGCCCATCATCGTCAGGTCGATCACCCGGATGCGCGGCAGCGTCGCGCCGCTATTCGCGAAAGCGTTCTCGATCGTCGTGGCGTCCGATGAACGCCACGCGTTGGTGGAGAAGCCTCGGTCGACGATGGCGTCATGTTGGGCCTGAGCCTGGGCGACCAGTACGTCCGATGCCGGCCGCGCGACCCACCACACGCCTGCGGCCAGACAGACCACAGCGGCCGCCGCGAGCCACCACCAGCCTGGGCCGCCGCGACGAGCGCCCGCGGCATCCTCTTGATCGAGCACAGCGGAGATGTTGGCTTCAAGCGATGCCGGCATGGCGGGGCCGCCACCAAGTGATCGCACAGTTTCACGTGCGCGCTGCAGGCCAGCGAACGTGACCGCGCACGTCTCACACGACGCCAGGTGGGCGCGCACCGCCGCTTCGTCTGCTTCGCCAAGGCGGCCATCGACCAGGTCCATGAGGCGATCGGAATCGTGCCCCGTTGGCGTCATCGTAATCCTCCGCGGCGCAACCCAATGCCTCGGGCCTGCGCGACTGACTCGAGCCTGGCGGCCAGCAACCGGCGCGCCCGGAACAGCCGCGACCGCACGGTCCCGACCTCGCACCCGAGCGTACGCGCGGCCTCTTCGTAGCTCAGGTCCTCGACGTCGACAAGCAGCACCGTGTGGCGGAACACGTCTGGCAATTCCTCAAGCGCGGCTGCGATCTCAGGTTCAGTCCACGTCCCCACTCCGACCTCGACACTGCTCGGGGGCGCCGCCAGTTCGATGCCGTATCGGGCCTCAAGTTCCTCAATAGGAATCGAGGCCGGGGCCCGGCGCTTCCGGTGGTAATGGTTGACGAACACCGTGTACAGAATCCTTAACAACCAGGCTCGCGCGTGAGTTCCAGGTGTGTAGGTGTCGAACGCGCGATACGCCCGCAGCATCGTGTCCTGCGTCAGGTCTGCGGCGTCCTCGGCGTGCCGCGTCAAGCGCCACGCACTCCGATAGACGGCCTGCAGGTGCACGACGGCCTCGGTCTCGAATCGTGTCCGCCGGTCGTTCGCCACCCGCGCATCGTATCAGCACCGCCTCGGGAACTTTCTGACGACGCCCGCTGTTCACCTTCACACGGGCGCGTGTGGCGCTCGAAAGGAGATAGCAGTCATGCGAGTCAGCAGTATCGTCCTGGCAGTGGCCCTGGCGTCAACCGTCGCGCCCCTTGTCGCTCAACCAACTTTCCGTTTGTCGGTCATCGCCACCGGGTTGCAACGGCCGGTCGGCATCGCCGTGGGGGGAAGCGAGGACCTCTACTTCAGCGAAGTGCCTAATCCGGGTGTACCCAACGCCGGTAACGGTGTGTCCCACCTGGATTTGGAGACCGGCGTGGTGACGCTGCTGTCTGGAGGTGAACCAGAGCCCACAAACCTCGCCCTGTCGCGAAACGGCGACGTGTACTGGACGTGCAAGTCCGCGGGAGTAATCCTCCGCCGTCTCCAGAATTCAGGGATGATCGAGCTTGTTGCTGGGGGACTCAGTGAACCCTCCGGCATCTCCATCGGCAAGCAGGGCGCGGTGTACTTCACCGAGATTCCCACGCCAGGGGTCCCTGGTGGGCTGAACAATGTATCGGTGCTCCGCGGCAACAGCAAGATGGTGATCTCGATGGGCGAACCCGAACCCACCGACGTGGTAGTTGCGCAGGACGGCGCGCTCTACTGGACCTGCAAGTCGGCAGGCGTGATCCTGCAGCGCGTGAACGGCAGCACGAGCGTCCTGGTCGATGGTCTCGACTCGCCGAGCGGCATTGCCATCGATCACCTGGAGCGCACCCTCTATTTCACCGAGGTACCCACGCCTGGTGTGCCAGGCTCGCAGGGCGGCCGGAACAAGATTCGCGCGATCGACCTGAACACCGAGCGCCTCGAAACCCTGTTCACGGGCGATCCCGAGCCGACCGACATCGCGGTGGCCAAAAACGGCAATCTCTACTGGACCTGCACGTCGGCGGGGGTCATTGTCGAGGCCAAGCGGACAGGGCGCCGATAGCCCCGGTGTTTCCAGTCGCCGACGACTTCACCACCGGACGCTGGCCTTGAATGCGAGGTAGTCGGGATGCGGTTCGTACGGCTGCGCCCACATCCACTCGCGCCACTTGCGCAGGTCGTCGCCGAAACGCTGCCGGATGGACCATCGTCGGCGGCCCGCCGGGGCCCACCTCGAGCGGCATAATGATGGGGTCGTTGGCGGGAGGGCCGCCGGCCAGGTCAGGCGCGCGACGTTCGGGCGCCCCCGCGGCGCGATCGCGGGAGACGGGGTTCAGGAACCTCGCCATGTCGATCAGCATGGCGGTGTAA
>JBKJJZ010000564.1:0-3163 GCA_046597705.1 Vicinamibacterales bacterium | reverse complement strand
GTTGCAGCCGGCGTGCCGGGGACACGCGGAGTGCTAGACTGCGCCATGCGATCCAGTCTTCGAAGCCTTGCTTGCGTTGCGGCGTTTGCCCTTGCGTTTGTGTTCACGCGCGTTGATGTAGCGGCTCGCCACTCGACCGAGCTGGCCCAGTTCGGCGGCGCGGTGCTCGTGGGTGATGGCGAGGTCTTCGCCGCGGAATCCAACAATCAATTTCGCTCCGGCATTGTCTACGTCTACCGGAAGAACGGCGCATCGTGGCCCGAAGCGATGCAGTTGACGGCGCCGAAGCCGGCCGTCAGCGACGGGTTTGGCATGTCCATGGCCCTTGACGGGTCAACACTGTTCATCGGTGCCGGCCCGTCCGCCGTGCATGTCTTCACGAAGCAAGCCGCCGCCTGGACGTTTGCATCCACGATCGACGCTGGGACGGTCCCGGACGTCGCGCGATTCGGCAGCGCCATCTCCACATCAGGCGACTGGCTGCTCATCGGAAAGGAACTCCCTGCCGGCCGGGGACGAGGCGGCAACCCGAACGCCGCGCGCGGCGGCGGCACACCCGCCCCACCTCCCGCGGGCGCCGTCTTCGCCTTCAAGCGCTCGGCCTCCGGGACCTACGCATACCATTCGACTCTGACCTCCGCCGCAGACGCCGCAGCCACCGCGGGCGATCGCTTCGGCTCGTCCATCGCCCTGGCAGGGACAACCGCGCTCATTGGCGCGAGTGGCCAGAACGGAGGCGCCGGTGTGGTGCACGAGTTCGGGATGGACGCCGATGCGTGGAAGTCCGTCAGAACCTTCGCCCCCATTGGCGCGCAGGGCACCACGGCGGCGTTCGGCTCGCTCATTTCGACCACCGGCACGCAGGCATTCGTCGCCGCCCCCGGCGACGCCGGCGGCTACGGCGCGGTCTATGTGTTCGCGAAGGTGTCCCAGCAGGGCGGCCGGGGAGGCGGCGCGCCGCCTGCACCCGGCACTCAGGCTCCAGTCAACATCCAGTGGCAGGAGGGCACGCGCCTGGCCGCGCCGGCTGCAGCCCGCGCGGATCGTTTCGGTACGGCGCTCGCGGCAAGCGATCGCGAAGTCTGGGTGGGAGCGCCCGGTGCTGGTGGCGCCGGCCGCGTCTTCGTCTACAGCGGCGGCTCCACCGGATTCCAGATCGATGGACTTCGACTGCTGGGCCCGACGTGGACGGACCCCATGGCCGCGGGTGCCTCGGTCTCCGTGCGCGGCAACGTCGCAGCCGTCGGCGCCACGGGCGCCAATCGCAATGGCGGCGGGCTTTTCATCTACGAGCGAGATGGTTTCGGCGGTTGGCGGGAACAGCCGATGCTGACGACGCCGCTTGATGAACTGCCGGCGATTACGGGCAGCGAACGCCGCTGCGGCAGCGACGGCAAGATCGAGGTTTTCGAATGCGGCGCCACTGATTTACAGGCGTTTCTGCCGCCATCCAAACTCAGTTACGACGGCCACTACGTGCCGCTGTCGAGCCTGTGGGGATGGACCGACGCGCAAACGAAACAGGAATGGGCAATCCTCGGCCGACGCGACGGTACGACCTTCGTAGACATCACCAATCCCACTCAGCCGCGTGTGGTCGCGGACCTGCCCCTCACCGACGGCGCACGGCCCAGCTCATGGCGCGAGATGAAGGTGTACAAGGACCACGCCTACATCGTCTCCGACTCTGCCGGTCCGCACGGCATCCAGATCTTCGACCTGACGCGCTTGCGCACGATGAAACCCCAGCCGAACGGACTGCCTCAGAAAGTTGCCGCCGACAACATCTACCGCGAGGTCAACAGCGTCCACGACATGGTGATCAACGAGGAGAGCGGCTTCGGCTATCCCGTGGGGTCCAGCGGCGGCGGCAATACGTGTGGCGGCGGCCTGCACATGATCGATCTCAAGGATCCGAAGAATCCCACATTCGTGGGCTGCTTCGCGGACACGGAAACGGGCCGCCAGCGCACCGGCTACATCCACGACGCGCAATGCGTGAACTACAAGGGTCCGGACAAGCGCTACAAAGGTCACGAAATCTGCATCGGCTCGAATGAAACCATGCTGAGCCTGCAGGACGTGACTGACAAGAAAGCGCCAAAGGTCATCTCGCGCGCTGCCTACCCAAAAGTCGGTTACACCCATCAGGGCTGGCTCACAGAGGACCACAAGTACTTCTATCTGGATGACGAGCTGGATGAGACCGGCGGGACGGTGGACAAGACCCGCACCCTGATCTGGGACTTCACCGACCTCGAGAATCCGAGGCTGGTCAAGGAACACTTCAGTCGTGAGGCGGCCTCCGATCACAATCAGTACGTGAAAGGCGACCTGCTCTATCAGTCGAACTACCGCGCGGGCCTGCGCGTGCTGAGCATCAAGGACCCTGAAAACCCGAAAGAGATTGCGTACTTCGACACCGATCCGTTCCGGCCGAACACCGCCGGATTCAACGGGGCGTGGAACGTCTTCCCGTTCTTCAAGAGCGGCGCCATCATCATCAGCAGCATCGAGCAGGGCCTCTTCATCGTCAAGACCTCGGACCGCGCGAAATGATCGGGCGACTTGCGAGCGTGATCGCGCTCGCCTTCGCGATCGGCGCCCCTGAAGGGACGCCCTACGTTCAGTCCGACCTGCTCTACGTCTGCGTGCAGGACGAGGCGAAGATCGCCGTCGTCGATACGGCGGCGCGCGCGGTCGTGCGCACGATCGACCTGCAGGCGCTCGGGTTCACGGCGACTGCGAAGCCCCACTACGTTGTCGTCGAACCTGATGGCTCCGCCTGGTACGTGTCCCTCATCGGCGCCAACCGGGTCGTCAAGTTCGATCGGCAGGATCGGATCGTGGGCCAGTACGAGATGGAGACGCCGGGCATGCTGGCGCTGGCACCTGGCAACCGACTGGTGGCCACGCGACCGATGAGCGCCGTCAATCCACCCAAACGCGTCGCGATCATCGACCGAGGCTCGGCCGGCGCCGACGGTCAGGCCATGAAGGGCGAAGAAGTAGAGGTGCTGTTTGGCCGGCCCCATCCCATGGCGGCGACCGCGGCCGGTTACGCCTATACGGGCAGCCTCGGTGTGAATCAGGTTGCGAGCATCGCATTGGCGGACCTGCAGGTCCGCCAATGCGATGCTCGCAACCTGATTCACACCGAGGC
>JBKJJZ010000258.1:0-5939 GCA_046597705.1 Vicinamibacterales bacterium | reverse complement strand
CTGGCCCGAGCACGACAAAGTGGGGTGTGATGCCATCCGGCGTCACGATGTATCAGGTGCGAGACGGCCGGTAGCGCATGTCTGGCACGATGATGGGGCAGCAAATGGTATTATTGTGCCATGCAAACAACCATCGACGCTGCCGGCCGAATTGTCATTCCGAAGGCCGTACGGAATCGCTTGGGTTTGGACGCAGGCCGGGTCATCGAAGTACGTGAACGGGACGGGGTGCTGGAGCTTGAGCCCGTCGGCACGGCTATGACGCTGGCGCGCCGGAGCGGCGGCCTTGTCGCTGTCCCGGGTGAACCACTACCGACGCTGACCGATACCATGGTCCGGGCCACACTGGACGGCACCCGACGATGATCGCGGTCGACACAAGTGTGGTGGTGGCCGCGTTTGCCAGTTGGCACGAAGGGCATGCGGCAGCCGTGGCCGTGTGGGCCCGTGCTCCGCGGATTCCGGCGCACGTGATTGTGGAATCGTTTTCGGTGCTCACGCGACTGCCGCCGCCCCATCGCGCGCCGGCGGACGTGGTGCACACGTTTCTGGCCCAGCGATTTCCCGAGGCCCCACTCCATCTGCCGGCCAGGGCATATCTCGACCTGGTGGCGCGCGCGAGCCGCGAGGGCATCAGCGGGGGAGCGGTGTATGACGCGCTGATCGGGATCACGGCCAAGCACGCCGGTGCCACGCTCGTCACCCGAGACCAACGCGCGCGTGCGACGTACGACCGATGGCGCGTCGCGTACGAGTTTCTTGAGCAGGCATGACGCGTGTCCGCCTCGGTCTACTTGCCGACCTCATTCATCATTTGGCGAGCGATACCGCCATCGCGATCAGCGACTTGATGCCAGGAATGATGCTGCTGGCGTCGGCGTTCTCCTCAAGTCGATGCGCAAACCGCTGGATCACCGCGCCCATCGCGACGGCCGGAATGCCCGCGGCAACCGCCATGTTCGCATCGGTGGAACCCACATCCGCCGCGACGATCAGCGGTGTGCCAGGCTTCTTGAAGAAGTTGCTGGCGGCAAGCGCGGTCTGAACCACCGCGTGGTTCAGGCGCTCGGGCTGTGGCAGGGCCTTCGAATAGTCGATCGCCAGACGCTTCTCAAAGCGGAATCCCACGCCTTCCCGATCCGCAATGCCCTTGGCGGTGGACTCCACCTGCGCCTCCAGCCGGGCTTGCGTCGGAGTGTCGAGTGACCGGAGGTCAACGGTGAGCCACGCTTCGCGCGGTACCGCATTCGTGACCGTGCCTCCGCCGAGCATGCCCACGTTCAGCACCGGCAGCTTGAAACTGCCCAGGCCTGGCGCGACGGGCGGCAGCGGGATCTCGTACAGCGCGGCGATGGCGTGTGACACGGCTCGAGCCGGACTGGGGCCGTCGCGGCTTTCCATCGTGTGGGCGCCGGGCGACGCATAGAAGAACTTGTACTGCGTGATTCGCAGCGCCCCGTACCAGACCTGATCAGCGCCGAGGTCGACCGCAATGAACATATCCGGCGTGTAGCCGCTGTTCGCCAACCAGTACTTGGCGCCGAGCAGGCCAATCTCCTCCTGCGTCGACGCCAGGAAAATCAGGTCGCCCTTGGTCTGCACGTTGCCCCGGTTGAGTGCCCGGAACATCTCGAGCGTCGCCATCAGGTTGGAGGTGTCATCACCAATGCCCGGCCCGCGCAGCACATCGCCGTCGCGCTTGACGGTGAGAGGCGTCCCTTCGGGAAACACCGTGTCCATGTGCGCCGCAAACACCACCGTCGGGCCGCCGCCAGTGCCTTTGCGAACGCCGCTGACGTTCGTCATCGTGTCCGTGCGAATGTCGGTCAGCCCGATCTTCTGCATCTCGGCCGCGATGAATGCCGCGCGTGCCTGTTCCTTGGTCGAGGGCGCTGGGATTTCAACGAGCCTGATCCACTCGTCCACGATGGCCGTGGCGCGGTCGTCTATCGACTGCATCGCTTTCTTGACGTCGGGTCGTTCGAGCAGAGCAGGCTGGAACTGGTTGCCTTGCGCGCGGAGCGGCGCGCTGGCCGCGAGCACAAAGAGCAGCAGGAGTGGTCTCATTCGCATGGCCCAGAGGATAGCTCGTTCCAGGCTTTGGGGCATCTCGGCGGTATGCTGACACGAGTTCGAGTTATCACGGAGGTGGAGAATGCCACGGACGATTGCGTTGCTGATCATGTACGGCTGCCTGGTGGCGGCTCCTGCCGCGCAGGAAATGCCGGCCCGCTACAAGGACGTCTTGTCGACGCTCGGCAAGACCGGTGATTTCAAGGACAGCGTCGTCAAGGTCAACATTCCCCGCAGCGATGTGGTCGTGATGATTCAAGGCCGGCCAGCGCCGACAGCTCTCGGATTCGGTGGATGGCTCGCTCTGACAAAAGGCGACGGCGACATGGAGGTCATGATGGGCGACCTCGTCCTGAAGGAAGACGAGGTCAACGCCGTCATGTCGGCGGTACTCGCCAACGGCCTGGACGTGACCGCGCTCCACAACCACTTCTTCTGGGAGCAGCCGCGTATGTTCTACATGCACGTCCATGGTACGGGGACGGCGGGGGAACTGACGCGGCGCATCAAACCGGCCATCGATTTGATCGACCAGGCGGGCAAGCAGCTCGCGCCGCCGGCGGTCTCTGGTGTGGCAGCGGTCAACCAATTGAACGGCGCCGCGCTGGCGGCAATCATCGGCCATACCGGTGACCAGAACGGCGCCGTATACAAAGTCACCATCGGTCGCGCAGACGTCAGCGTGCGCGAGCATGGCGCGTTGATCAATGCGCGAATGGGGTTGAACACATGGGCGGCCTTCGCGGGAACTGACGATGACGCCATGGTGGCCGGCGATGTGGCGATGCTCGATGGCGAAGTGACAGCAGTACTCAGGACATTGAGAGAGCACCACATCAGCGTCGTGTCTTTGCACCACCACATGACAGGAACGAACCCTGCCGTGTATTTCGTGCACTACTACGGTACCGGACCCGCAGCCAAACTGGCACAAGGCGTTCGAGCGGCCGTCGACCTGCTCGGCAGCCGCCGCCCCTACCGCCAGCTCTTCACATCGGCACCAGCCGGTGCGTTCTTCACGATGTGATCGACCATCTTCTGGTGAAGTTCCGCGCCGCGCGGACCCCAGCAGTGCGGCGCCATAGGCTGGAAAACGACCTCGCCAATGAATGGTGGATCCTTCGCGCGCTCCTTGAAGAATTCATCCAGCATGCGCACGCCCATGTTCAGGTAGTACGAGTCCATGTCGCCGATATAGACGTGCAGTTTGTGTGACAGCTTCGGGCCCAGCGTGGTCCAGTTCTTTTCCAGGATTTCGCGAAGGTCGTACTTCTTCCAGGACTCCGCCACCGTCTTGTTGATGACGCCGGTCTTCTTGTCCCAGAGGCGTTGCGGATAGCCGTCGGCGCCGACCGGCGAATACGTCGCCTCCCAGATGTCCCACTGGCCGCCAGAGCGCGACTTGTCAGCCACCGTCAGCTCGTACCAGTTCTCATCCTTCATCATCGACTGGATGTTGCCGTCGGGCCGGCGCTGGTTGGGCCGTTCGACGCGCGTCCACTCCTGCTCGAGCCAGTACGCGTTTGCGTCCTTGTAGATGTCGACGATCTGGTGATAGCGGAAGTCCACGCCGTCGGGACACAGAGAGAACGTGCCGCCATAGAAGTCTGGATGGAACACCTGCAGCGCGAGTGCAATCCATCCACCTGTGGATCCCCCCGTCAGCACGCGCGCCCATGGTTCGCGAATGGCGCGGAACCGCGTTTCAACTTCTGGAACAAGCTCCTTCAGGATGGCGTCGCCATACGGCCCGTTGTTCTCGGAGTTCACGGCGTAGGAGTCGTCGTAGTACGGCGACGGGTGCTGCAGCGTCACGTAGATCACGCGCGGCGTACCGTCGGCCATCCAATATTTCTGAAACGCGGTATCGCGATCGAATCCGGCGGGCGATCCGGTGGAGAAGTGACCGTGCGAATAGACAATCGGGTATTTGATGCCCGAGTTTTTGTCGTAGTCGCGCGGCAGCAGGACCGTGGCGCCAAGATAGATCGGCTGTCCCCACCACTTGCTCAGGATGTCACTCTGAATCTTGAACCGCTTGACCTGAGGCGTGTCGGGAATAGGCGCGATCGGCGCGATGACCTTATCGGCCACGAGCCTGATTGGCGCGGCCATCCCTGGCTCAACGCGGACCTTGACGGGATCGCCGTAGAGATTGCCCGGCGAGGTCTTCCAGTTCTGGCCCTCCCACTGGTCCATGTGAAGCCAGACCGTTTTTCCGTCGGCTCTGGGGAAGCGGGTGAACACATTGACGAAGGGCTGGACCCAGTACTCGCCCGGCGGCAGGACTCCGAGGGTTGCCACCGGGTAGCCTTCGGCTGACGCTGAGAACCTCACTTCTGTGCCGGGCTTGAGCTGGTCCACTCCGACGGCAAACAACGGCGTCCCGGTGGGGCTGGCCTGTCGAATGGGTGGCTGGCGGTCATTTGAACGGCTGACGGCGACATACACGCGGCCCGTGACAGCCTCCGAACGGGCCCCGGGCGCGAAAGTCACAACAAACACGGGGTTTGCGGCCTGCTTTGCGG
The DNA here is from genome assembly GCA_046597705.1 of Vicinamibacterales bacterium. GTDB lineage: Bacteria > Acidobacteriota > Vicinamibacteria > Vicinamibacterales > SCN-69-37 > SYFT01. Next base: position 1,338 of record JBKJJZ010000258.1, on the reverse strand, counting down.
CAAGATCGAGGGCCGGGGCGCAAAGGCAGGCGAGCAGAGCGGCGACAGCAAGACGCTTGACCATGGCCGGATTCTGGCACGAACCGGCTGTTTTTCTCAGGGTTTGACGATACGTACGTTGCTGTACCCGGAGTTCTTCTGTTAGACTCGTCAGGTTCTTCGGGCTTTAGGACACCCTATCTAGAGCCCGCATCAAGCCGAACGAACGAATACGGCTTGGCTGTAACTGAGCGACTTGCTCGCTGCGCTGTGCGCGGCCAAATGCAGTCGCCACGCTGACACCAGCAATAGGGGGAATGTTTCAAGCGCCGAATCCGCGAGGGTTCCAAGGCTTGAGGCGACATGCATCGCCGGACGCTGGCGACGCCATTGGCGTTGTCGTTCGGCGACTCGCATGGTGACGTGTTTCGGGGCGTGGCTTCAGCCGCGACGCTCTGGTGGGACGAGAGAGTTTCAGCTATGCCGACGATTAGCCAACTGGTTCGCAAGGGTCGACAGGAAGTGCTCTGGAAGACGAAGAGCCCCGCGCTGCAGGGAAGTCCGCAGAAGCGCGGCGTGTGTGTCCGCGTGTTCACGCAGACCCCGAAAAAGCCGAATTCCGCGCTGCGCAAAGTCGCGCGCGTGCGGCTGACCAATGGCATCGAAGTCACCACCTACATCCCTGGCGTGGGCCACAACCTGCAGGAACACTCGCTCGTCCTCATCCGGGGCGGCCGTGTGAAGGACCTGCCCGGTGTGCGTTACCACGTAGTGCGAGGCACGCTGGACACGGTGGGTGTCGCGGGCCGCATGCAGGGTCGTTCGAAGTACGGGGCCAAGCGGCCTAAGAAAGCCTAGTAGAGAGGCATAAAGGACAAGCCATGCCGCGCAGAAGAGAAATTGCCAAACGTGAAGTGCCCGCGGATCCGATTTACGCAAGCCCGCTGGTCACCAAGTTCATCCGCACCATCATGGAAGACGGCAAGCGCAGCACCGCCGAGCGCATCATGTATGGCGCACTCGACATCGTGAAGGAAAAGACCTCCGACGACCCGCTCAAGATTTTCAAGAAGGCGGTCGATAACGTGAAGCCCGCGCTCGAAGTCAAGTCGCGGCGCGTCGGCGGTTCCAACTATCAGGTGCCGATCGAGGTCACCCCCACCCGTCGTTTGTCCCTCTCGCTGCGCTGGTTGTCAGGCTCCGCCGCCGATCGTGGCGATGGCAAGACGATGCAGGAAAAGCTGGCCAATGAGTTCATGGATGCCGCCAATCTGCGTGGCGGCGCGGTCAAGAAGCGCGAAGACGTGCACCGCATGGCCGAAGCCAACAAAGCGTTCGCGCACTACCGGTTCTAACGAT
>JBKJJZ010000442.1:0-8012 GCA_046597705.1 Vicinamibacterales bacterium | reverse complement strand
GCGCCGCGGTTGCGGAAGTGATCGATGACGGCCGCACCGAGCGCCCCGCCTTCGACAGGATCCGTGCCGCCGCCAACCTCGTCGAGCAGGACGAGGGCGGGCAGTGCGAGCGCGCGTTCCATTTCCACGATGTGCGCGATGCGTGCTGAGAATGTCGAGAGGCTCGCCGCAATCGACTGGTCATCGCCGATGTCCGCAAAGATCGAACGGAATGGCGTGAGCGTACTGCCGGGATCGACCGGGATATGGAGGCCCGCCTGCACCATCAGCGGCAGCAGTCCCGCCGCCTTGAGCGCCACCGTCTTGCCCCCGGTATTCGGGCCCGAGATGACCAGGGCGCGGATGGGTGGAGTAATCAGGATGTCGTTGGCTATGACGGAAAAGACGTCGGGTGTCTTTTTCGCTCCATCGGCCTCAAAAAAGACACCCGACGTCTTTTCCGCTAGCAGCGGGTGCCTTGCCCCGCGCAGTTCGATCCGGCCGTCAGTGGAGAGCGTGGGTGCGATGGCCTGCATTCGCGCCGCGAGGCGGGCCTTCGCCTGCAGCAGATCGAGTTCGCCGGCCACATGGAGGGTGGCGTTCAGGTCGTCGCCTCGTTCGCGGTACGCATCCGTCAGCGCGAGGAGGATGCGGAAGACTTCGGCCTTTTCGCGCTCGGCCAACTCGACGATCTCGTTGTTGGTCTGCACCGTGGCGAGTGGCTCGAGGTACAGGCTCGCCCCGCTTGCCGAACTTCCGTGCACGATGCCCGGAATGGCGCCCTGATGCTCCGCGCGCACCATCAACACGTACCGGCCGCCGCGATCAGCGACGATCTGATCCTGCAGGTACTTTGCCGTGTCGCGGCCGCGCGTCAATCCCTCGAGTGTGGCGCGTAGCCGGCTGCGATGGCGGCGCAGTGAATCGCGGATGTCACGCAACGCGGGACTGGCCGTGTCCATCACATCACCTGATGGTGCGATGGCGCGCCGCGTCGCCGCCGCTTCGTCGGCAAACGACGCTGCTCCCGCAGCGACCCCAGCCAGCAGGGGAGAGGCGGCGCTCGTGCGACGAATGGCGGCACACGCGCGATCGACTGAGTCCACGAAGTCCGCGAGTCCAATCAACTCCAGTGGCTCGAGCGGCTGGCCGCCGATCGCCAGGGTGTCGAGCACCACGAGCAGCCCTTCTGGCGCCGTGATGGACAACGAGCCCGAGTTGGCCAGCAACGCCACCACTTCCCCGGTGGCGTTCAGGCGGTACTGCACCTCGACTGCATCCGTCGACGGGTCGAGATTGACCGCCCGAATGTGCCCGAGCGGCGTCATCGTTTCGCGCGCTAACGCCTCGCGAATGCGATCAAATTCGAGTGCGTGCAGGACAGCAGGTTGCATGGCAGGTTCCCCGGTGCATGGGGGAGCCTTTCATTATCGCACGGCCATGGCAGCAACTGCACGATCCCGGAGGTTGCCCGTGGGCGATCTCGAACCCGTTCCCATGCGGCGCAGTAAAATAGCTGCGCATGCTTTGGAAACTGGCGGTGGCGGCGGTCATCCTGTCGGTCGTGGCCCTGTCGGCCGCAGAGCAGGCCGCAACGCTCACGCTGGCCGGCCAGGTGGTGGATGACCGCACGGGTCGAGCCATCGCCGGTGCGGCGGTCACCATCGCAGGCCGAGCCGGCCTGCCCGATCCACCGACGCTTATCGCGGATTCGAATGGGCGGTTCTCATTCAACCGGCTGCCGCCCGCGAAGTTCACCCTGACGGCCACGGCGCTGGGTTATCTGGCGCCCAGCGACCATTCAGAGGGCATGCCTCCGGTGGACGTGCCGGCCGACCTCACGTCTGGCGCTTCCAGAACCGATCTCATGCTGCGTCTTGTGAAGCCGGCCACGCTGAGCGGCATCGTGCGCGATGAGGCCAACGAACCCGTGGAAGGCGTGCAACTCGGGGTGTTCCATGAATCCTACGTCGCCGGTTTGCCCCGCCTTCAGGTGGCCTCAGCAGGTTCGTCTGATGATCGCGGCCGGTTTCGATTCGAGCGCCTCTCACCGGGGCGGTACGTGGTGTGTGGCATCGCAGAACGAGTCACGCTGCCGGCGAGCTGGCACGCGAGGCTCGAACGGCTCTCGGCAGGTGCGCCCGCTGAGCGCACCGTGTTGGACGACGAGGTGAGGCGAGCGTTGACGATCCCCGGTTCTGGAGCCACCTTCAAAGTGGGGGAGTTCCTGATTCGTCCAGGCACGATTGCCATGGGACCGGTGGTGGTCGATGCCGGCCACGTGTGGAGCGCGCCCAACACGTGCAACGGCAACACCGTCTCGCCGGCGGAAGCGCCCCGCGTGGTGTTGGCCAGCGGCGATGATCACGTGGGCGTCGATTTGCACGCAGAACTCCAGCCGGCGGTGAAAGTCTCCGGACGGGTATTCGGCCCGGATGGACCGCTTGCGTGGCAGGGGCTTCGTCTGGAGGCACAAGGGTGGGAGGCGTTGGGCTGGGCCGAAGGCGTGGAAACCGCAAGCACGATGTCAGACGGCTCCGGCGCATTCGCATTCCTGGGCGTCCCGCAGGGCACGTACATCGTGAAGGCGTTCAGCATTCCGCAGCCTGCGCGTGGCGCACCGCCGACGGCCCTTCCCGACCGAGACACACTCGCCGCGCGCCAGCTGATTGCCATCGGCAAAGAGGCCGTGACGGATCTGGCCGTGAACATGGTCCGTGGTTCGCGCATGAGAGGCCGCTTGGCGTTCAACGGGACGTCGGCGCCGCCAACGGATGACGAGTTGGCCAAGGCCACGATAGGTCTGCTTCCCGCGGATGGGAGTTACTTCAGGTTTCCCTGGGCCAGACCGCGGGCGGTTGTCTCTGCCGATGGAACGTTTCGCACAACCGGGTTGGTTCCGGGACGCTATGTGCTTGATGTCACCCCGCTCGGACCATGGCAACTCGAGAGCGCGATGCTTAATGGCATCGATATTTCCGACCAGCCGTTTGATGCCGCAGGTGACGACATCGCCAACGTCGTGATCACACTGACCGACCAGGTCTCGGCGTTGTCAGGTACGGTTCGTGATGAGAAGGGCCTGCCGGTTGAAGGCGGCCGCGTGATTGTGTTTCCCACCGATCGTACTCGCTGGGTCGCACAGGGCGAACGCCCGCGTCGCCAGCGCGCCGCGGAGATTTCTCCCGCGGGACTGTATTCGCTGCAGGGGCTTCCGCCGGGCGAGTACTTCGTCATCGCCCCTGGAGCAAGGGACGCCGCGTGGCAGACGCCCGATGCGTTCGCGAGACTCTCGCAGGCAGCGCAGAAAATCTCACTGACGACGCGAGAGACCCGAACGTTGGATGTGAAAGTTGGCGGCCGATGACCGGTCGCCGGGTGATGCCCAGGTCCCTGGCGTGCGCCGTCTTGGCAGGCCTGTTGGCCGTGACGGTGTCTGCGCAAGTGCGCGACGGAGCGACGCCGATCGTGCAGCCGGGCACTGCGACAATCGCTGGTGTCATCGTCACAGCCGGCGATGAGCCTCGGCCGCTGCGCCGCGTGGCGCTGACCCTCAGTGGTGCAGGTGTGAGCCCCAGCCTTCTGGCGATCACCAACGACGAAGGTCGATTCGAGTTTCGCGCGTTGCCGGCTGGCCGCTTCACTCTGACGGCACAAAAAACTGGCTACGTGCGCGATGTGTACGGCGCTCGGCCTGTGGGTTCCGGCACGGGCGTGCCGATTGCCGTGAAGGACGGGGGCAGTGTGACGCTCTCGATGCGCATGACGCGAAGCGCCGCGTTCGGCGGCCGCGTGGTGTTGCCACCGGGTGCGCCGATAGCGAGCGTGCGGCTGCAGGTGCTGAAGTGGGGACGCGTGAACGGCCGGCGCCAGTTGGTGTCGGCACGAGGCGGCGCGTACGGCCTTGAAGGCACCGGAGAGTACCGGATCAGTGGACTGCCTCCCGGCGAGTACGTCCTGGCTGCCTACACCACTGGCCGTGCCTTCGGTCGAACCCAGACCGGCGAAGGGCCGGGAGCGATCGTGGGCCTTGCGCCGATCTACTCGCTAGGTACGACTGATCCATCTCGCGCCCAGCCGATTCGACTCGCGGCGGGCGACGAAAGAGACGGCGTCGATCTGGTCATGGACTTCGTCGACATGGGTCGCGTGTCAGGCCGCGTCATTGGCCCGGACGGTCAGCCCCTGGCGTTCGTGCAGGTGAGCACCGCGCAGGTTTCGCCCCTTAATCCGTTCATGGTGCCCGTCCGGACGCAAGCGGACGGCTCCTTCGTCTTGCCCGCGTTGGTGCCAGGTTCATTTACCCTCGTCGCAAGAGGCGCCCTGCCCGGGACGGAGCAGACCCGTGGCCAGTTCAGCCAGGGGCCACCGGTGCCGTTGTGGGCGTACGAGCCGGTCACATTGAGTCCAGGAGCAACCGTGGACGGTCTGGTGCTGGAACTGCGACAGGGACGCAGCATACGCGGTCGTCTGATGTTTGGCGATGCCGCGCGCAGTGGACCCGCGCCAAATGTGTCGGGCCTCCTCATGACGCTGGCGCCAGACGACACCAACACGAACATCGTTGGGATGACCGCCAGCGCGCCTGCCGCGGACGGAGCATTCGAGTTCCCCGGCGTGGCGCCCGGCCGCTATCGAATCCAGGTGGTCCTTCCCGATGCCGTGCGGGGTGCGTGGGCCGTGTCGTCGATGACCACCCGCGATATCGACATTCTCGATGCGCCGGTGACAGTGGGGCCCGACGACGATGTGGTGGTGCGCATTGGATTAAGCGATCAACCGAGTGTGCTGGCTGGACGCGTCGTTGATGCCGGTGCTCAGCCACTGGCGGAACACTCGGTCGTGATCTACTCGACCTTGCGGCAACATTGGACGCTGCCGTCTCGTCGCATCATCCACACGCGAACCGGCGTGGATGGCACGTACGAGGCTCGCGGTCTGCCTGACGGCGAGTACCTGGTGGTGGCGCTGACCGATCTGGCGTCCGACGATCTGCTCACGTCCGAGTTCCTGGAAGGACTCATCGGTGCGGCGATCCGCGTCACAGTCAAGGACCGGTCACGCGTGACGCAGGATTTGTCCGTTCGGTGACCCCGCGCCGTGACGGAGCAGTCGCCCACCCAGCCTCTTTAAGCGACGTCCTCAAAGATCTTGAACCGAACGGCAAGCCGGTCGCGGTCGGGTCGATCCCGCTCTCGACCAGGCAGGTGGATCAGCCGGCCGTTCAAGTCCTTCAACGCGTCCAGCATTGGGCCATCCTTCTGTCTCATCAGCCTGTTGGACACGTGTAGTCGATAGCTAGGGTCGATGCCGATCAAATGGGCATCGAACGCTGCGTGGTGGATCTTTGACAGGGGGATCCCGTTAGGTACGACGGGTTGCCCGAGTGCTTCGTGTGGATCGGGGATGATGTGAGCGGCATCAATCAAGCGCGGCTCGGGGAGACCGGACAGAGCACAACGCCCGCGATAGGCCGAGATCACAGCCTCCCGGAACGAGGCCTGGTGCAGGCGCTGCTTGACCTCTCGCAACGCATATCGTCTGTCAGCCGCTGATTCCGGCGGCGCAAGAAGCACTTGATCACGCTCACCGAAGGCAACTTCGGCTTTGAGGGCGGTGGAATCCCAATTGGTCACATAGGCTGGAAGCTCTGCCCTGTATCGTCCAGGAGCGATGCCAAGGAAGTAGATGATCGGGACCCGATTTTCGGAGGCCTCACGAAGCCATCGGTTGTCGGCCGCCTCTGGGTTCGTGCCCATGAATGAATAGTCGACCGTCTCATCGCCCTCGAAGATCTGGCGGTGCACGTTTCGCTGGTCGTCGTACCAAATCCTGGTTCCCGGTCGGGGAATCGCCGTCCTGATCGACAGGAGAAACCGCATTTGTCGTGGCTTGAAGATCCCCCGTTGGGGGTTCAGCAGCGGAATTCGCTGACCGTTGAAGTCCAAGCCCGGCCGGAGTTCAGCGGTCGTGAGCGAACCGTGCACCTCACTCAGGAGGCGCACATGATCAAACGCCGCCAAGCGGATTGATGTATCGAGTTCCAAGTCCATTCTTGAGGCTGCCCGCTGCGCCGACGCGCCTACGATATCCGATCCCCCGGCGGTGGTTTCGGCCTCGGACGCACTCCACGGTCACACTCGCCGCTTCCTGCCGCAAGGCTAGACGGTGCGGTCAAAGTTATTGACGAGCACAACTCAAGACGCCCAGTCGAAGTCCGGCACCACGCGGGCGGCGGCGATTAGGAGCGGTGCGACACGCGAAGCATGAACACTGGTGGGTGGGGCCGCGGCGTTTCGAGCGCAGCGACGGCGGCAGCGAAGTCAGCCGCTTAGGAGCAAGCGACGGACGTCAGCGCGAAACGCGAGGCCCCACCCACCAGTGTTCGAGCACCGGCTCCGAAGCCGCTGCCCGCGTGGTGCCGGGCTTCGACTGTTCCTTCACCGCGTACCCACTCGCAGAATCGCCAACGAGTAGGGCGGCAGCGTCCGGGTGAACGACTTGCCCAGACCCGTGACAGCGGATGTGACGGGCACGATCTTGCGCGGCGCCTCAAACGAGTTCTCATCCAGCGGGTCCGGTGAGCTGATCGTCGTCAGTTGTCCGGTCGCAGCGATACGCGCGACGCCGGTGATGTCGAAGGTCACAGCCGCAGCATCCGGGCCAGTGTTGAGCGCTTTGATGATGACTTCCCCAGTGCGGTCGTCGCGCCCGGAGATCGCCAGCACCGTGTCGATGCGGGGGTAGGTGGCTTCGTTGAGGAGAACCCCGTCGATGTAGCCCCGTACGGTCCGGCCGCGCACCTCGAGCCGGAGGTCGTACCAGCGTCCAGTGTCGATGCGATGCCTTGCTGCCCGGCCCACGATGGCATCACCCGCCTGAATCGCGGACTGCGTGTTGCCCCAGCCCGCAACGTTCCACTGCACGCGCCGGCCATCCACTTGCCCACCCATGACAAGGAAGCCTTCGGCGCCGGAGATCTTCCTGGCCTTCAGACTGATTGTGGTGTTGGCGGCATCCGAGGCCGACAGGTACGAGAAGCTGATCGCGTCGGCACTCTGCCGATAGGCGCCGTCAGCCACCGACCAGGTGCCGCGGCTGCCCTGGCCACGCCCGGTGACGGGAGACCAGGTCAGTGGTGCGCGGTCGAAGTTGGACTGGTAGAGCACTGTGCCATCGCGCTCAACTCTCACGTCACGAAACTCAGCCGCCGTGTTCCAGGTGCCCACGCCAATCGGCCCGTCGATCGTCTTTTCCCCGGCGGGAGTGACGGTGACAGTGGTGGGCAATGCGACGGAAGGCAGGTGCTCGGCAAACAGCTTTTGCACGTAATAGGATGCGCGCGCGAATACGCGACTGCTGTCGAAGTGAATCATGTTCACCTCCCAGTCGCGCTTATTGACGTTCTCGAGCAAGGGGGCATAGCTGGCCATCTTGACGAGGTCGGTGTTGTTCTCGACGTTCATCATGTAGGCCGCGTCGTTGATGGCCGCGATCCAGTTGCCTCGTCCGACGCCCGCGTTGGTCGCGAACTCGCCGATGTAGAGATCCCAGCCTTCGCGTTTGTAGCTGTCGAAGCTGCCGAAATTCTCGATGGCCCAGTTGACCGGCTTGTAGGCGTGTTCGTCGATGATGTCGATCAGGCCCACCGCATCAATCGCGCGCCGATCGAGCCCGGCAATCCACGAGCTGAGCGCGATGTGCATCTGCGGATACTTCGCTTTGATGGCCTTGTAGAACTGCGCCACGCGATCGCCGAAACGCGCGCCCTGCTGCTCTTTTCCAATTTTGATGTACTTGAGCGGGAAGGGCGCCGGATGCCCGTTCTTCGCGCGCAATGCGCCCCACGTGGATGATGTGGGACCGATCGCGTACTCGATGGCATCGAGCGAGTCCTCTATGAGCGCCGGCAATTCCGAGTCGGGAAGAAACGTCCCGCTGCGGAACGAACACGACACGCCAACGTTGATGACCCAGAGCGCATCGGCGTTGATGTCCTCGGCGAACTGCAGGAACTCGTGATATCCGAAACC
>JBKJJZ010000262.1:0-3353 GCA_046597705.1 Vicinamibacterales bacterium | reverse complement strand
ATGTGTGTAGCCGCCAGCGATGCGATACGTAGGGCGTCCCTTCAGGGGCGCCGTGAATTGGCGCGGCTAAAGCCACGCCCTACGTACGACGGGCAAGTGAAAACTGCTTTAGCGCGTCGCGCGTTTCATCGCCTCAGCCGAGTCTCTGCGAAACCGAGCCTGCAGCCACCTCGCAAGGGGATAGCCAATCCGCGCCAGGAATGCACGCGGACGTGACGCCGCACGGATGTGGTACGTGACATCGCCTGACTCTGGATTCAGGGCAACCTCGAAGATCTCCTCGCCCAGCTCCGAATGGTTCGTGAGGGTGCCGTACGCGAAGCCGTATCGATGGTCAGGCTCGGCCTCGCCAATTCGGTAAACAACCCGGCATCCGTTCAGCGACCAGAATCCCAGGTGCCGCAGTAACAGCACGACGACGGTTCCGGTTTCCACTGGGGCATTCTTCGGGAACAGCTCGGCCCAGCCCACGTCGAATTGCTTCCACGCGATGAGCGCCGCTTGCACTCGTTCAAAATCCGCCCTGCCCTTGCCCACGACAACGACGGTCTCATCAACGTCGAAGGACTTCGTGGGACGTTGCGCGAGCCCGACTGGGCCGTACGACAGCGGCACGCCTTGCGACAGCCTGATGAATCGCTCGATGACCTGCGCCGATGGACGATGGAGCAAGAACATCAGTTGAACAACGCTTCCCGGACCAGAGCGTCCGTCGAGAGCACGAAGCGGCGGACGGCAGGCAACCGGAGTGCGAGGCCGGCCGAAGGCAGGATTTGCTGCGTGAGCGAGACCAGAACGCCCGTGGCGCGCTGCTTCGCGCTTTTGTCCAGCAGCCACCAGAGGAGCACTGCCAGATGCGCGATATACAGGAGGCGGCCCATGGCCTGGGCAAGCGACTCGCCTGGCGCATCCGTGGACCCAGTCACCACATCTTCAAACACGCGTTGCACGCGCAGCCGCGAGAACGCTGCGCTCTCCGCAAACACCCCTTCGTCCGGATCTCCTACGAGCACAGGGACGAGCCCCTTGAGCGCCACGCGGTGCGGCCCCAGGGCCTGCAGGCTCGCCTTGAGCGCGAAGACATAGCGATCGCGCCATCGGCCGGCCGGCATTCCCGAAGCCTGCCTCACGAAGTCGGCGGACAACTCATCGTAAAGCGCGACGATGAGGGCCCGCTTGTTGGGAAAGTATCGATAGAGCAAACCCACACTGACGCCGGCTTCGGCGGCGACGTCGCGAAGGGTCGTGGCCGCGTACCCCCGTTTGGCCATCAGCCGGACGGCAATGCCGTACAGCCGTTCCCTGGCCGCGGCCCCCTGAGTCGTTTCGCCCTTCGGCCGGCCTCGTCTTCGCGGTTTGCTATTTATAGTGAACATGTTTACTAATAATAACATGAAGATCATCATTCCCGGCGGCTCGGGGCAAGTGGGCACCATCCTGGCCCGCGCCTTTCACGGGGACGGGCACGAGGTGGTCGTCTTGAGCCGCCAGCCGCAGACCCGGCCGTGGCGCGTGGTGGGGTGGGATGGGGCGACACTCGAGTGCTGGTCACAGGAACTCGACGGGTGCGACGCGCTGATCAATCTCGCCGGCCGCAGCGTCAATTGCCGATACACCACGGCCAATCGGAAGGAGATCCTGGATTCGCGGATCCAATCGACCCGCGTTCTGGGGCAGGCCGTGGCACAGGTCTCGCGCCCACCGCGCGTCTGGCTTCAGGCGAGCACCGCCACGATTTATGCGCACCGCTACGACGCGCCCCACGACGAGGTGACTGGCATGCTCGGCGGCGCGGAACCAGACGCGCCGAATACGTGGAAGTTCAGTATCGATGTCGCCCGCGCCTGGGAAGGCGCGTTTGATCACGTCATTGCGCCTCACACTCGCAAAGTCACACTCCGGTCGGCGATGACGATGAGCCCTGACGCGGGAGGTGTGTTCGACACGCTACGGCGGCTCGCCTGTCGCGGTCTTGGCGGACAAGCCGCTGACGGCCGGCAGTTCGTCTCCTGGATTCACTATCGAGACTTCATCGCAGCCGTGGGGTGGCTTCTCGCTCACGACAACATCAGCGGGATTGTGAACGTGGCGGCGCCACAGCCTTTGCCCAACGCCGAATTCATGCGCGTACTTCGCGAGGCGGCAGGCACCCGGTTTGGACTGCCCGCCAGCAAGTGGATGCTCGAGGTCGGCGCGTTTTTCATGCGCACGGAAACCGAGCTGATCTTGAAAAGCCGCCGCGTGGTGCCGGGCAGGCTGCTCGACCACGGGTTTACGTTTGAGTTCCCGAATTGGATGGAAGCCGTGGGCGATTTGTCTCGGCAACTGAGGACTATCCCCGGGACTCCAGCGGACTCGTCCGCACCGGCGTGGCCGCCTGCTTGACGCACCCGTGCATATCGGCCGCCGCCAGCAGGCACGGGATTTGCTGTTGCTTAACCGGAAGTCGCTATGGAAATGCCAACTGACCCGCGGCCGCCATTACGCGCCCTCTTGGAATCAACGGGAACCCGGTTCGAAACGGCCAGCTACCGGCGGCGCGACCGGATCTTCTCCCAGGGCGACGACGCCGGGAGCGTCCTTCACATCGAGCAGGGGCGCGCCTGGCTGGCTGTGACAACAGCCTCCGGCAAGGAAGCGATCTGCGACCTTGTGGAAGGCGGTTGCTTCATCGGCGAGGAAGTGCTGGCTGGTCAGAGGATTCGACCGCATACCGCGACCGCGATGACTGCGACGGAAGTGGTCGTCGTCAGGAGGGAGGACATGGTGCAGCTGCTTCGCACGCAGCCCACTGTCGCGGGAAGATTCATGATGCACGCGCTCGAGCGTTCGATCCGCCTCCAGACTGAGCTGGTCGAGCAGCTCTTGTGCTCCAGCGAGGAGCGACTGGCCCACACGTTGCTCATGCTCGCCGGTTGCGATGCGCGTCACCCCTGTTCATGCGAGCTGCCCCGGATCTCCCAGGAATTCATCGCGGAAATGGTCGGCACCACGCGCTCGCGTGTCAATCACTTCATGACCGGGTTCAGGAAGTCCGGGGCAATCCGCGAGGAGAACGGAGTGCTCCATGTGAACGGCCGACTCTTGCGCCGCATCAACCACGAGCATCGCGCGATGTAAATGGCTGAGGCTCGTTGAGGCTCTCCGCCTTGCGAGGCGGACGATAGCCATGACGCTGAGCCTACTCAATCCGGCTCGTCACCGGCCTGCGGCAGGTTTTCCAGGTCGTCCAAGTCCTTGAATCGCCCAGATGCCTTCTTGTTGCGACGAAGGTTCGCCAGGTCGATGACCGGCACTGGGATGCCGTCGATCCGTGTGTCGATGCGTTGCTGATGACAGGCCGCAAAATCCAC
>JBKJJZ010000185.1:0-15753 GCA_046597705.1 Vicinamibacterales bacterium | reverse complement strand
CGGGCCAACGTAGGGCGTGGCTGCCACGCCAATTTGGCGCCCCTGAAGGGACGCCCTACAAAACAAAAACCCGCTGTGCGTGGTGCGCATCAGCGGGTCGGTAATGGTCTGCCTTCCGTTCAGCGAACGCTGGTTCAGACCTGTATTGACACCGCTGCTTTGCGCGGGACCCGCTTGAGCGAGGCCCGCTTGATCTTCATGGTCTTGATCATGTCGACGCAACGCATGGTGTTCGCGGCAGATGATAACACGCTGAGCTCGGAGGATCCGAGCTCAGTGTGCGCCAATGACGATGAAGCCGGCCCAATAGAAGGGATGCCGGAATCTGGGATCCTTCATCAGATTGACGGCCGCTTCGCGAAGGGCATCGGACGTGGTCGCGCTTGGCTTTCGATCGAGGAGGCGCTGATGAAAACCCAGCATCAAGGAAGTGGTGCTCGCCGAGTCCACTTCCCACTGACTGACGACGGCGGTTGAGGCGCCGGCCGCGAACAGCGCCCACGAGAGGCCCACAACGCCCTCGCCTCCCCCGATGAGACCGTTGGCGGTCTGGCATGCGGACAACACAGCCACCTCTGCACTGATTTCAAGCTCAAGCAGCTCCCATGCCTCGAGGCGGCCATCACTGTTCGCGTCCTTGATGGTGTCGGTCGCCAGCTTCAAGTGCGAATACATGGGGTTTGCATCATCAAGAACGCCGTGCGTGGCGATGTGCACAACGCTCGCGTTTGCCACGGCGCTTCGAAACGAGCGTTCTGTGGCGGCGGCGGCCACAAACACGGCGCTCCGGTCCTTTCCGTACAACCTGCCCAGCGACTGCACCTCGCGCGCGGCTTCCGGCAATCGCCCAGCCGAGGCGCTGGCGGGATCGCCCAGAGCCAGCATGAATGGACTGGACGGGATGCGACGGCGCTGTCGCTCATTGAGCGCCGCAAGCGCCGACAGCGACGGCGCGTATGACACGGTTCGCTCTTCAATGAGGAATCGGCCGCGCGGTGACTGCAACGCCTGAAACGGCACTCGCCATAACGTGCCGTCCGGCACCACGATGAGGTGGCGGACCGTGCTGAGTTGCCGATCGAGGCCACCCAGCAGTACTTCGTACAGGTGCCTTGCGGAGGCCGCGAACGAAAGGTCGCGGCGGGCCACTTGCTCGGCGAACTCATTCGCCAGAGTCCTCAAGGTGACCACATCGACACTGAGTTCTCTTACAGTGACTTCGACGCCTGTCGCGCCGGCCATCGCGAGATAGACCCACACTCGGGACGGCTCCACGACGAACTCGACGGCCGCTGTACCGGGTACGAGCACCGCTGCCAGCTGGTCGTTGGTAATCAGGGCCGCGTCGCCACGAAGGATTCGCAACTCCGGGCGTGAGGCGTAGAGCGCGGTCGTGAACGCCTCCTTGTCCTGACGCGCGATCCGCAATGACTCATGCAAGCCCGAGATGACGGCGGGACTTTGCTTCGACATTCTCCGGGCTTCCGCCAACTGTATCGATGCGGACAGCGCCGCGGCATCCAGCGACTGCTCCCTGGCTCGATCGTCATCGGTCAGCGCACGTTTCGGTTGGCGGCCGGCCGCAAGAATGTCGAGCAATGTGCGCGCACGGGCGCGTTCAACGGCCATCAGTCCGGCAAGAGTGCGACCGGCGCCGGCGTGAATGGCCGCAACGCTGTAGTACGGACCCAGGCGTTGGTCCAGGAACACCTGTCGGGCGCGCTCCCCGAGGGGCGTGGACTCGCGAAGCGCCTCCGCCGTGGCCACCCCTGCTTCAAAGGTGGCCAGCGCCTGTTCCAGGTGTCCCTGTCGTTCGTAGACCTGCCCCAGGTACAGTTGCGCCCGAGCCAGGTGTCCGAGCTGACCCGCGGCACTTGCCACCGAGACGGCCAGCGACGCCTCGGTCTCTGCCTCTGGCAAACGTCCCTGCATCATCAGGATACGGGCAAGTTCGGCGCGGCTTTCCGCCAGCCCCGCAACGTCGCCGCCCGTCTCCCGCAGCGCCAGGCTGCGGCGATGGAACGCTTCGGCCGCCTTGAGATCACCGCCGTTGCGATCCAGGTTTCCCAGGTTGTGAAGAACCGTCGCCACGGCATTGCCGTCGCCGGCGGCTTCAGCTCGGATGAGCGCCTCCTGAAACGCCTGATACGCCAGGTCCGTCTGGCCAAGAGCCGCGCGCGCGTGGCCAATGTTGCCGAGCGCAGTGACGGCACCCGCCGGCGCGCCGATCTTTTCCATGAGATCCCGAGCGCGGGTGAAGTACGGCAGGGCCTGTGCGTAGTCGCCGAGTTCCTCATGCACCGCGCCGATGTTGTTGAGCGTGTTGGCCATGTCGATCGTGCCACGGCCTCCGTCATCGACCTTCCGCTCCAGGCTCCACTTGAAGTTGTCGAGCGCCAGGTCAAGCCGGCCTCGGCTCAGGTGCATCGCGCCGATGTTGTTGTAGACGCGACCCGCCATGTCGTCGCGCTTCAACTGGGCCGCCAGGGCAAGCGAACGTTCGAACGATGCGGTGGCGCTGTCGTAGTCGCCGAGCCTGCGCTGGACGATGCCGAGCGTTGAGTAGATCGGTTGCAGAACGACGGCTTCTCCAGTGAGCTGGCCAAGGGCGAGTGCCTGCTGCAGCAGCGCGAGCGACTGGACCAGGTTGCCGCGCTGGCCGGCGACCGAACCCATTCCGCTCAGGGCCGTGGCCCGCGTGCGATCACTCTTCGTGGCGTCGGCGAGCCACAGCAATGTGCGGAACGCGGCCTCGGACGTGGCCAGTTCCCGCCGCTGCAACATCGCGTTCGCGAACTCGGCCAGCGCGGTGCGATTCACCTGATCGGCGAGGGAGGGATGCTGCTCGAGCAGCGACGCGCGCAGTTCGTCAGTGGCCGCGCGCGCGAACTTCTGGATGAGCGCCTGATCCACGGACCCGGCCGGTGAGGGCGCCTGAGCGAAGACAGCGATTGTCAGGAGCGCAGCGATGCAGCCGCTGATAAGTAGACGAGGTATCGGTGGCATCACGCGTATCAAGGTAACCCAGTAATTGGCGCCCCTGAAGGGACGCCCTACATTCCGTACGTAGGGCGTCCCTTCAGGGGCGCCAGTTCTCAGTTCATAAATCCCAAATCACTGATGGGGAACTGGTTCAGGTTCGAGAACGTGTACGCCAGGTCCGTTCCGGTGGCGCCGAACCATTTCCCCAACGTGGCGCCGAACTGCGCCGTTGAAATCGTGGGGATCCACACGCCTCGATTGTTCGCATCGTCTGGCCCGCCCAGCGCGAGGGTCGGGAGGGCGCCATACACGCCGCCCTTCACCGCGCCGCCAAGAATGAGCTGGTGGCTGCCCCACGCGTGGTCGGAGCCGTTGCCGCTCGGCTGCAACGTGCGGCCGAACTCCGACTGCGTGAATGCCGTGACCTGGGCGCCCAGGCCGGCAGTGCCAATGACGTCGTGAAACACACCCAGCGCCTGAGAAAGCTGGTCCAGGAGATACCAGTGGGTCCAGTCCTGGGAGCTGTGCAGGTCGAAGCCATCCAGCGAGCAGAAGAATACCTGGCGCCCTGGACCGAGATCAGAACGCAGCTTGATGAGCTTCGCCACTTCCTTCAACTGATTGCCGAGCGACGTGCCTGGGAAGCCGCTCAGGTTCATATTGCCCAGGTTGCCGTTGCTGGCGGCGAGTGTGTCCGCCAGTTGCAGGCCATCGGCCATGGCCTTGTTGGCCGCCTTCCGAATCGTGTTGCCGCCGTCGATGGCCAGGACGTCATTAACGGCCTGCCGGCGAGCCAGTGCTTCGTAGTTCGGCCAGAACGACATGCCGGCCAACTGCAGGTTCTGGCCCGGCGGGATGACGTTTCCTCCCGCATTGAATCCTTGCAGGAACAGCGCCGGCGACGACACCGATACGGCGCCCAGGGGGTCAGTGGTGCCGACGCAATCGAGCAACCGGCCGCCCCACCCGGATCCATTGACCGTGGGCATGCCGGACTGCGCCTGCACGATCTGGTCGGAGTGCGAAAAAAGATTCGTGGGAGCAGCCTGGCCCGCCAGATATCCCGCTCGCGTGAGCGGCTGTTCCAGCAGGCCCATGTTCAAGACCACGGCCAACTGACCACTCTGGTAGAGCGGATTCATTGCCGTCAATCCGTAATGCAGCGCCCACGGATTGCCGTTGGCGTCAGCGATGGGTGCCAGCAGTTTGCTGTCGGGTAACGCCAGCCCGCCGCGGATGGCGTTGTATTGATTCCGGCGCGTGGCGTCAAGCGGAACGATCACGTTGTTGCCGTCGTTGCCACCGAACAGGTAGATGCAGACCAGCGCCTTGTAGTCTGTCAGCGCTTCGTTGGACCGCGCGTCGGCGGCAAACAGCGTCTTGGACTTGCCGAGTCCTGTGCCCAACCCCGCCAACCCGAGCGCCGCGAGCTGCGCGCTCAGTTTCAGGAAGTGACGACGGTCTGGTGATTTCTCGTGAGAGTGTCCCATGGCTATTGAACTCCAAAATGCACGACGAACTCGCTTGAGATCGCGGTGAGATACAACGTGCCCAGTGCGCGTTGCGTCAGGTCGGATGTGGCTTGCGCGGAAGTTTCCAGCACCTGCCGTAATTGCTGCGACATGCGGCCGAAGAGCAATGTCTGATTCACCTTCTCGACCAGCGCCTGCGGGTTTCCAGCGATCGCTTTGTACGGCGCCAGGTCCACCGCGAACGACGAACCGAATTGTCCACTGAGGATTGCGTAGATGAGATTGGCGCGCTGCACGGCTAACGCCGGCGGGTAGATTTGAAACTCCGGTCCAAACTTGGTTGGAGTGCCAGGCAGTGGGGCCAACGGTGAGTAAAAACCAAAGACGCTGTTGGGGGTCAACACCGATTGCCCGAGGCCGCTCAGAAGGTACATGAACTGATTCGCATTAGCGGCCGTCACGCCAAGAGCGCGAGAGAGACCCGTCACGTGCAGGATGGGGTTGCGCAGCCGCCCATCCGCCGCGCCCGGCAACGCCGCGTCTGCGTCTGCGAGAATCGCCTTGAGCACGGCCGCGAGGTCACCGCGGACGCCGCTTCCGTTGTTCGCAAATACATTCGCCACGCGCTGAATGTACGCGCCACTCGGATTGCTCGTGACAAGCGATCGAATCAACCGCGTGGCTACAAAAGGCGCGGTGTTCTGATGGTTGAAGACCGCGTCGATCACGTCTTCCATGTCCTTGGTCACCGTCTGTCCCGCCGGAATGGTGATGCCGTTGAAAATGGTCTTGACGCCCCCGTCGTGACGGAGAGGACGAGGCTCCATCGGTCCCACAAAATATTCCTGGTTATACGACCCCGGACTCGCTCCCGCCTTGGTGGGATACGTCCAGCCCGACAACGCTCGCGCCACGGCCCGGACGATGGCCTGGTCGTATGTCGGAATCGGCTGGCCCTGTCCGTCGAGTTCGAAGGTGCCATCCATCTTCAGCTTGTAAAGACCAATGCTGAAGAGTTGCATCATCTCGCGCGGGTAGTTCTCGTTCGGTGCCGCCCCACCGCTGCCCACTGAGTTGGCCAGATCGAGATACTTGCCCATCGACGGGCTGATCGTGATGTCTCGCAGCAGCGCCCGGTAATTGCCGAACGCCTGGTTCTCGATGAGACGAACATACGGAATCACTTCGTAGCCGTTGACGAGCTTGTTCATCGACACGACCAGGGTCTGCCCAAGAGCAAACGCCATACGCTGGCGAAGCTGGTCCGTGCCGTTGGCCATCTTCAGGAACATCTGGTCCCGAAGCTGGTTGTTGTCCAGGCCATCTGAAATGCCGCCCGCGGGAACCTGAAACTGTTCCGCGATCCATCGGTCCATGCCGTTCGCTTTCACTGCGGCGAACTCGGCTGATGTGGGCCCAAAGGTCGCTTGCTGCAACACGCGTTCGGCGGTGATCGCATCGGTCGGCATCGCAGCCGGTAAGGGATCGGTCGGAAGCGGGGGAACAGGCGACCAATCTGGATTCGGTTCCGACGTGGGAGTCGGAGTCGGAGTCGGAGTTGGCGTCGGGGTTGGAGTTGGCGTGGGCGTCGGTGTCGGCGTCGGCGTCGGCGTTGGTGTGGGCGGCTCGACCATCGTGATGGTGTAGCGCGCCTTTTCTGTCCAGACCTGATAGACGATGATTTCGACTTTCGTCTTGCCGTCGCACACCCACGCCTGAACAGGGACTCCGCTCGTGGTTTGAAGATTGCCGATGTAGAGCTTGAGCGTGGGATCGGTCAGGGTTGCCGACACGGTCAGCGCGCACGAGGTTCTGGGCGCCGTGTAGTTGATGATTGTCTTATCGAACGCTGGCGTCAGGCCCGGCGCCGTCACGGATGTCACGTAGTACGTGGGCGGCGGTGGCGGAGGCGGAGGCATGTCCACCAGCGTCACGGTGTAGCGCCCCACCTCGGTCCACACCTTGTAGACGATGACGGTGAACTTGGTGGTGCCATTGCACACCCACACCGAGCGCGGCACACCGCTGGCCGTTTCCGCGTTGGCGATGTAGAGGCGATTAGTCGCAACCGTGAGCGTTGCCGACACCGTCACTGAGCACGCGGTTGTTCGCGCAATTGTGTACTGGGTGACGGTTGGGCTGAACGCGGGACTCAGACTCGGTACGGTGAGGCTGGTCAGCGCACCGGATTGAGCGGCAGCCGGACCCGACAGGGCCAGAAGCAGTCCCGCGGCCGCCACTGTCGTCCGCAAGCTTTCCCAGACCACGATCGAAATTTTCGTCTTGCGCATATGCGTCTCCGCCCGGACATGACGGCAAAGGTTGTGCCGTATTACCATCCGCTCGGCTCTCACATGTCCTCACACGTGGCACAAAGGTGGTGACCGACTCCTGCCTGGTTTCGTTTCTTACCGCTTCGTCTGACGATGACGCGTGGCGAGAACTCGAGGTGCTCCTCGGTGGCGACATCGGTGCGAGACTGCGCGATACGGTGACGCGTCACCTGACGCGGTCGCGACGGATGACGGATCACGTTGATGACGTGGTTGGCGAGTTGCGGGTGAAGTTGACGCAGAAGCTCTGGTCGCTTCGAGCGGGCATCGGCGAACCGATTGAAAACTTCCACGCGTACTGTGCGACGGCATCGGAACGCGCCTGTTATGCATTCCTGCGCCGCCAGTTTCCGGAGCGAACACGGCTGCGCAATCGCTTGCGCTATGCCGTCACACATCATTCGGCGATAGCCCTGGAAGAAGACTCCCAGGGAATCTGGAAGTGCCGCTCAATCACCACTCGCGTCGCGCCAAGGGCGGGCAGCGCACAGGGACTGGTTGATTCGCCGCAGAGGTACGCACTCGACCATGGGATTGACCGCGATGCTTCCTTGCCGGACCTCGTGTCAGGACTCTTGGCGACGTGCGATGAAGCTGTTGAATTTGATCGGCTCGTCGAAGTGGTCGCAGCGCTGCTTGGCGTTTCAGACGCGCCCCATTCCACTCATCCTCTTGAGCGAATCGTTGATCCGGCTTTGCCAGTCAGCGCAGTTCTGGAACAGCGCGCGTCGCTCGATGAAGTCTGGAAGGAATTGGCAGCGCTGCCCGTTCGTCAGCGGTCCGCGCTTCTGCTGAATCTGCGCGACCCCGACGGTGGTGCAACGCTGCAACTGTTCCCGGCGACCGCGGTTGTGACGATGGCTGGGATTGCGGCGGCGCTCGAAATCCCGGAGACGGAGCTGAGCCGCCTCTGGGCGGACTTGCCCCTGGACGACCTCACCATTGCGGCACGGCTCGGCGCAACACGTCAACAGGTGATCAATTTGAGGAAGTCCGCGCGCGCCCGGCTGGCCAGGCGACTCGGCCGGAATCAGACATGGTAGTCAAAACGGTAATATCGATTTCAATCCTGCGTCATAAGCGGCATGAGGGATTGCAGTGACTGATTCGCGCCGTCCGCTTTCGGCTCACTTCGACGCCGCGCCCGACGACTTCGATCATCCGGAGCACAGCGAACTTGTCTCGCTGGTTGATGAGCGGCTGGACGAAGTGGACCGCGAGTGGATTGTGGGTCACATCGAGGCCTGCCAGATCTGCAGAGAGGACGTGGATGATCTTGTTCGCGTCAAGTCATCACTGTTGCCACAACCTGTCTCAGTCCACCAGAGACGATGGATGAGGCAGTCGCTTGTCATCGGGGCGGCCGCCGCCGGAGTGGTGCTGGCGATCTGGATGGGGGGCCGAAGGCTGACTCCGGACGCTGCGCCGGTGACCTCGCCGGTCCCTGAGGTGACCACAGCACCTGCCACGGCTCCGCCGGAAGTAATGCCTGAGCCCACGGTCAAACCGGCCTCTGTACTGACTGAAGAAGAGCAAGGTCGCGTCACCCGCGCGTTGGCATCGGGCCGTCTGGAGCTGCCGGGGAACATCTCCGTGCTGCGTGGACACGCCGGTGCATTGCTCGGGGCTGGTGACACGACAGTGGCATTTACACCGACTGCACCGATTGGCACGGCCATCATCGACGCGCGGCCGCTGTTCTCGTGGACGCCAATGGCCGGAGCCACCAGATACTTCGTCACGGTCTGGGACGAACGGTTTCGTGCAGTGGCGAAAAGCGGTGCACTGAAAACGACGAAGTGGACGCCGTCGCGCGACCTGCCGCGCGGCCGCGTCCTGGCGTGGCAGATTACCGCTGTCACGCGAGACGGAACGGCCGTCAGCCCGGCCCCGCCCCAACCTGAAGCACGCTTCGCCGTCCTCGATGCGGCCACGGTCGCGGGCATCGCCCGGACGCGCACGCCCTTGGCGAAGGAACCCATCGCGTTGGGCCTGGCGCTGGCGAAAATTGGACTCTTTGCCGACGCCGAGAGCGCGTTCCAATCCGCGCTCACCGACGAGCGCTACGACTTTGGGCAGGTGCAGGCCCTGATCACGCGACTCCGCGCGCGGTAGGTCAATTGGCGCCCCTGAAGGGACGCCCTACGTACAGAAGGGACGCCCTACGTACAGAAGGGACGCCCGTACAGAAGCGCCTCATTTCTTCTTGTAGTGCGCCTCGATGGGCGCGAACGGTCCGAACCGGTGTTGCTCGATCGGGAAAGGATCCGCATAGGGACCGTAAGGTGAATCGACGGGCTTGGTCGTGCGGTCTGGATAATCCTTTTCGAGCTGCTGCGGCGCCATCTGCGGCCTCGGCTTCGAGTTCAAGTACGCGGCCACGTCGAACGCCTCGTCATCGGTGAGGTCCGGGCGGCCGAACGGCATCCGCGCCTTGATGAACCGCGCCGCTGTGAGCACGCGGCCCATCCCGGCGCCGTTGTTGAAACTGTCGTCGCCCCAGAGCGGCGGAAAGACATAGCCGCGCCGCAGGTTGCGCGACGCCGGCAAACCCAGGCCGTCGCCGCCGTGACACACGCGGCAGCGCGCCTCGAACACCTTCGCGCCCGCCTCGGGCGAGGCCGCGCGTGCCGGCGTGCGCAACGCCGGCGGTTCCAGCACGACGCGCAATCGCGGGCTGGTCGCCATCCATTCGTCGCTCAGGGCTCTGATGTACTCCACCATGGCGTTCATCTCCACGCCATCGCGCGGCAACTTGCGCCCGTTCATGCTGCGTTCCATGCACCCGTCAATGCGCTCTTTCAGATCCGCGACCTTGCCGTCCCGGCCGGAGGGGCGCGGATACTTCTGGAACGCTTCGGTAAGCGACAACATACCGGGCTGCCGGCCCGCCTCCAGGTGGCACGACGCACAATTGAGCCGGCTCGTCATAAACCTGCGCGCAGGGTCCGGATTGTCAGGTCCAAGCAACCACGCCGTCTCTGTGATCAGGCGTCGCCCGTACTCCTGCGTCGCCGCAGGGACGTCCGGCGGCACCTGACGCCGCTGTTGCACGACGATGAACCACGCACCGGCGATGGCGACGGCGCCGATGATGGACGATGCCGTCAGTGCGGCGACCCAATTCGAAGCCCGGCGTGGTGCAACTTGATCAGACATCACTTGTCGTAGCGTCGCACATTTTCCAGGAACAGATGCTTGGGCCGCTCAATCCACTCTCGAAAATCCGGCCGCAGCGCCCAGGCGATCGAGAACACCAGCGCGAGTCCGATCGACACACAGACAACGATGTCGGTGATCATCGACGCAGGCTCCTGACTTGACCCGCGACGGCCACCAGCTCTTCGTCGCTCAGCCGCGGGGTCCAGGGCCCCGTCGTCAAACCCAACAGGAACGCAATGTGCGGCCACGCGTGTGCCAGGCCGCCGTGCTGTCGATCATTCCCATGAGCACTCAGCTCACGGCCATCACCGCCTCCGCGCTTCTCGGACTGGTGGTCATCTTCGTCGTGGCGAACCTCCTGCTCTCGCTGCACGGCGCCGGCGCGTTTCCACGCGACCCCGGGCTGAAGTTCGTCGTCATGTCGACGATCTTTTATTTGATTGTGAGTATCCAGGGATCGATGCAGGCGTTCATGTCGGTGAATGCGTATGTGCATTTCACGCCCGCGGGATCCTTATAGTCCGACTCTTCGGCCATCGAGGCAAACCCCGTGGCATTGTGACGCAGGCACAACACGATGGCGAGGTCCGCGTTTTCGATCTGGTAGCCGGTGCGATTCGCGTTGTAGATGTTGGTCGCGTACGCGATTCCCCACGTCGAGCCCTCGGGTGACGTGACATCGAGGATGACGCGATGCTTGCCGGGAAGCCTGTCGAACCACTCATCGATGGCATGACGTGCTGGCTGAAACGGTGCGGCGGGTGACGCAGCCTGTGGCGGCGTTGCGGGAGTCTGAGCGTCCACGCCAGTTGCGCCCAGCGCCATACCGGCCGCAGCCACGCCTCGCGTCACCTCGTGATCACTTTGCCCGGTAAAGCCCAGGTGAGCTTCGTCGCGTCCACAACCGCCACGCCGTTGACAAATACGTAATCGATGCCTTCGGAATACTGGTGCGGCTCGAAGAAAGTGGCCTTGTCGCGGATGGTTTTGAGGTCGAACACAACCAAATCGGCCGCCAGGCCCACGCGAATCTGGCCGCGGTCCTGCAGTCTCATGATCTGCGCGGGCAGTGAGGTTGATGAACGAATGGCGGTCTCGATCGAAATCGCGCCGCGGTCCAGTGCATAGTGCCGAATCTTCCTCGGGAAGCTGCCGTAGAACCGCGCGTGCGTCGACGGGCCATCGGTCAGCAGCGCGATGCCCGCATCCGTGGAAGTCGCGACCCACGGTTGCTTCGCGTACGCCTCCATGTCCGATTCGGCCATAGAGAAGCCGCGCATGCGTGCCCCGCCGGCGCGAGTGGGCAAACCCTCCATCTGAATCTGAATCGCCGCCTCTACCGGATCGACCCGCCACAGCCGCGCGATCTCCGCGAGGGACTTTCCAGACAACGACTTGTCCGTGTAGTCGAAGATGATCACGTTGTCGGCGCCGCCGCGTCGGGCAATCTCGTGGGCGATGTCGGACCGGACGGTCTTCGACAAGTCGGGATTCGCCAGGGTCTTTCGCAATGCTTCCGCGCGGCCGCCCGCCGCCTGCGTGGCCTCGGTGGCGCGCGTCGCCCACGTGGGAATCAACACGGTCGACCCGTCCGTGCCGCTTGTCGGATACGGATACTGATCCGCCCAGACATCCACGCCGCGTCCGCGGGCTCGTTCGATCAGGCCAATGGCGGCGGCACTCGACCCCCAATAGTTCGCGCCCTTCGCCTTGATGTGCGACGCCACCACACGCGTCCCGCTCTTCTCGCCGATCTCGATCGTTTCACGCACGGCATCAAGAAGTGTTGGCGGTCCAGGCCCGTCCTGGCTCGGCACATACCACAGCGGATCGCTGCCCTCACTGCGCTCATGCGAAATATACACACCGCCAGACGGGGCCAGTTCTTTCGCCAGCTCCGTCACTTCATCCGTGGTGCTCCAGCGGCCCGGCTCGTACTCGAGGCCTGCGGACAAACCGACCGCGCCTTCCAGAAGGGCCTGACGCACCAGGGCGCGCATCTTCACCACTTCATCAGCGGTGGCGGTGCGCCGCGTGTCTTGACCCATCACCCGCGATCGGACAGTGCCGTGCCCGACCATCAACATCGTGTTCAGGCCAATCTGGTTCTTCTCGATGAGCGCCCGCTGTTCAGCAAGCGGCCAGGGCGATCGGCCATCCTGATTGACGACCACGGTGGTGATGCCCTGACTCACAAGGTTCGGCGCGGCACGAATCTGCGGATTCGGATCCCGAAACCCTCCTCTCGCACTCGACCCATCGTCGGCATGCGAATGAATATCAATAAAGCCGGGCGAGACGTACTTGCCCGCGGCGTCGATCACTCGCACGGCCGTGGCGTTCGGGAGCGCCCCGACGGCGACTATTCGGCCTTCTCGCACACCGATATCAGCCGGGAACCATGGATTGCCGGTGCCATCAAGGACGCGACCGTTGCGAATCAGCAAGTCGAAGGACTGCGGCGTCGCCGGCTCCTGAGCCGACGCGATCACGACCACGACCGCCGCGAGCACCACGCTGCAGAGAAGCCTGGCCTTCATGGGTTAGCCCCTTTCTCGTCCATCCATCCCCGCTTCAACTGGTCCGGCGCCACGTTCGACAAGTACGGCTTGATATCCAGCACTGGCGTGCCGTCCAGCATATCCACGCCTCGCACGTACAAATGCCGGCCCTCGCGGCGGATGAGGCGCACCACCGTGAGACCAATCGGATTGGGGCGCCGTGGTGATCGTGTGGCGAAGACACCATGGGGCCGGTCGGCCGTCGGCGGGTGCGCCATCAACTCGAAGTCTTCCGAACGGTCGAACACCCAGATCACATAGAGGTGGGAAAACCCGTCGATGTCCGTGAGGCCGGCCTCGAGCGACGGACGAATCTCTATGACGCCTTCGGCGTCGTGTTTCGCACCAGGCCCCTTCGGAATCGCGCCCGTTTCCTTATGGGGACTGTGCACGAACCCGATGGGCGTATAACTTTCCTCCGGCTGCACGCTGCCGAAGATCCGGGACAGGCGCCAGGCGCCGTCGGGCTGACGACGATATATCCAGAGGTAGTGCCCCTCTTCATGCGAAGGGTGCGCGCCGTCCTTTGGCGTCAGGGTCTGCGAGAAATGGCCGCGGTCGATCGCGACGTCGCCCTGCACCAGCAGCTCGGCGCTCTCGCACAGCACGTCGCGCTCGTACAGTGAGTGCAATCCAGCCATCACTTCGCGAACGAACTGGAGGCACGCCTCGCGACCTTCAATCGCCGGCATTCCCGGCGCCTGAATCACCGCGTCGTCGGCCAGCAGTTCCTCGAAGACGGCCGGGTCACCCGTGTTCTCGGCCGCCATGATGCGCCGCCGAAACGTCTCGAATTCGTCCACTTCCGTCAGTTCCACATCTCTTCAGTTCCCCAGTTCCCCAGTTCCCCAGCTCCCCAGTTACTTAGGCCATCCCGTTTGCGGCAGACCGGGCGTGATGCGGAGCGCGTTGCGGTAGTAGATGTCTTTCAGCACTTCGTCCGGCAGGTCGAGGCCGTACATCTTCCAGAACGCGTGGTAATCGCGGTAGTAGTCGAAGTAGTCGTCCTTGGTCTCGAGCACCCGCCAGTAGTACGGGTACTCGGACGGCTGGTAGGAGTCCTTACCGAAGAGCACGCGCCTGGGGTACTTGACCAGGAAGTCATGCGCCAGGCGGGGCTGCCGGCCGAGGTCGTACAACACGGCGCCCATTTCGGCGTAGACGTTCGGCATGGCGTCGAACAACTTTGAAAGGCGGCCCAGGTCGCTCCCGTGCCATGCCAGGTGCGCCGCCACGAACGTGGTTTTTGGGTGAGCCTTGAACAGGCGGTCGCGCTCGCCCACCAGCGTTTCGAAGGTCGGGAATCTGTCGGCAGGACGCGCACGACTGGGGAAAATCTGAAGCTCCAGCCACCGTTCGTTGCGCATGTCGATGGGCTCGAAGAACTCTGGTGGCTCAGCGGTGTGGATGAACACCGGCAGGTTCAAACGCGCGCAGGCGTCAAAGATTGGACCGATCTCCGGATCGTCCAGCTTCAGTCGTGAGCCATCGGGCTTGCGGATGCTCAGGCCGAATCCCTTGTCCACCTCGCCGACACCCACGGCGCCAGCCGCGACATCGGCCTCGAGCTGTGCAATCGCCTTGGCCGCCCAGTCAGGCCCGACATTGTTGAAGTTGATGCCGGTGAAAAAAGCGACGCGCTTGGCATACGGCGACGCCTTGACCGTGGCGATCGTCGACTTGAGCCTGGCGCCGGACATGTTCTCCGCGCTCAGCATCAGGCCGACGTTCAACTTGTCCAGATCCTCGAACAGCGTCTTGAGTCCCTCTGGGCTGCTGATGAGTCCACCCGGGTGCCCGTGAAAGTCGATCGCCGGGTACTTGGCCTTCGGCACCAGATGCTGCTCGGCCACAAGCGTCGACTTGGGACGATAGTCGAGGATGGACGGCGCTGGGGCGGCTGGGGCCTGGCAGCTGCCGGGCCGCACCTCGGTCATGCCCGCCGGGCACTGACCATCAGGCCCCACCGGCGAGCCACCGCCACCGCGGCCCTGGCCGCCGATTGCGACCGCGCCCACCACGACCGCAAGGGATACCGAGAACAAGAAGGACTGTCTTCGCATAGGCCGATTCTACTCCCGCGGATAGAATCTTCCCGACATGTTGACGTTCGCTGATATCGAAGCCGCCGCGGCACGGCTGAAAGGCGTGGCCCATCGCACTCCGGTCATCACGTCTCGCACGCTCAATGAACTCGTCGGTGCGACCGTGTATCTGAAGGCCGAGAACCTCCAACGGATGGGCGCGTTCAAGTTCCGCGGCGGCTACAACGCGGTCAACGTGCTCACGGATGTCGAGCGCGCGAGAGGTGTGGTGGCGTTTTCATCCGGCAACCATGCCCAGGCAGTGGCGCTTGCCGCGAAACTGCACGGATGCGCGGCGACGATCGTCATGCCGAGCGATGCGCCCGCATCGAAGCTGGCGGCCACGCGAGGGTATGGCGCCGAGGTCGTCACCTACGATCGCTACACCGAGGATCGCGAGGCGGTGGCGCGAGGGGTTGTCGAAGCGCGCCGGGCCGCCCTCATCCCGCCGTACGACCACTATCCGGTGATGGCCGGCCAGGGCACCACGGCGCTGGAACTGATTCAGGATGTGGCCCAGCCCCTCGATGCGCTCATCGTGTGCACCGGGGGCGGTGGGTTCATTTCTGGATGTGCGGTCGCCGCGCAGCACCTGACGCCCGGCATTGAGGTCTTCGCGAGCGAACCCGAACGCGGCAATGACATCCAGCAGTCACTGAGCGCAGGCAAGATCGTCACCATTCCCGTGCCACGCACGATTTGCGACGGCCAGCAGACCCAGGCGCCGGGTGTGCTGACGTTCGGGATCATGCGCGAACGACTGGCCGGCGTGCTGACGGTGCCGGACCCGGTCGTGGTGCAGGTCATGCGCTTCCTGTTCGAGCGCCTCAAACTTGTTGTCGAGCCCTCGGGCGCCAGCGCGCTGGCCGCCCTGTTACACCACCGGGAACAATTCGCAGGCAAGCGCATCGGCGTCACGCTGTCTGGAGGCAATGTCAGCACTGAGCGTTTCGCCGCTCTCATGAGTGGCGCTGAAGCGGCGGACTAGGTTCGAGGTTCGAGGTTCGAGGTTCGAGGCTCGAGGTTCGAGGTTCATCGGAAATGCCAGACCCTGTCTGTATTATCGGCGCCGGCCCGTGCGGACTCCTGGCCGCCGCCGCATTGAAGAAGCGCGGCATTCCGTTCGAGATTGTCGATGCCGGACGGCAGCCCGGCGGCA
>JBKJJZ010000144.1:0-9154 GCA_046597705.1 Vicinamibacterales bacterium | reverse complement strand
TTCCTCCAACCTCGAACCTCGAACCTCGAACCTCGAACCTCGAACCTCGAACCTCGAACCTCGAACCTCGAACCTCGAACCTCGAACCTCGAACCGGGTTACTCCCAGTCGAACGTCAGCGGCACGGGCGTGAAGCAGACGATGAATATCAGCAGCGCGATGGCGGCGACGACGAGCCTTCCCTTTGAAAGCGGCGTGAAGTCATCGTATGGCGCGGGGTGACGCAGGCCAACGAACCACGTCATGGCCGCCAGCATAATGGCCATCGCGATCCAGCTTGTGGCGACGAACGACAGGCCGATGACCGTGGCCAGCGTGACGACCGACAGCCACATTGCGCGAGGGCCAAACACGGCGTACGAGATATGGCCTCCATCGAGCTGGCCGAACGGCAACAGGTTCAACGCCGTGGCCAGCATGCCGAACCATGCGCCGAAACCCAGCGGATGAATGACGATGTCGGTGCCTTGGGCCAGGGGGCCATGGATGAAACGCGCGATGACCTTGAACAGGAGCGGCTCTCCCAGGAGGAGGCTCCCTTCCTCAGGGCTCAATGGCGTGACATCAGATAGCAGGATGCCCGCAATCAGGAACGGCAGGAGCGTGACGAATCCGGCGATGGGGCCCGCCACGCCAATGTCGAAGAGCGCGGCCCTTGACGGGAAGGGCTCGCGAATTTTGATGACGGCGCCCAGCGTGCCCGTCAGGGGCAGCGGCGCCGGTAGGAAATGCGGCAGCGTGCAATCGACGTTGTGCCAGCGGCAGGCGAAATAGTGACCAAACTCGTGGGCGCCAAGGATGGTCAGGATGCTGAGTGAGTACCAGGGGCCCATCGCGAACACCGAGGTCGTGACGACCGTCAGCAGGAACAGGACGATCGGCCGGAGCGCCCAGCCGTGATCGAATTTTGTTCGCGCTTCACTCACCGGGGATGTTCTGAAGTTCCTTGCCGGGCTTGAACCTGATGGTGCGGCCTGGCGGGATCTTCACTTCCTTGCCCGTGCGGGGATTACGTCCGATTCCGCGCTTGCGTGGCTTGACCTGAAAGACGCCGAAGCCGCGAAGCTCGATGCGGTCGCCCTTCATCATCGACGCCCGCATGGCGTCAAACACCGCGTCAACGGCCACTTCGGCTTTGACTTTGGTGATATCCGCCAGGCGCGACACCTCATTTACGATGTCGACTTTGATCATGACTTAGGGGGCACGCAATATCCGTAAGTGACTATAAAAAAAGATACTTACGGAGTCAAGTATCGGGCTAACTGTGCGAGTACACTGGACGAGCTATGTCAAAACAGGGCGTTGGCCCCAGTGTGGTCCTGGTGGGCCGGCCGAACGTCGGCAAATCCACGCTGTTTAATCGAATTACCGGGACCCGCCGGTCGATTGTCGCCCCCGTGGCCGGCACGACGCGGGACATGGTCTCTGCGCCCGCGCAGTGGCTGATGCGTCAATTCATGCTGTCGGACACCGGAGGCTTGTTCGGGGCCACAACCGATCCGCTGCATTCGATGGTGGTGGAGCAGGGGCTGCGCGCGATGCAGACGGCGGACATCATCGTGTTTCTGGTGGATGGTCGCGAGGGCGTGGTGCCGGGCGACCTTGATATCGCCCAGGCCGTCCGCGCGCTCAACCGGCCCGTCATCCTGGCGGTCAACAAGGCCGATGACAAACGGTCGCGCGCGCGCTCGGCGGAGTTCCATCAGCTGGGTTTCGACATGATGGAAGTCTCGGCCGAGCATGGTGACGGCGTGGCCGAACTGCTCGATGCGTTGCTCACGCTGTTTCCGGTCAAGTCCACCGACCCTGGTCCGGAAACCGAGCCGGAAGTGGCCATCGCCATCGTCGGGCGTCCGAACGTGGGGAAGTCGTCGCTGGTGAACCGGCTGCTGCGTGAAGAACGCATGATGGTCAGTGATATGCCTGGCACCACGCGCGATTCGGTGGACGTGACGTTCCAGTTCCGCAAGCGCAAGCTTCGACTGGTGGATACGGCGGGCATGCGGCGGCCCGGGAAAGTGGCCACGTCAGGCCAGGTGGAATCGATCAGCGTGGTTCTCGCCAAGCGCGCGATGGCGAAGGCGGACGTTGCGGTGCTGCTAATCGACGCCGCGGAAGGCGCGACCGATCGCGACGCCGCGATTGCGGGAGAAGCGCAGGAGGCGGGCTGCGGCGTGGTTCTGGTGGTCAACAAGTGGGACCTCATGGCCGGTCAGGATCAACAGTTCGTCAAGGACTACGACGACAAGCTGCGATTCCAGCTCAAGTTCCTGGAGTTCGCACCGATCCTGCACATCTCGGCGCTGACCGGCGACCGCACCGGCAAGGTGCTGGAGATGGCCGTGAAGGTGGCCCAGGCGCGCGAGAAGCGCGTGCCCACGTCGGCGCTCAACAAGTTCGTCGAGAAGATCACGATGGCGAACCCGCCCACGAGCAAGAACCGCCGCGCCGTGCGCATCATGTATGCCGCGCAGACCGCGAGTGCACCGCCACGGTTTGTGTTTTTCACGAATGTCGCAACCGAGTTTCACTTTTCCTATGAGCGGTTTCTGGTGAACCAGCTGCGCGAGCACTTCGGGTTCATCGGCACGCCGATTCGGATCAGCGTTCGAAGACGCGCGAAAGCCGCGCGCCCCGGGCACGGCGGTCATTGAGTGCTGTTATACTGACGTGTCACTGTGCCTTCCGACGTGATACCAAATCGGCCGGCGTTCCGGGCACAAGAGGTCTGTGAAATTGCCAGTGTCCAGCCCTATGTATTGAGGGGCTGGGAAGCGGAGTTTCCCGACCTCGGGGTGGCCAAGGCGGCAAACGGTCCGCGCGTGTATCGGCGGGTGGACGTTGAAAAGGTTTTGAGGCTCAAACACCTGATTCAGGTGGAGGGGTTGACGCTGGCGGGCGCGCGGCGCCGGCTGGATGAAGAAGGCGAGCCGGACCTGTTGCTGGAGGTGGCCGAAGCCGAGCTGGAGGCCGCAGCCAGTCAAGCCCCAGTGCGGCAATCCGCACCGCGGCGGCAGGACGCACCTGTGGCGGTAGCGACGGCAGTGAGTGACGCCGCGAGGGCGCATTTGCAAGAGGCGAAGCAGGGCCTGGAGTGGATCTTGAAGACGCTGAGTGACAACGGTCACGAAGCAGGCGAGTTTGCCCTGGCCGCCCAGGCAAGCAAGGTGAGGAAGTCGAAGCGCAAGTAACGGCACGTAGGGCGTCCCTTTAGGGGCGCCGGTTGAGAGCGGCAGTACGTAGGGCGTCCCTTCAGGGGCGCCAATTGCGAGCGGCAGTACGTAGGGCGTCCCTTCAGGGGCGCCGATTGAGAGCGTCAGAAGAAAAGCGGTCGTCGGCGGGATGTAGCGCAGCCTGGTAGCGCACTTGACTGGGGGTCAAGGGGTCCCGAGTTCGAATCTCGGCATCCCGACCATTTTCTTCTGAAGCAATTCGCGTGATTCACGGCCCGCCCTCAGCGGGCCGTTTCATTTTTGGGCAGGCTTGCTCACCACGGATCGAGAAAGCTTGGATGGGCTCGAGTGCCTTGAACGATTCAGTGAAAGCGTTCTGCAGGATGGCACGGCGGTCCAGGCTACTGGCACGGTCGAGAAACTCACCTCAGGGCGTGGTGCCGAGCTAACTCAGTTTGCAGGCAGTGGCGTCCCCACCGGAAACCAAATCGCGACCGGAATCCCGTTCAGCTGCGAGTTTCGAGCGAGTCGCGTCCTAGCCGATACTTGGAATGGCCTTCTTGGCGCACTGGAAGATTGTGAAGTGCCTGGCGAGTTGTCTGACGTGGCCGATCTCAACCTCCGCACGGCCAGTACTCCGAGCCTTCCCGTGTTGACCGGTGGGCAGGCGCGGGAACGTCTCGTGGCCCGGGCATTTTACGGCCCACTTGTGATCTCCGTATTCGTGTTTGGTGAAGCCCGGAAGGCATTCGTCAAGCATGGCCCAGACCTCACGCAGTTGAACGACGCCGGAGGACACGTGGACTGGCGTCGAAACCCTATGCGGCCCTTGGCGCTGCGGTGGCCAGCTCACTGCTGGGTGAGTTGTCGCCTGGATCGAGATCGTCGATGGCCTTGCGCGACACGCTGACGCTCACCGCCGAGAATGAGGCCTTGATGGGGATGCCACCGATGCACTCTTTGCCGGCGCGCACGCGCTGAACCGCCGTGTTCCACTCGGCGAAGTAGTGCTCGTTGGTGGTCTCAACGAATCGCTCGACCGATGTCTTGAACGCGGTGAAGTCATCCGCCTGGTCAGCGAACCAAGCCAGCGACTCCCGCAACGCGTCGCGGAGCTGCGCGTTGGCTTCATCCAAGGACGTGCCCTGTTCGGCGATCGCACTGGGATTCACGCCATGGAGCCACCAGTGATCGTCATCGGATTTCACACCCAAGAACCGACCATCGAACTCGACCTTCGCAACGAAGCCGCGCCCGAGGATGGTGCCGGTGAATTTCAAGAACAAGGGGTAGTTCATGTTTGCTTTCGGATCTCAAGCCTGACTCAAGGCCAGGGTCCGTGATCGTGCATTCTACTTAGAAACGACGTCGCCGAGGCAACCTTCGTTTCCGCGGACACGTTGTCGGTATGCAGGCACCATGCCAGCAGCCGATCGCGTCGTGAATTGATAAAGAGCCTTCCGTTCCAAAGACGGCCGCCCCGACACGGGAACGGCCTATCGACAGTCGGTCAGAAGGAGTGGCATTGCCATACCCAGCCTAACCGGTTGAAGCCTCTCCTGGCAATCGTGACCTGGCGATCTGACAATTGTGTAACTTGGTCCCTGACGGGTCTGAGGCCTGGGCAACCCGCCTCAGACTGGGGGGCCAGTTATTGGGAGGCCCCCTCCGCTTGAATGTTCCTCCACCCATCGGCGTGAGCCGGAAGAGAAGGTTCCTGAGGACCTTGTGAGTTGCGGAATAGCGAAGCTTCACGAAAGGATTCAGCGGTGTGCCCGCGACCAGTCATCCGGTAGGCGCCTAGCGTGATGGGAAGTCATGAGATCGCCTCTGGGACGTTCTCTGCTTGGTTGTACAACAACGCCCGAATCGATACAGTGCTCAGGATGAAGACCCCACTGGAGCAGGGGCGGAGCGCCATCTCGACGATCTAGGAGTACGCCGTCCGTGAGCTCGAAAACGCCGAACGGCTCGACGCCCGCGAGCGTTTCACGCCTGCTGACAAGGTCCTCACTCGCATCGAAGCGGCGCGGTCTCGCGCCGATGCCGATCGGCTTCTGAACTCGACCGAGACATTCGTCGGCAGCCTAGAAACCGAGAGCACCGGCAGTGTTTTCGCCGAGGCCGAGGGATGCGCAGATAACGCGCGATCGGCGCAGGCGCGCCCTGATCGAGCAAGACGAACATCAGCGCTCGGTCGTGGCCAGATCAAGACTGCGAGCAGCAAACTCGATCACGGCCTGAACCTGCTTTCGGTCAAGGCCCTCGTACCACGTCATCAGGTCGTCAAGGCTGGCGCCCGCTTCAAGGTTCTCAAAGATGGTCGCGACGGGCATCCTGGTGCCGCGCAGCACCCATGCGCCGCTGACTTTGCCGGCAACTCGTTCGACCGCCGGGCATTGGGACCAATCAAGGATCGCCATGACTTGCTCTCCGAGTCAGCTTACACGGAAATCGCAAGGATGAATCGCTCCTGCGACCGCCGGAAAGTAGCGACGCTGGGCTCAGGGAGTGGCGCAGCCTCTCTTCGGTCTTCCACTGCCCGGATGTTTCGGTCATCACAGGGCCTCGCGCTCCAGTCAGGTGGGCCACGATCTGGCGTGCGCGGAACCGGCCGTTCTCAATGAACCACCGGCTTGTCTGCTGGCCGCCACGGACGGTGCCCGCGATGAAGACACCCGCGCGCGTGGTTTCACACGTCGCCGGATCACACAACCGGTGCGCGCCACCCATCGTCGGCCAGCGTGATCCCGATGCGCTCGAGGAACGCGAAGTCCGGGTGATAGCCGGTCATCGCCAGCACCCCGTCGTTCGGGATCTCGCGCAGGCCCTCCTCGTTGCGGACCAGCAGCGACGTGTCCCGGATCTCCTCGACAACCGTGCTGAAGAGAGCGGTGATGCTGCCTTCCTTGATGCGGTTCTCGAGGTCAGGGCGAAGCCAGTACTTGCTCCGATCCGAAAGCGCCGGACCGCGCACGATGAGCGTGTCGCGCGAGTGTACAGGACGTGCTAACAAGCCGTGGGCATCCTCGATCGTCAGGAAGCGAAGACCAGCTCGAGAGATAGGACCCTTCAAAGAGTCTGCTACGATCCGCTCGTGGTGGTCCCTCTCTCCCCATTGGTGGCGGCGCAGGTGGCCGAACTCACCGGCCTGCGCCTGCTCGTGTTGCACGGCTCGCGCGCGCGGGGACGTGAGCACGTACGGTCCGACTGGGACTTTGCGTATCTTGCCGAACCAGGATTCGACGTCGACGGTCTGCTGATATTGCTGGTGGAGGCGCTTGGGGCTGACCACGTCGATTTGGCCGACCTGGGACGAGCCGGCGCATTGCTTCGTCAGCGCGTCGCGTCCGATGGCGTGCTGATCCACGAACGACACCAGGGCGAATTTCAGCGATTTCAGATCGCGGCTGCCAAGGTGTGGTGTGATCTCGTGCCCGTGCTTGACCCTGTGTACCGTAGCCTGCTTGAGGCGCTGCCGCGGTGAGTCCGCTTGATCGCGCCGTCCTGGCTGAACGCGCGGCCGCGCTCGAACGCCACCTGGCCCGCGTGTCTCAAAAATTGCCCGCCACCGCCGACGGACTCACGACGTCGTCGGACGCGTCTGATGCCGTCATCCTCCACCTGTGGCAAGCGACGCAGATCGTAATCGATCTCGCGGTGTCGTCATGTGTGGCACTGGGCGCCGGCACGCCACAAACGTATTCCGATGCGTTTCGAAAGCTGGCCGCCAGTGGCGTGATCGAGCCTGCCCTTGCAGACCGGCTGGTGCGCGCCGCCGGGTTCCGCAACGTGGTTGCGCACGCCTATGACCGACTCGACATGGTGCGTGTCTTCGAGGCCGCCAGGTCAGGCCCCGCCGACTTGCGCGCCTTCCTCGGTGCAATCTCGAGGCATCTGGATGAGGCCGGTTCCGGCCGCTAATTCCCGGCGAAGCGCCCGTCTTCGGTGTGTCGTGCCCGGCCGAGGGCGGTGAGCATGTCGAGAATCTGCGCGACGCGGGCAGGACGTTTGGTGCCGCCCGTGAACTGTGCCGCCACATCGTCGGCGCTGCGTGGGATGGGTGACGCGGCGAGTGTGGCCGACACCGCGCGCACCTGGTGGGTGAGGTCCTTGGGCCACGGCTGTTTTTTCGTGGTCTTCTTTTCAGCGACGACGTCGTCGTCCCCAGTGTCGAGACCGCCTTGTGTCGGCACGACCGAACGCTGCGAGTTCTGGAATTCGGGCCGCAACCAGCGGATGAGTCCGCGCGCTTCTTCGGCGGCGCGTGCGGCGTTGAGCGCGACCAGGCGTTCGAGGAGTTGTTCGTCGAGGGCCTGGCGCGCGCCGGCGACTGCGGTCAACGGCGCAAGGTCGTTCCAGCCGTAGGCGTCGAGCACGGCGAGGTCGAGTTCGTCGTGCAACTGCTTCAGCAGCGACACCAGACCCTGCTCGTGAATGACCTTGTCCTTCTCCGTGAGCGCCTCGCCGGTTTTCAGCTTCTCAAGCACGTTATACATGCCCGTCAGCGTCAGCTCGGGATGCGCGGCCTGCTGCCGCTTGCGATGCGCGTCCAGCTGCTCAGCGAGGTCGCGAATCGTCTGGGCCTGTTCGTCGGTCGCGACGGGGAAGGGGAAAGGATCGAAGCAGCGGGTCTTGTTGTAGCGTGGGTCATTGCCGACGCCAAGTCGACCGCCGGCTGCCAGCGCCCATGTGACGTGGACACGGCTGGAGAGGATGCCAAGGTGGACGCCGTCGTCCAGTGCAATTGCCGTCAGCATGTTGTCCGGCGCTATGGTCGGACCAAGGAACTGAAAAGTCCGATGCTTGGCGGTCTCTCCCGTTGCGATGTAGCGAGGTAGACCGTGCAGCGCGCGCCTCAGGTCGGGCCGGGGTTTGCCATGGAGCCACCAGAGCCGGGCGTACGCCGCGCCGTCTTTTGAATGTCCCCTTGCTTCCCGTTCTGGCTTGACCCGTTCCAATACGCGCTGGTAAATAGCTGGGAAGTTAGCCCGGACTTGTTCGTGGCTCAGGCCGAACAAGTCAATCACCATCACACCGCGTGGTGTGTCCGCCAAGTCTCTGCCATTCAGGTAGGGACGGACAACCGCCTCAGTTCCCGGAACAGTGCCGAGCCCAATTGCCTGGGCTTCTCCTGGTGTCACGATGAAGCCCGCTCCATGAAGCTTCATGCCGGGACTACTCAGCTTGTCGTTCGAGCGCAGAGGCTGGGCGGCGGAGACAGCGGCTCCGACGCGGAGGTCAGGTCCGATCGAACCGATCTGCTCGATGAGGTCAACAGCAATCTCGTCGTCATCGCCATCGCGTTCGTTGCGAATGGTGGCTAGGCGACCGTGCCCCTCGCTCAGTGAGCCAACCGTCATCGCGATTCGAACTGCCGCGCCATCGGTGGAGTCCACCCACGGGTGATCGGGGATTGCAAACGCGAGGCAGAGGGGATCCTTCGCGGAAAGATGGGTCGTGAGCACGCGCCGGTTGAACGTCTGCCGAATGCTGTTGGTGGTGATGAGGCCGAACCGGCGCAGGCTGCCTGTGCGAGTCAAACCAGCCGCGTGATGCCACCAGTACATGACAAAGTCAGCGGACTCTGGCACCTCGGGCACGGTCTCGCGCAGCGCATCAACGTAGCCGTCGCCGAGCGCGCGTCGCATTGTGCTGGCCCCAATAAACGGCGGATTGCCCACCACAAAATCCGCTGCGGGCCATTCGGCGGGCCGCGGATTGACGTAGTGCTTTACGTGACGACGGGCGGAGTCGTCTGGGACTTGTTCGCCGGTGACGGGATGGGTCTTGGTGGTGACGCCGTCCCACTGCGTGACGGGCTGGCCGTGGTCGTCGAGCAGGGGTTCGATCGAGTCGCAGGCGAGCACCGCGTCCCGGCACTCGATATTCTTGAAGTTCTTGAGCACCGGCTGGCTCGGCAACACGTGACCGCGCGTTCGGAAATGCCACTGAAGATAGCCGATCCACAACACCAG
>JBKJJZ010000107.1:0-7609 GCA_046597705.1 Vicinamibacterales bacterium | reverse complement strand
AACGTGCCTATCTCGAGAAGTCGATTGGCCGCACCGGACTGCTGGCCCTTCGGCCTCTGCAGGTCACCAGCGAGCGCGACGACTGGCACCAGTTCCTTCTACGCCAGTCACGCGGGTGATCCGGCGTCTGTCAGGAATTGCCGGACCAGCTTCGCGAAGGCTTCAGGCTGCGCGATGCTTCCCAGATGTCCTGTCCCCCTAAGCGTGACCGCGCGCGCGCCCACGATGAGCTGTGCATACTCGATGGCGCCATTTGCCGGGACGACATAATCGAGGGCGGGCTCGCCCGTGATGATGAGCGTGGGCGCAAACACTCTCGCGCAGTCAGCCGCGTTATCCACGCCGTCAATGAGCAGTGCGCGCCTTCCCATATGAGAGGGCGACAATGGCGCACGGAACACCGTCGCGAGCTGCCAGCGAGCGAACGCGAATCGCGCCCGCGTGTCCGGAATTGCAGCGGCCAGTTCCCCCCAGACCCTCACGGGCATCGCCGCGAAGAACAGGGGAGCGAACAGCCTGGGATAACGCGCATACACGCGGTGCGATGGCTTCATATGAAAGCGAGGTCCCGGGACGGAAACCATCACAAGAGCTCGGGTGCGCTCCGGCCGGCTCGCGGCGAAGTGAAGCGCGATCCGGCCTCCGAATGAAAGTCCGCAAATGGCTGCGCCCTCGAGGCCGCGATCGTCGAGCACCGATTCAACTCTTGCAGCCAAGGCCTCCAAATCGCGTTCGCCACCCAGAGAAAATGCAATGACGCGATGCGACCGCGCCAGCGCGTCGATCGCCGGGCTCACGTATTCCCAGCGGCCCTGGAGGCCGGGGACGACAACGATCGGATGTCCTTGACCCTTGTCGATCACGGTCATGCGTCCAGCGTAGTCTCGTTCGTCCGGAATCGGTACCCTTGGCATCGGTCGAAACCTTCGCTATGATGTCCCCCATACCAAGTAAGGGGAGCAATGCCAAACGAACCGATGGGACTGTTGCAGGGCACGCTCGACGTCCTCATTCTGCGGGCGCTTGCCAACGGACCCGCGCACGGTTACGCAATCTCGCGATGGGTGCGTGACCGGACGAACGGCACACTGCAGATTGAAGACGCCCCGCTCTACAAGGCGCTCCGTCGCCTTGAACTGGCCGACTGTGTCGATGCGAGCTGGGGTGCGTCCGAAAACAACCGGCGGGCCCGTTTCTACACTCTGACGGCCAAGGGCCGCCGCAAGCTCCGCACCCAGGAGTCCGCCTGGATGCGCTATGCGATGGCCGTCTCGGACGTGCTGAAGCCGTGAGCGCCTCTCCACCATTTCGCGACGACGTGGATGACGAGCTTCGATTCCACATCGAAGCCCGCACCGCCGACCTTGTGGCAGACGGTCAGACCGTTGATGCCGCGAAGGCCCAGGCGATCAGGGAGTTCGGCGCAGTGGAGGACGCGCGCCGCTATATGCATCGAATGGATGACCGGGTGGAAGCCGCCCGTCGAAGGAGGAGTTACATGAACGAGTTTCGCCAGGATGTCCGTTATGCATGGAGACGGCTTCGTGCTGCCCCGGGATTTGCGCTCACCGCCGTGCTCACGCTGGCGCTTGGGATTGGAGCGAACACCGCCATCTTCTCCATGGTGAACGGCGTCCTCCTTCGACCGTTGCCGTTTCCTGAACCCGGTCGCCTGTATGCGGTCTACTCGGCCAACAAGTCTGCCGGGATGCTGAAGGCATCGGTCTCTGCGGTTGACCTGGATGACTGGCGGGCGCAGAAACAGGCCATCGAGGACGTCGGCGGATACTTCTGGGCAGAAGGGTCGAGCGGGTCGGATCTGACCGGACGCGGAGCGCCACGCCGCCTCTCGGTGGTGTCCTTCACGCCGGGGTTTTTCAGGGCGCTCGGAGTGGCTCCCGCTCAGGGGCGTTTGCCGCGCGAAGACGAGATGGTGCGTGGTGGCGCCGACCGGGTCGCGCTGCTGACACACGGATTCTGGGTTCGAGAGTTTGGCGCAGACCCGGCCGCCGTTGGCTCGACGATTACGCTGGGAGGCGAACCGTTCTCGATCATTGGCGTTCTCGCGCCGGAGATGCGATTCCCCACGGACTCTGCGGACGTCTATCTCCCGTTCTCGGTAATCCCTGACAGCGGCATCCCGCGCATTCGTCCCGTCCGTGTCCTGCGCGTTGTGGCTCGCGCAAAGCCGGGCGTGACTGAGGACACCGTGCGCGCCGAGATGATGGCCATCACCGGCCGCCTCGCCCAGCAGTATCCCGAGGATCGCGCTTGGGATGGGGCGACGGTCGTTCCCCTGACCGAGGTCATCGTCGGGCCCGTGCGCCAGAGTCTGATGGTGTTGTTTGGCGCCGTCGGACTGGTCTTGTTGATGGCGTGTGTGAATGTGGCCGGGTTGCAGCTGGCACGGGCGATGGGTCGCGGGCGCGAGGTTGCGGTGCGGCTGGCGCTGGGCGCGCGTCGCGGCCGCCTGGTTCGCCAGTTGCTTACGGAGAGTCTCGTCCTTTCCGCCGCCGGAGGTGTGGCGGGTCTCGCCCTTGCAAAGATAGGCTTGATGGCGCTCCTTGCCCTGAGTGCCGGACAGTTGCCGCGCTCCGCGGAGGTGGCGCTGGATGGCCCGGTCGTGGCGTTCACGATTGGTGTGTCAATTCTCACGGGCCTGCTGTTCGGCATCGTACCGGCGCTGCGCACGTCGCGTGGCGACGCTCAGCTGGTGTTGCGCGAAGGCGGCCGTTCCGTTGCGGGCCACGCAAATCAGCGCCTGCGTCTGGTCCTCGTGGTGGCTGAGGTTGCGTTCGCGATGATGCTGGTCATTGGCGCCGGGCTGATGGGGCGCAGCTTCCTCGCGCTCTACCGGGTGGATCCCGGTTTCAAGGCGGACCATTTGCTGGCCGTGCAATTCAGCATCGACACCGATCGTCACGCGTCACCCAACCGCGCTCCGGGACAGCCGCCCGCCACCGGGCGCACGTACGTGCAGTACTACCAGGACGTGATCGAGAAGGTCCGCACGCTGCCAGGCGTCGTCTCGGTTGCCGCCGTGAAGGATCCGCCATTCCGGGGCAATGGCGAGCGCAACGGTTTCAACATCCCGGGTCGGCAGGTTCCCGCCGGCGAAGATCCGCCGACCGCGGCCGCCATTCACGTCAGCTACGGTTACTTCGCGACCATTGGCGCGCGCGTGGACGGACGTGAATACACGCCGCAGGATCGCGCCGGTGCGCCCTTCGTTGTCGTAGTCAACGACGCGTTTGCCCGACGGCACTTTCCGGGAGAACGGGCCGTGGGCAAGAAGCTCCTGATGGGACGCGCCACCGAGGTGGAAATCGTCGGCGTCGTGAACGACATTCGGCAGGTCGCGATGGCCGAGCCCGCCGAGCCCACGGTGTATTTGCACAACCTCCAGAACTCCCGATCGAAGACGACGATCGTGGCGCGGACGAAAGGGGAACCTCTCGACATGGCCGATGACGTCCGCGACGCCATCTGGTCAATCGATCCGCAGCAGGCAATTACCGCGGTGTTCACCTTTGATGAGGCGGTGAGCCGGGCGTTGGCCACACCTCGTCTGCTCGTGGTCCTGCTCGCGTCGTTCGGCCTGGTCGGCCTGGCCCTGGGCGCGGTGGGTGTGTATGGCATCCTGTCGGCTGTGGTCAACGAAAGGCGGCGCGAGATTGGTGTGCGGCTTGCCCTGGGCGCATCGCCTGGGAGAGTGCAGGCGATGGTGGTGCGTCACGGACTTATTCTGACCACGATCGGCATCGTGCTGGGCTTGGCGGGCGCCGCAGGCCTGAGCAGGTTCCTCTCGACGGTGCTGTATGACGTGAAGCCCGTAGACCCGTGGACCTATGCGGGCATGGCCGCCGTGCTCATTGCGACAGCCCTGCTCGCCAGCTGGCTGCCGGCGCGCAACGCCGCGCGCACTGATCCGCTCGCGTCGTTGAGACAGAACTAGAGTCAATTTGGCGCCCCTGAAGGGACGCCCTACGTTGGCCGGACGCAGGGCGCCCCTGAAGGGACGCCCTACGTTGGCTGTACGTAGGGTGGCCCTTCAGGGCCGCCAAATTGCTTCATTTGACCGCGACGAACCTGGGCTCAATGTCGACCGGCACGCCCTTAAGTTTGTCGAGGATCGCCTGCACCTGGGGCCGCACCACGACCATCGTCTTCAGCATCTGCTGCGCGGCGGCATAGTCGCCCAGCGCCTGAATGGTCATGATGTCGCGCGTCAGGTCAGCCACGGCCTGGCGAATCTTTGCATCAACCACTGAGAAGGTGCCGTCGGCATTGACGATGACGGCGCCATGGTCCAGCAAGTAGTTGAGTTGCATCACCTGGCCCCGGCCGTGCGCGGACGTGAGTCCGAAGCGAATCGACCGGAACGATGACGCGACAAACGTGGTGTACATCGAGCGGGCGATGTCTGCGGAGATCGTGCCCTTCTCGGCCAGCTGTGCGAGAGCCCAGAGCCCTGAAATGTCGGCCTTCGCCTCTTCGAGCGCAGAGTACGTGTCCTTCAGGGCCTCGCGCACCGGAGTCTGCGTTCCGTGGACGACGTGCGGACCCAGTCCGTGCATCAGCTCGTGCATCAGGATGTGCGTGAAGAAGGCGTCGAACTTCACGTTCGGGCGGTCCGCCGTGGCCATGGCCACCTGACTGATGGGCGTCAGTGCGTACTTGAATTTTGCTTCCTGTGTGTTCTTGAGCATCACCCGCTTCGAGCCCTTTTCACGAATGACGCGATCATCGTTCGGGAGGTTGAACGCGGCAGTCTGCACGCCGCGATTGCCGTCGCCGCCACTGAACACCACGTTGACGACGCGCATCGGCGCCATGGCGCCAATCTTCGGATT
Organism: Vicinamibacterales bacterium; assembly: GCA_046597705.1. GTDB lineage: Bacteria > Acidobacteriota > Vicinamibacteria > Vicinamibacterales > SCN-69-37 > SYFT01. The sequence continues at coordinate 2,756 of JBKJJZ010000107.1, read as the reverse complement.
GCGGTACTTCGGGTCGATGGGCAGGGCGTCTTCCAGCCCTTGAAGTTCCGCTCCGAACACATCCAGCTTCTTCGTCTCGCCATCGTCGCGCACGGTGATGAATGCTTCAAAGGCCGCCTTGTAGCCGAACCATCCATCCTCGTAGGTCTCGTACGGACCAATGGTCGGTTCGATGGACGCGTTCAGTTCCATCCACGCGACGTCAGACGCGTAGTAATCGTTTGACGTGAACGCGTCAGCGCGCAGCTCGAGGAATCGCCTCAAGGTGGGTTGTGCGGTGAGCGTAGCGGCTTTGCGCAGCAGCGCTCCGGCCGCGGCCAGGTTGTTCTGATACTCGACGCTGTAGGGCACGGCCATAAGGCTTCCCGCGGTGTTGCGTCGAATCGTGCTGAAGAAACCGATGGCAAGGTCGCGGTCCGCGCCACGCAGTGTGTTCATCCAGCGTTCCACTTCTTCCTTGGTGGCATCAGCAGGATAGAAGTTGCCTTGATCGGGCTTCGGCCCCACGCCTGCAATAAATGATTTGTCTTCATCGAGGCGCGACCACGGCCCCTTGTTGATGAGGAAGTAGTGCAGGAGCCGCTGCCCCTGGGGCGAGCGGTCGGCCGCCAGTCGCACCAGCATGCCCGGGTTTTCCGACCAGACCTGTTGCAGGTAGATGCCGTCGATGATGCGGGCGGCCTCCACCATCGCGTCGAGGGCCTCGCGCTCGTTGGCGGGCAGGGCCGACAGGTCCACCCCGATGTCTACCGGAGCGAATCGTGCGATGTCAGTATCAAGGGGCGAGGCGGTCACAGGCGACTCCGTGGGTGTCGAGCCACCGGTCGAATTGCCGCACGCCGGTGTCAGAAGCAGTGAAAGAAGCAGGGCCGAGGCTTTCTGCGAAACGGTCATAGGACCCATTTTGCACACATTTGCACGGACCTGCGTGGCACAAACGACGGAGGGCCTTTTGCCCAGCCCCGGCACCGGGCGGTACAATAGAGGGCTGAGGAAACACGACCGATGAAGAACATGGCCCCGATTGACGCGTCTGCCCTTGAGTCCATTGAAACGCGCGAGTGGCTCGACTCACTCGACTACGTCCTTCGGACCGGGGACCGCAGCCGGATCTTCCGTCTGCTTGATGCATTGCGCAGCCGTTCGCGCTCTGCCGGCTTCCGCGAACCGTTTTCGTCCAACACTCCGTACATCAACACCATTCCGCCCACCGAGCAGGTGCCCTACCCCGGTGACCGTGAGTTGGAGCGCCGGATCAAGAGTGTGATCCGCTGGAACGCGTTGGCAATGGTGGTCCGCGCCAATCGCGAGTCGGATGGCATCGGCGGCCATATCTCCACCTATGCATCGGCAGCGACCTTGTACGAAGTGGCGTTCAACCACTTCTTCAGGGGCAAGGAGGCCGGGCACGACGCCGACATCATCTATTTCCAGGGGCACGCGTCCCCCGGCATCTACGCTCGAGCGTTTCTCGAGGGCCGGATCAGCGAGGAGCATCTCAAGAACTTCCGCCATGAGATGCGCGCCGGCGGAGGCCTCTCGTCGTACCCGCACCCGTGGCTGATGCCGGACTTCTGGGAGAATCCGACCGTCTCGATGGGGTTGGGTCCCCTGATGGCGATCTATCAGGCGCGCTTCAACAAGTATCTCGAGAATCGCGGCCTCAAGCCTACGTCGAACCAGAAGGTGTGGGCGTTTCTCGGCGACGGCGAGACCGACGAGCCGGAAGCCCTGGGCGCCATCTCACTCGCCGCGCGCGAAAAGCTCGACAACCTGATCTTCGTCATCAACTGCAATTTGCAGAGGCTCGACGGCCCGGTGCGGGGCAACGGTCAGATCATCCAGGAACTGGAAGCCGTGTTCCGCGGGGCCGGGTGGAACGTCATCAAGGTGCTGTGGGGTTCCGAGTGGGATGAGCTGTTGGCCCGCGATAGCGAAGGTCTCCTGGTGCGCCGCATGGGCGAGATCGTGGACGGCGAGTATCAGCGGTACGTCGTGGAAGACGGGGCGTATCTGCGCAAACATTTCTGGGGCGCGGACCCGCGGCTCGAAGCCATGGTGCGCCATTTGTCCGACGGCGATCTGAAGAAGCTTCACGTCGGCGGCCATGACCCCGTGAAGGTCTATAACGCCTACCGGACGGCCATGAACTCACAGGGTGTGCCCACGGTGGTGCTGGCGCGCACAATCAAGGGCTACGGCCTTGGGGAAGCCGGCGAAGGCAAGAACATCACCCACCAGCAGAAGAAAATGAATGAGGGCGACCTGAAACACTTCCGCGGTCGCTTCGGCATCCCGATCTCCGACGACCGGATCGCGGACGCGCCGTTCTACCGGCCCGAGGATGTCAGTGCCGAAATGAAGTACATGGTCGAGCGGCGCCAGTCTCTGGGTGGAGCCGTGCCGCGCCGCGTCGTGAAGGCCGGCAAGCTTCCGGCGACGCTCGTTCCGCAGATTGCGGCAGACTTCGAGGAGTTCAATCAGGGAACGTCCGGGCGCAAGGCATCCACCACGATGGTCTTCGTGAAAATGCTGACCAAGCTCCTGAAGGATCCGACGATCGGCAAACTCGTCGTGCCGATCGTGCCGGACGAAGCGCGCACCTTCGGCATGGAGTCGCTGTTCAAGCAGGTCGGCATCTACTCCAGCATCGGGCAGCTCTATGAGCCGGTCGATAAGGCCACGCTGCTGTATTACAAAGAAGCCAAGGACGGACAAATCCTCGAGGAAGGCATCACCGAGGCCGGGTCGATCTC
>JBKJJZ010000398.1:0-10943 GCA_046597705.1 Vicinamibacterales bacterium | reverse complement strand
GTGGGGAAGTCTGGCTCAGCGATGTCAAAAAATGCACGGTCTTCCGCTGAGCACATGGCCAATTGTGCAACCTGACCAATGGGTCCGTCTGGTCAACGAGGGCGAACTCAAGGAGTCGCTCGATGCGGTCCGCCAGTCGGTCGTTACAAGCCGCCCGTTTGGGGACTGCGATTGGACGACCAAGGCGGCCACTGATATGGGACTGAGTGCTAAGCTCCACCCTAGAGGGCGACCACGAACAAAAAAGACGTCGGGAATCTTTTCGTGCGAAAAAGATTCCCCACGTCTTTTTGATTTTTAGTGCCGGGTGCTTAGTTCGGAACTCGGAATCTCTGACTCTGGCGTTCGCGGCAATCCTGGCAGCGGTCCCTCAAGTGCGGTCTTCAGCACCTCGTCCATCGTCTCGACCAGATGCACTTCCATCGTGTCGAGCACGTTTTTGGGGATCTCCGCGAGGTCCTTCTCGTTGTCCTTCGGTACGAGGATGGTGGTCACGCCGGCGCGATGCGCGGCCAGCAGTTTTTCCTTGAGGCCGCCGATCGGCAGGACCTTGCCGCGCAGCGTGATTTCACCGGTCATGGCCACATCGCGCCGCACGGGGACCCGTGACAATGCCGATACGATCGCCGTCGCCAGCGTGATACCAGCCGACGGGCCGTCCTTCGGAATCGCGCCCTCGGGGAGATGCACGTGAATGTCCGTTTTGCGGTTGAAGTCGCGCGGAAGTCCCAGCTCATCAGCCTTCGAGCGGACCCAGCTCATCGCCGCTTGCGCCGACTCCTGCATGACGTCGCCGAGCTTACCTGTGAGCGTGAGTTTTCCGCGCCCGGGCATCAGCGTGGCTTCCGTCACCAGCAGCTCGCCGCCCACTTCGGTCCATGCCAGGCCGGTCGCAATGCCGATCTCGTTCTTTTCCTCGGCCATTGACGGCCGGAAGCGGGGCACACCGAGGTACTCCGTGACCTTGCCGCTGTCCACCGTCTCGCTGAACTGCGCGCCCTGCACCACGACCTTGCGCGCCACTTTCCGGCAGATAGCCGCGATCTCTCTTTCGAGATTTCGCACACCCGCCTCGCGCGTGTAGCGCTGGATGATCGTCTGAAACGCGTCATCCTTGAACACGATGTTCTTCGCGGTCAGCCCGGCACCTTCCACGGCCTTGGGGCCGAGGAACCGTTTGCCGATCTCGAGCTTTTCCATCTCGGTGTAGCCGGCAAGCTGCAGCACTTCCATGCGGTCCCGCAACGCCTGCGGAATCGAGTGCAGCACGTTGGCCGTGCAGATGAACATCACGCTCGACAGGTCGTACTCGACGTCCAGATAGTGGTCAAGGAACGTGCTGTTCTGTTCGGGGTCCAGCACTTCGAGCAAGGCCGCCGAGGGATCCCCGCGGAAGTCCATCGACATCTTGTCGACCTCGTCGAGCAGGAACACCGGGTTCATCGTGCCGGCCTTCTTCATCATCTGGATGATCTGGCCGGGGAAGGCGCCGATGTAGGTGCGCCGATGTCCGCGAATCTCTGCTTCGTCGCGCACGCCACCCAGTGACAGCCGCACGAACTTGCGGTTCATCGCGCGCGCAATCGAACGCGCCAGGGATGTCTTGCCGACGCCAGGAGGCCCCGCCAGCGTCAGAATGGTCGCCTTCGGCTTTTTCACGAGCACGCGGACGGCCAGGAACTCGATGATCCGTTCCTTGATCTTCTCCAGACCGAAGTGATCGTCGTGGAGGATGGCCTCGGCACGCTTCAAGTCGCGCGATTCCTTGGTCTTCTTGTGCCAGGGCATCGCGATGAGCCAGTCGAGATAGTTACGCGAGACAGTGGCCTCGGCCGACATCGGCGGCATGGCGTCAAGCCGCTTCAACTCGTCGATGGCCTTCTTCTCGATCTCCTTCGGCATGCGCGCCTGAGCGATCTTCTTCTTCAGGTCGTCGCCTTCGTTGCCCTTTTCGTCCTTGCGGCCCAGCTCACGCTGGATCGCCTTCATCTTCTCGTTGAGGTAGTACTCCTTCTGCGCCTTCTCCATCTGTTTCTTCACGCGAGACTGGATGCGGCGGTCTACCTGAAGTTTGTCCACCTCGGCTTCAAGGACGGTCACGATGCGGGCGAGGCGTTCGAGTGGCGCGACGATTTCAAGCAGGTTCTGCTTCTCTTCGATCCCGACCTGCAGATGCGCCGCAATCGTATCGGCCAGCCGCGACGGGTCGTCCACGCGCACGGCCGCAATCATCGCGTCGTACTGCAGCGTGTTCGACAGCTTCACATACTGCTCGAAGAGCGTAACCACGCGGCTCATGACGCCATCGGCGTCGGGCGGAGTGTCAGCCTTCTTGGGCAGCACCTTCACGGTGACGCGATAGAACCCCTTGTCTTCCTTCCATTCCACCGCACGCGCGCGTTCAGCGCCTTCCACCAGCACCTTGATATTGCCGTCCGGCAATTTCAACGACTGCACGATGTTCGCGACACACCCCATGGTGTAGATATCGGCCGGCTGCGGATCGTCAATCGCGGCGTCGTGCTGTGCCGCAAGGAAAATCCGCTTATCCGTGGTCAGTGCATGTTCGAGCGCGCGTGTGGACGACGGCCGTCCAATCACGAACGGCATCATCATGTGCGGAAACACGACGACGTCGCGGAGTGGGACGATGGGGAGAGTTTCGTACTGATCCATGGGAATGTGCTATCCAGCCTTTTCCATCACGGTGATAGGTTCCTTCTTGGACTCTACCACCTCGCGCGTGATGACGCACTCGCGGATCTTCTTCTGGCCAGGCAGGGTATACATCAAGTCCAGCATGATGTCCTCGATGATCATGCGCAGCCCGCGCGCGCCAATCTTGCGCTTCAATGCCAGTTCTGCAATCGCCTCGAGCGCGTCATCGGTGAAGCGAAGCTTCACGCCCTCGTAATCGAACATCCGCTGATATTGACGGGTGATCGCATTACGCGGCTCAGTGAGGATCTGGATGAGCGCCGGCTTGTCAAGTTCATGCAGCGTTCCGACGACAGGCAGTCTTCCGACGAACTCCGGGATCAATCCGTACTTGATCAGGTCGCCCGGTTCCACCTGTTCAATGAGAGTCGCCGACTCCTTGACGCTGCCTTTGACGTCCGCCTTGAAGCCCAGCGTTTTCCGGCCCACGCGCCGCGCGATCTGTTTGTCGAGTCCGACAAACGCACCACCGACGATGAACAGGATGTTGCTCGTGTCGATCTGGAAGAACTCCTGATGCGGATGCTTGCGACCACCCTGCGGCGGGACATTCGCGACGGTGCCTTCGAGTATTTTGAGCAGCGCCTGCTGCACGCCTTCGCCGGACACGTCCCGGGTGATCGAAGGGTTTTCATCCTTGCGGCAGATCTTGTCCACTTCGTCGACGTAGATGATGCCCTGCTGCGCCTTCTCGATATCGCCGCCGGCGGCCTGCAACAGTTTCAGGATGATGTTCTCGACGTCCTCGCCGACGTAGCCCGCTTCGGTCAGCGTCGTCGCGTCCACAATAGTGAACGGCACTGAGAGGAGCCGCGCCAGCGTTTGCGCGAGCAACGTCTTGCCCGTGCCGGTTGGGCCGATCAGCAGGATGTTGGACTTGGAGAGTTCAACATCGTTCCGGCCTTTGGACTGCTTGGCGATTTCCAGGCGCTTGTAGTGGTTGTAGACCGCTACCGCGAGCTTCTTCTTGGTCTGATCCTGGCCGATCACATATTCGTCGAGAAATTTCCGGATCTCGACCGGCGTCGGCAACCCCGTGCGGGCCGTCGTCTTATCGAACTTGTTGTCGTCCGCGATGATGTCGTTACAGACCTCGACACACTCATCGCAGATGAAGACGGTGGGACCCGCAATCAGCTTGCGGACGTCGTTCTGATCCTTGTTACAGAACGAACAGCGGAGAACGTCGGTGTCGCCGGCCTTCTTGGTCATGAACTCTTTCCGCGCCCCTTATCGGCGGGCGCGCTCGGCAGCAGTAGCGCGATCACGTGCCGGATCAGACCCGGCTGTTGAGGACATCATCGATAATACCGTAGTCCTTCGCCTCATTTGCGCCCAGGATGTAGTCGCGATCAGTGTCCTGGCTGATCTTTGACACAGGCTGGCCGGTGTGGCTGGCCAGGATGACATTCAGTTGCGCACGCATGCGCAGAATTTCCCTGGCGTGAATATCGATATCGCTCGCCTGTCCGCGCAGCCCGGACATTGATGGCTGATGGATCAAGATGCGCGAATTCGGGAGCGAGAATCGCTTGCCCTTGGCGCCGGCGGCCAGCAGCACGGCCGCCATCGACGCCGCCTGCCCGATGCAATACGTGGCCACTTGAGGCTTGATGAACTGCATCGTGTCGTAGATGGCCAGACCCGCAGTAATGGAACCGCCCGGGCTGTTGATGTAGAGCGTGATGTCTCGCTCCGGATCCTCCGCTTCGAGGAACAACATTTGCGCAATCACCAGGTTGGCGATCGGATCGTCGATCTCCACCCCGATGAAGATGATGCCGTCCTTGAGCAGCCGCGAAAAAATGTCATACGCGCGCTCTCCACGGTTCGTCTGCTCGACGACCATGGGCACGAGTTGGGATTTCGGAGTCGTCACTACGAGACCTGCGCTTTCTCGATCAGCCATGCCACGGTTTTTTCCCTGCGGATACCAGACTCAATGCGGCTCAAGCCGCCTTCCTTTTCCAGACGCGCTCGCACAGCGGCGGCAGTGCGACCGGTGCGTTCGGCGAATTTCTCGACTTCCGCGGCCACGTCTTCATCGCCGGCCGACAGGCCCTCGCGCCGCGCAATTTCGTCAAGCACCAGTGTGCTCTTGACCGTTTCCTCGGACGGACCCTTCTGGCGCTCACGGAATTCCTGCCAGTCGACGCCCGCCTTCATCGGGTCCATGCCCTGATCCATCAGCCGCCTGACGAACTCCTCGAGGCGCCGATCAATCTCGCGGTCCACCAACACGGATGGCACCGGCACGCGCATGCGTCCGGCAAGATTCTGCAGCAGGTCGTGGCGCACCTTGTGTTCCGCTTCGTGCTCCGCCTCGTGCTGCAGGTCGTGGCGAACGCGGTCCTTCAGGGCGTCGAGCGTTTCCACTTCGCTCACTTCCTTCGCGAAGTCGTCGGTCAGCTCCGGCAATTCCTTGCGCCGAACGCCCTTGACGTCAACGGCATAGTCCACCGTGACCCCGGCCAGCTCCGGGACTTCATACTCAGTGGGATACGTCACAGAGAACGTTCGCGTATCACCCGCTGAGACTCCACTCAGATTCTCGTCGAAGCCCGGCGGGTTTCCGGCAGCCCCAAGTTCAACCGACACGTTCTGCATCGGCTCGGGCTTGGCGTCATCCTTCTGGACGGTGCGCGTCACATCCATCAGGACGGCGTCGCCAGTGCCAGCAGGCCTGTCTTCCACGGGGTGCCATTTGGCGGCGCGTTGCTGCAGCCGTTCCAGCACTTGATCGACCGCGCCCACTTCGAGCACCGCAGGCGGCTTGGTCAGGGAAATCCCGGTGTAGTCGCCAGGGTCGATGGCCGGCACGGTTTCAAAGGCCGCAAGGAAGGTCATCGGCTGGCCTTCCTCGATGACGACACTCTGAATGTCCGGCGTGGCGACCGGTTCGAGGCCGCGCGTCCGAAGCGCCTCGTCCACAAGGCGCGGAATCATGGCGTTGGCCACGTCGTAGAGAATCTGATCCTTGTAACGTTGCTTCACGACGCTCGCAGGCACGCGCCCCTGCCGGAATCCGGGGATGCGCGCGCTTTTGCTGTAGCCCTGCGTCACTTTCTGAATTTCCGAGGCGACGGCCTCGGACGGCACTTCAAACGACAGGTGTTTCTGGGTCTCGTTGACCTCGGTCAGTTCGATCTTCATCAGTTTCAATTGTATAGGTCGGCGACAGATTGAGGATTGAGGATTGAGGAGCACTAGTGCGAAAGGGGGGAGTCGAACCCCCAAGGCCTTCCGGCCACCGGATTCTAAGTCCGGCGCGTCTGCCAGTTCCGCCACTCTCGCAGGATTCCAGATTACTCGATCACCAGACGAATTGAACCAACGGACATAATCTGGCATAACATAACGTCTAGTTATGTCCAAATCCCTGCCGACCATCACCCATCTCCAGTTTCTGATGCTGGAAGCACTATCCGATGCCGAACTCGCCGGCCGCGATCTCCGCGAACTGCTGGCGGGATTCGGCGTACGGAACTCGGCGCCGGCGTTTTATCAAATGATGGCGCGACTCGAGGCGGCTGACCTGGTTGCGGGCTGGTACGACCAGAAACTGGTGGGGGGCCAGAACGTCAAGGAACGCCGCTACCGGCTCACGCAGGACGGACAGCGTGCCGTCGATGCCACCCGAAGTTTTTACGTCGCTCGACTCGCTTCCGCGCGCGCCCTCCGCAAAAAGTCCCATGCCTGAGCGCTGGCTCGCATGGTGCCGCAGCCTCGTCCCAGAGGCGTTGCGAGCGGACGCATTCGATCCCGCGGCCGCCGACTTGATGCACGACTTCTGCGCATGGCAGGACGGACGCGGTCGCGCAACCAGGGCGCTGGCTCAACTGCGCCTCCGGGTTCGGCTGCTCTGGGCGGCGCTCGAATGCCGACGGCTAGCGGTCTTCACCAATGAGTCAACGAGCCCATGGCAGGCTTCGCTGCCCTGGGGCACATTCGGAAAGGGCACTATGCTTCGAGACCTCGCAACCATCACCCGCCGCCTCGCGCGCGAACCTCGCTTTACCGCGACGGTCGTCTTGACCCTGGCTCTTGGCCTGGGCGCGAACCTGACGGTCTTCACGTTTGTGGACGCGTATCTGCTGGCGCCACTTCCCCTGTCTGAGCCGCACCGGCTTGTGCGCGTTTATGCCGACGATGGGTTGGGAGGCTTCGACACGGCGTCGTATCCCAACTATCGCGACGCACGGGATGGAGCCGCGCCGGCGCTCGACCTCGCCGCCCACGCGCAGACGATGGCCCTGGTGGGGGCGCCCGGCCCCAGGCGCTGAGCGAGCCGATGTTCATCAACGGCGCACGGTTCGATGTCGTCGGAGTGGCCCCGCCCGGGTTCGATGGGACCTATGCGGCCCATCGCGTGGACGTCTGGGTGCCCATCACGATGCAAGGCCATGTTCGACCGCGAGGACTCTCGATCGAGCGGCGCGGCTGGGGATGGCTGTGGATGATCGGCCGGCTGACACCAGGTACAACCGTGGCTGACGCGGAGCGGGCACTCGCCACAGCGGCCGCCGGCATCAACCTGCGGTTCCCGCCACGCCCCACGGACCCACCATTCGCGTACCTCGTTCGACCCGCCAGCGCCCTGGCGCAAGACGACCGCGAGGAGTTGTCGCCCGTGCTGCTCACGTCGTTCGCGTTCACCGGACTGTTGTTCCTGGCGACGTGCGCGAATCTCGCGAGTTTGATGCACGCGCGCGTCGCCGCACGACGCAGGGAGTTTGCGATTCGACAGTCCCTGGGCGCCGGCAGGCTTCGCCTGATGAGCGAATGGATGCTCGAGTGCATGGTGCTGGCCCTTGCGGGCGGTGCTGCGGCCCTGGTCGTAGCGCGCCTGGCGGCCACCGCGTTAGGGGCCGTGCAGTTGCCGTTGCAACTGCTCGGTGATTTCTCGTTCGACACCACTCTGCAGTGGCGCGTCGTGGCCTACACCTTTGGCGTTTCACTGGCCGGCGCCGTGCTCTTCGGGACAGGCAGCGCGTGGCGTGCCGCCCGGCAGGTGCCAGTTGAGGTGCTCAAGGAAGAAGGCGGCAATTCATCGGGCGGCCGCCGAATCGCGCGAGGCCGGCGCGTCATGGTCGCTGTGCAGGTGGGCGTGTCCGTGGTGCTGTTGATGCTGGCGTCATTGCTGACCACCAGCCTGCGCAGGCAGCTGCAGACGTCGCCGGGCTTCGATGCGTCGGCAGTTGGACTGCTCTCGATTCACATGCAGCGCCAACGCGTGCCCAAGAACGAATGGCGCGCCTTGACGGAACGCGCGGTGACAATCGCACGAGCGGTCCCTGGAGTCCTTGCCGCGGACATTGCGATGCGGGCGCCGCTCGAGCCGGGTCAGGACACCATCATCACGCGCGTGCCTGGTTACGACCCGAAACACGATGCCAACGGCCTCAAGACCGACTTCACCCAGGTGGGGCCCCGTTATTTCGAGACACTGGGCATCCCATTTGAAGCGGGTGGCCCATGGGACCCACGCGCGGGCGCGCCGGCGGTGGTCATCAATCGTACGATGGCAGCGCGGTACTGGGCCGATGGCAACGCCGTGGGGCGCACTGTGCTTCTGGGCCGGACGCCGGCGACCGTCGCCGGTGTGGTCGCCGATACCGCGTACTACAACGTCGGGGAGACTCCGCGGCCTTACCTCTATCTGCCGGCACACGTCGAGCCGCCCGGTGGGTTCGTGCTCCACTTGCGCGCTGCCACAGGCGTGAATCCGGGTGCGCTCGCCGGACTCGTAGCGAAGTCATTGGCATCGGCCGATGCCCGCCTTGCGGCCTTCGATGTGATGTCCTTCAACGACCTGAGACAGGTCCCGCTCTTTCCCTCACGGCTGCTCGCCACGGCGGCGCTGGCATTCGGTGCCGTCTCTGTCGTGCTCACCGTGTTTGGCCTGTTCGGCGTCCTCGCTGCCTCTGTGACGGCCCGGACGCGGGAGATCGGCGTGCGCCTGGCACTGGGGGCCGCGCCTGACGGCGTGCAACGAAGCGTAATCGGCGAAGCGCTGGCGCTGGCCGCCGTCGGAGGTGCGGGCGGACTGGGCGCCGGCTACCTCGCGGCCTATCAGCTCCGCGCCTGGCTCTTCAATGTGGCGCCGTTCGACCTCGCTGTGACCGCCGGCGTTATTCTGCTGGTCGCGCTCCTTGCCACGATGTCGGCGTGGATGCCCGCTCGCCGCGCTTCGCGAATCGACCCGGTGCAGGCGCTGAAATGAGCGGTGTTGCCGGGTCTGAAGACCCGGCCTCCGACAGGAACTGCCCGTTGTCTTCGGAGGACGGGTCTTCAGACCCGGCGAAGCACCTCAGAAATTCAGCCACCGGCTGAACTTCACCAGAAACGTATTGGTCGCCGGTGCGTCGAAGAGGTCGCCGAAGTTGCGGCCGAACTGGAAGTCGCCAAGCGTCGAAAAGTCATCGCGGCCTTGCTGCCACACGACGAAAATCGCCGAGCCGGGGCGGTATTCCCAGCGGAGCACGTTCGTCGTGCGGAACGAACGGATGTTGAAGTCAGGGTTCGCGCCATAGGCGTATGGCTGGTAACGCCCTTCGTAGGACTTCGATCGGCCATAGGCCAGTTCCTTGAATCCAGAATAGTCGCCGGCTGAGACAAACGGCTGCGCGTATACCTGCAGCGAAAGCGCCGGCGTGATGGTGTAGTTCACTCTTGTCGTCAATCGCATCGTCGTCTGGTTCAACCGGCCGAACACATAGTGCGTGCCATCGGCTTGTGTCAGGTTCGTGATCCATTGCGACTGCGAGTGATTGCTATTGATTCCCACCCCGGCATTTACGAGGAGCGACGACGAGGGACGAAAAGTGAGTTGCGGCGAAAAGTCAGTGTTCCATGCGCCGTGCCCGTCCCTGAACCATGAGCCGTTCAAGGCACCGGACACGCGCCTGCGGTCATCGGTCTGTGCGGAGACCCATTGATTCAGTGCGGCGTTGGTGTAGCCGCCCGGGCCACCGCGCGTGAGCCGGTCGGCAAAACCCCGGCCGTTGTAATTCAGGCCTGTGTGGAGCTGCCAGTTGTTGGTGAAGGTCCAGTGCGCGTTGACGTTGGCGCCCCAGAACCGCAGGTCCCCGCCTGTGTTCCAGGCGGTCCACTGGTTGAAGTTGATGCTGAACTCACGCACCCGGCGGCTGGGAGTATTGTCGCGAATCTGGAACCACGCCCCCTGGTTCATTTCGTCCGCGCGCTGGTGAAAGCCCAGGTCATTGATATCGAAGCCGGGAGACTTGTAGTTGACGTAGGTGTTGAAGCGCGTGCGCTCACCTGCGATTTTGTTGAACGACAGGCTGCCGGCGTTTCCGGTGAGCGAACTCCGCGTCGGGTCGTACTCCAGGTAATCGGCATCCGGCCGCTGGAAGCTATGCACGGTGCTTCGCTGCAGCCGCGCAATCGCGTCTGCGCTGCCGCTCACACTGCTGCCGGCCAGGAACCCGGCCAGGCTATAACGCTGGCCGATTCGCCATTCGCCGTCGATGCCGCCGGTCAGCGCCGTTTCAGGCAGGAAGCTCAACTCGCTGGTGAGCTGGCGTCGAGTGGCGGTTGCCATCACGCCAAGGCGTGAACGGTTGTCGAATTCGCGATTGGCCCGCAGGACGGTGTAGTTGCTCAGGGGCTCGACCGGAGTTTCAGTGATCTGAAGGCTGGGTCCCGAAGCGATGCGGGCGTATTCGCGACCGGTCACGGCGTTGATCGCGCCCACCGAGAACTTGCCGACACGACCGGTCAGTTTTGCGGCTCCAAGAATGGTGGTGTTCGAGGGCTGGTTGGCATAGCCGTCAGCGGGCGCGCCCACCAGACGCTGCGGCGATCGTCCCACGCGGCGCGAGTAGAAAAGTCCCGTGCAGCTGCCATCGTTGCAATCGATGTCAAATCGAAACGTGCCGGACCCTTCGACGAAAAAGGGCCGTCGCTCTGCGAAGAAGGTTTCAAAGCCCGACAGGTTCACCACCGCCGGGTCTGCTTCAACTTGACCGAAGTCGGGGTTGACCGTGCCGCTCAACGTCAGCCCGGGCGCCACGGAGTACTTGAGGTCCATGCCCATCGTCGCGCTGGGATCAGGTGATTTCCTCAGCGGGTCGCCTGCGCTCACAGGCGACGTGGTGGCTTGCGTCAGGGCGTACGGCATCAGCTCCAGCTTCTTCTGGCCGGCGATGAGGTTGATGCCCGTCAGGTCGCCGAACGACGAGACGTAGCCGCTCGCGTTTCTC
>JBKJJZ010000304.1:0-4938 GCA_046597705.1 Vicinamibacterales bacterium | reverse complement strand
CGTGGCAATCTTTCTCGTGGAGTTCGGCGAATACCTGCGCCAAATCGGCCGGATGCTGCTTCTGCAGCAGGTTCAGCAGGTTGGGAGTGGCCCCCATCCGCAGCAGGCGCCGGACTGTCTCCAGCACCAGTTCGTTTCTGCGCGGCACCACCATCCAGTCATTTTAGTCTGGTCTGGGTCTTGCAGGGGCGGACAAAAGGCGTGGCCCTGCTTATCGGGGTCCCGGGGTCGCCCTTCGGAGGCCGGTCCTCGTCGGTCTTCGGAGGCGGGGTCTTCAGACCCGGCGATTTTATGGAGAGGCTGTGCCGATCCTCCGACCAGCCGAAGGCCGTGGCCATGCGGCCAGCGGCTACGGAGCGGTGCTCGAAGACTGGCGGGTGAGGCCTTGCGCTTCCCGCTGACGCTTATCGCTTGCTCCTAATGCGGCTGACTTCCGCCCCCGCCGTCGCGGCGCTCGAAACCCACCTCCGCGCTCCGCGCTGCGGCGGGCAAGCAGCCGCGGCCTCACCCGCCAGTCTTCATGCTTCGCGTATCGCACCGCTCCTGAGGGCCGCCGCCCGCCTGGCCACGGCCTTCGGCTGCCTCAAAGAGAGCCGCGCGAAGCGCCTCCTCGAACCCTGGACCTCGAACCTCGAACCTCGAACCTCGAACCCCGAACCTCGAACCTCGTACCGGCGAGTCCTCATTCCGATCGCAGCGTCGTCGCTGGGTCCACGCGCGCGGCTCGGCCGGCGGGAATGAGCGCGGCGATGATGGCCACCAGCAACAGTCCGATGGCGACGATGGCGACGGCGGTCACGCCGCTGGACTTCCAGCCGAAGACACTGGATTGCACCACGGACTCGAGTGCGAGCGCTCCGGCCGAGCCGAGCAGCAATCCGATCAGTGTGGGCTGAATCGACTCACGCATGACTGTGCGCCGGATGTCCTGCAGCTTCGCGCCAAGTGCCATCCGGATTCCGAACTCGCGCGTGCGCTGCTCCACCAGGTACGACACCAAACCGAAGATACCGATGCCAGCAAGGATCACCGCCAACACACCGAACGTCGTTACGATCGGGGCCTGGAACTGCGCCTCGCCGATGCCTCGAAGGAACAGGCCTTCGAACGTCACCTTTGTCACTGTTACCACCGCACCTGGCACAGCGGCCTGCACCGCTGCCGTCATCCGAGTGTTCATGTCAACGAGGTCAGAATCTGGTGCCCAGGCGACGACCGCATCGCGACCGGCCGAGTCCGAAGCCGGGACATAGAGAACGGGAGGCAGTTCTCGGTCCAGCAGTTCGCGGCGTGACTGCACCACGCCCACGACCTTGCGAAGACGACCCGCCGCACGGACGGTAGCGCCGATTGGGTCCGCATCGGGCCAAGCTACACGTGCAAACCGATCATCAACGACCACTATGTCGGCGGGATCGAGAAACTCGCCCGCGTCAAACCATCGTCCCTGTTGAAGGTGCATGCCCCACGCTTCGAATTAGCCTGCGGTCACACCAAGCGCCGAAATTTCCTTCGTATCAACGGCCCGGTCCACCACTTCGACATCACGGGTCCTGCTCACCGATCTCTCGAATCCGGCCTCGCGAACACCGGTGACCCCTCGAACTGCGCGCACCGCGGCGCCGGCCTCCTGGCCCGCCACTGGCCCTCCACCATCACTACTGACAAATACCCGCAGCCGGTCCTTGTACTCGTAGCCAAGTGGCTGATTGAGATAACGGTAGATGCCAAGACCCACAAACACGGCACCGACGATGACCATGGTGGCCACCGTCAGTTCAGAACCAAGAATCACGCGCGAGAGACGTCCCGAAATAACAGGGTTCACGCCGCCCGCGGTGCGTTGATGAATCGTCATCGGGCGTCGCAGCGCCAACCATGCCGGCCAGAGGCCCCCGGCGACGCTGACGGCAAGTCCAAGCACGACTGCAAACGCCATCACCCGAAAGTCGAACAGCATTGGCACGAGAGCGAGATTGCGACCGGCGGTCGGCCATTGCGGAACGTTCGCGGAGATCAGGACCGACAGCGCCTTGCCGACCGCCAGGCCGAGAGTGATGCCGGCCGCGCCAAGCAACAGGCTTTCGACTACGAAGACACGAATGACCCGCCATCGGCTCGCACCGAGCGACGCTCGTGTTGCCACTTCCAGCGCGCGCGCCATGCTGCGGCTCAACAGCAAGTGGATCAGATTCATTGAAGCGAGAAGGAGCACAAGGAGCGCGCCCGTCAGGAGAACTTTGGCCGTCGGTCTTCCCCCGGCGGTCTGTGCGGCGCTCAACGCGCGCAAGCGCACCTCACGTGGGCGTCCGTCGGCGGCCGGAGCCACCGCTTGAAGGGCCGCCGAGATTTGCTGCGCGGCTTGGTCAACACTCACGCCGATTGGCACCAGCACCAGCGGAAACGACAACCTGTTCGGGCCGACTTGCGGGGGTCCCCGGTGTGGCGCAATGAGGTCGGGAGGGCTGTTGTTCAGATCGAACGACGCCACCTCAGGACCCAGGATGCCGACGATGCGGAGTTCTTCGGCCGCCTGGACCCGTTCGATGCGAAGAGGCCGGCCCAAGGCGCCTATGTCGCCTCCGAACTCGCGCCTCCAGAAACGATGCGACAGCCATGCCACTCTGGGCGCACCGGCAAGGTGGTCCTCCGGTGCAAAATCGCGACCGGCGAGGAGCGGCAGCTTCAACGTGTTCCGAAACCCTTCGCTGACCTCGTACACCAGCGGCGACACCCTCCGGTCTCCGACAACCAGTTCGCCACCCAGAGAAGCGGGACTCCACTCCACGAATCCAAAGCCGGCCACGGCGCTAGCACGGAGCGCGACCGTGTCTGACGCCTTCAGCGCGATCTGCGCGTGTGGATCGCGCACGTAGTACGTTCGATCGCCGCCGGGAAATGGGAGAGGCCTGAAGAGATAGCCGTCGGCGAAGGCGAAGATCGCGGACGCCAGACCCAGCCCCAGGCCCAGGGTCGTGACAACCGTCAGCGAAAAACCTGGAGATCGACGCCAGCCTCGCAGTGCGTATTTCACGTCACCGCCGAGGTCGGACCACGGATTGCCGTCGCCGAACCAACCGCCGCTGGCCATTCGCCGTTCGTGCGCCGCTGTCTTCAGCGCGTCGCCCATGCCACGCCCCCAAAACCCGAACATCGCGCTGGCACCGCCTCGCTGATCAGCCTCTTGAAGCCCGCGTTCCATGGCGTCCTGCACCTCGGGGCCAAAGCGCTGGCGAAACTCCTTCGGTGAGAGCAGCAGCGGCAACGCGACGAGGCGAGCCAGAGTCCGGGGAAGCCGGGCCATCTCAGCTAAACACCTTTCCCAGCTTCACCAGCAATGCCAGGCGCTCGGTCTGCGCTTTCATGGCGACCTTCCCCGCTTTGGTGACGCGATAGTAGCGTCGGCGCGCGTCTTCTGAGTCCGCGTCCTTCGGCGGGTCGCATTCTTCCACCAGCTCGTCCTTCAGTAGCTTCTTGAGGGTGCTGTAGAGCGTGCCGGGCAGAATCCGAATCTGACCGCCACTGCGCTCCGCAATGCTCTGCATGATGGCGTAGCCGTGGAGGGCATCCGTGCCCAGGGCCAGCATGATGTGCTGGGCGGGCCCGGCCAGCCCGGTTTCAGCATGCAACGTCTTTCGCATGCACCGGACTATAGTTCACTGGAATATAAAGCACAAGACAAGATGGCGCGAAGCGCCCACCGCGAACCGCGAACCGCGAACCTCGAACCTCGAACCTCGAACCTCGAACCTCGAACCTCGAACCTCGAACCTCGAACCGCTACTGCCGTTTAGGCAGCCCGAGCTCGTCCAGGAGCCGCTCATCGTCGCGCCAGTCTTTGCGGACCTTGACGTGCAGGTCGAGGAAGACGGGACCGTCGAGCATTTCCTGCAGGTCCTTGCGGGCTTCCGTGCCGATGCGCTTGATCATCTCGCCGCCCTTGCCGATGACGATGGGCTTCTGGGAATCGTGATCGACGATGATCGACGCGTAGATCTTGGTGACGCTACCGGGTGTTTCTGGCTCGGCGAATTGATCGATGACGACCGCCGTGGTGTACGGCAGTTCGTCGCGGGTATGGGCCAGCACCTTCTCACGGATGAGTTCGGCGGCCAGCGTGCGCTCGGTTTGATCAGTAAAGTACTCCGCGTCGAAGATCGGCTCGCCTTCAGGAAGCGCGGCGATCATTTCCTTCAGCAGTCCGTCCACGTGATCGCCCTTGAGCGCGGAGATCGGGACCACGGCGTGAGTCTTGATCCCTTTCGCGTAGCTCTCGATTCTTGGAAGCAGAACCACCTTGGACTTGACGCGATCAACCTTGTTCAACACGACGATGAGTGGGGTCTTGATGTCCGCGAGAAGATCCATGACGAATCGATCACCCCAGCCGGCTTCCTCGGCAGCGTCCACGACGAGCACTACGAGATCCGCTTCGCGCAGTGTGTCGAGCGCGCCTCGGACCATCCGGCGGTTCATCGTGTGCTCGGGCTTGTGAATCCCCGGCGTATCGATGAACACCAGCTGCGCTTCCGGCGTGTTCAACACGCCCGTGATGCGATGACGAGTGGTTTGGGGCTTGTCCGAGACGATCGCCACTTTCTGGCCGATGAGACGATTCATCAAGGTGGACTTGCCGGCATTCGGCCGGCCGACCAGCGTCACATAACCCGCTTTCAAAACTCCTGATCCTCGTCTTGAGGCAGGCGGCGGACGCGCACCTTGTGAATGCGGCGCCGCTCGGCCTCCAGCACTTCGACGGAAATACCATCTGCGGTAAACAGTTCCCCCGCCGCCGGCACCCGGCCCGCGCGGGTCAGCACGTAGCCGCCCACGGTCTCGAAGCCCGCTTCCTCGATCGTGATGCCCAATCGGTCCGTCATCTCCCCGATTGCGACTTTTGCGCTGAACACGAATGCGCCGTCGGGTTCCTGCACGATG
>JBKJJZ010000283.1:0-2993 GCA_046597705.1 Vicinamibacterales bacterium | reverse complement strand
ACTGCTATGTGGCGCATTAGACGATACAATAGTAGTTGAACTAAACCGCTGCGCGGTGGGGCGCACTTCTCCTGGCTTAGCTTCTGCAAGGACGTTCCGGTCCCTGGTGGGCGCGTGGCATCATTGGCTTCTTGTCTCTTACAAGGAGCGATCCGATGACCCCTCTTCGTCAACGCATGATCGAAGACATGCGCCTGCGGAACCTCTCGCCCCACACGGTTGACGCGTACGTGCACGCGGTGGCGCAGTTCGCCCGGCACTACGGGCGTTCGCCGGAGCAACTGGACGGCGCGCAGGCCCGGGCCTACCTGCTGCACCTCGTGCAGGACCGGCACGCGAGCTGGAGCCGCTACAACCAGGCGCGTTGCGCCTTGCAGTTTCTTTACCGCTTCATCCTGATGAAAGACGAGCGATTCGAACGCGTGCCCTGCGCTCACGTTCCCAAACGCCTGCCGACGGTCCTTTGCGCCGATGAGCTGCGGCGGCTGTTTGACGTCGTCGCCCATCATCCCAAACACAAGGCCCTGCTGCTTACTTTGTACGGCGCGGGACTGCGCATCTCCGAGGCGCTGAACCTGAAGCCCGCCGACATCGACAGCGGTCGGATGTTCATCCACGTCCGCGGCGGCAAGGGGGGCAAGGACCGGCTGGTCAAGCTCTCGCCTCAGTTGCTCTCGATCCTGCGCGATTACTGGCGGCAGTGCCGTCCGGGCGAATGGCTGTTCCCGCAGGACCGTAAGCCCGACCGGGCGATGGACAGCGGGACGGCCGAGCGGATCGTCGCCCGCGCCGCCCGACGGGCCGGCATCACCCGGCGGGTCAGTCCCCACACCCTGCGGCATTGTTACGCCACGCACCTGCTGGAAGCGGGCACGGACCTGCGCTCGATCCAGATGCTGCTGGGCCATGCGAACCTCAAGACCACCGCCCGCTACACGCACGTGTCCGATGCGCATCTGCGATCGGTGGTCAGCCCGCTGGACCGGCTCTATCCCGCTCCGACGACGACAACGACGAAGCCGACGCGCACAACGCCATGACCGCGACAATCCACCGCCCGTGCGGGGCGTTGGAGCTGGCGGAGGTCGTGCGGCGGCATGGTCATCGGCTGGACGACTTGAGCGGCGAGCAGCAGCGCATTCTGCGAGCCATCGTCTCCTGTCGCACGGCCGCATTGGGCGGGCATGTCCAGACCTGCGATTCCTGCCGGCATCAGCGCATCGCCTACAACTCCTGCCGCAACCGGCATTGTCCCAGGTGCCAGGCGTCCGCCTGCGCGCGGTGGATGGAAGATCGCGCCGCGGAGCTGCTGCCGGTCGAGTACTTTCACGTCGTCTTCACGCTGCCCGATACGTTCAACGCGCTGGCGCTGGCCAACAAGCGAGCCGTCTACAACGTGCTGTTCGACGCCGTCGCGCAGACGCTGCTGGAGGTGGCGGCCAACCCGCGGCATCTGGGAGCGCGCATCGGCTTCCTGGCGATCCTGCACACCTGGGGCCAGAACCTGTCGCTGCATCCGCATGTCCACTGCGTCGTGCCCGGCGGCGGATTGTCGCCGGACGACAAGTGGGTTCCATGCCGGGCCGGATTCTTCCTGCCCATGCGCGTTCTCTCCCGCGTCTTCCGCGGCAAGTTCATCGCGCTGTTAAAGCAGGCGCGCGGCAAGGGCAAGCTGTTCGGCACGGATGACGATCGCGTCTTCGATCGCTTGCTGGATGCGGCGGTGAAGCACGACTGGGTCGTCTACGCCAAGCCGCCCTTCGGCGGACCCGGGCAGGTGCTGAAGTACCTCGCCCGCTACACCCACCGCATCGCGATCTCCAACCGCAGGCTGGTGTCGATGGACGATCGAACGGTGAGCTTCAACTGGAAAGACTATGCCCACGGCAACCGCCCGCGCACGATGACGCTGGACGGCAGAGAGTTCCTGCGCCGCTTCCTCCTGCACGCGGTGCCGCGCGGCTTCATGCGCATCCGGCACTTCGGGCTGCTGGCCAACCGCATGCGAACACGCAACCTCATCCGCTGCCGGCAATTGCTGGCGGTCGATCCGCCCGCGGAGCAACCCGCCCAAGCGTTCGGCGCCGGCGATGCGACCGATCCTCACGATCGTTGTCCCCTTTGCGGCATCGGGCGATTGATCCCCGGTCCGCGACTCTCACCCGGCGCGCTGAAGCGGTTCATCCTCCGGCTTGACAGTTCCTGATGAAGACGACGCGTCTCAACCTTTCGCAACGCTTCACCGCGATCCCACGCGGCCAGCCGGGGTGCGCGCCAATGGGCAATGTGGGCTTCCTCCACGGGCTCAGGTCGTCTCTGTGGCGCCTGTCCCGACGGACCGAATCACTGCCGCCCCCCATCAACAACGTCCCGCGAACCCCCGATTCCGCGAGACGCGCACCCGACGCTTCGATACAATCCCCATAGCCCGGCCTCGGTTCAGTTCAACCTGACTTTATACGGAGTGCGATCGCGGCCTTCGGCGAAACTGTCGTTCGGGGCGCACTCCGCATAAAGTCCTCTACGTTATGCGGCTCGAATACGCAGGGTTGACTCGCGAGGTGAGAATTGCGATTGCGGCGCTCGCCTGCTCCATCGGCGTGCTCCTCACAGCCGTTCCTGGCACCAACGCCAATCCGGAGTTCTACCTTCTAGGCTTTTGGCACGTTTCAATCTTCACCTGGACAGGGGCGATGGGCACCGCGTGGCTGGTTGGCGCGGTCGCCGTATTGGTGCTAATCGTTCGGCTTCCGCGCGTCCTGCTCGTCCGAGGGCTCCGCGCTTGGCGCAAGCGTTGCGGGCGCTGTGTTCACTGTGGCTACGACCTTCGCGCCACGCCCGATCGCTGCCCGGAATGCGGGCTCGTTCCCGGCGGCGCACGCGAAGTCGCCGCATAACCCGCCACTGCAGCGGACCGAAGCCGCGGGTATAGTTTCCTTCCTCCGAAGGCTGCTGGGGCGCGGCTCCGGCAGCTGATCGGCCTTACGTTAGTC
>JBKJJZ010000162.1:0-4753 GCA_046597705.1 Vicinamibacterales bacterium | reverse complement strand
CTACGCCGTGGGAGCTGGGAGCGCAGTCGTGCTGCTGGTCTGGTTCGGTGGACAGGCCTACATCGGCGCGCCTTCCGCTCAAGAGGCTTGGACTGTCCTGATGTCCGCGATGGCCGTTTCTTACTTCAGCGCGTGGCGAATCGCACCCGCCCGCGGCAGCAATGACCCCGACCGCTTCCAGCGCGTGTGCGCGGCCGCCGTGGCCGGGACGTTCGGGACCGCGTTCGTCGTGATGCTCGAGTGGATCGTGGTCGATCCGGATTACGTCGTGCTTGCCTGGGCGGCAACCGCGATCACGCTCGGTGTGGCGGGACTGGTCTGGAAGCTGGGCGGCCTGCGATGGCAGGTGTATCCGCTGCTCGGACTCGCGCTGCTGCGCGCCTTGAAGCCCATCCTCGAATCCTCAGCCGCGACGTCGATCCAAATCATCTCGGCGCTGGTCGTCATCGGTTTCATGTACGCCTTCAGTCTCGTGGTCCGCGAGGCATTGACGAACGCGAAGAAAAGCGTGGCCGACGTCGAGGATGCCGTTCGCATTGTCTTGTCGGTTGCCGCGACCCTGTCGCTGGTGTCACTGGTCTACGTTCAAGTGCGCCCCACCTTGGTGACCGTCACGTGGGGCGCGCACGCGTCGGTCCTGCTCGCCATCGGGTTTCCCGCGCGCGAACGCCTGTTGCGTCTGTCGGGACTTGTGGTGCTGCTTGCGTGCATCGGACGGCTGTTCGTGTTTGATCTGCCGCAGCTCGCAGAACTCGCGCGGATCATTTCGTTCGTCGCGCTAGGGGCCGTGTTGCTGGGCGTGTCGTGGATCTACACACGCTACCGCGCGCAGATTCAGAAATTCCTCTAACAGGGGTCAATTGGCGCCCCTAAAGGGACGCCCTACATTCGGCGCGGGTGTACGTAGGGCGTCCCTTCAGGGGCGCCAAATTGCCGGGTCCTTAGACCCGGCAACGTGTTACTTGATCTCGCGCAGCCCGACTTCGGCGCGCTCGAGGTCGATGCGGACGATGTAGTGGCGCAGGAAATCGTGGCCGAGGATGCCGCCCATCTCGTAGCCCAGCAGCGCGCTGGGCGCATCGAGATTGAGCACCGCCACGGATTTCTGCGACGTTCCTACACCGGGTGCGAGCTGAACCTCGAGGAAGGGGAGCAGGAACGCACCGCGATCCCAGCCGGAGGTGCCGTAGACATTGACAGGCACCAGGCGCGTTGACGGATTGATCTCGAGGCGGCCAGCCACTTTCCGGCTCACCGTCACCGCCGTACCGCCAGTATCGAGCACAAGACTCACAGGGACGTTGCCGTTGATGGTGGCGCGCACGGTGGCGAGCCGCTGAATTCGCATCGGTAATCGAATGGGGAAGTCGGCGTCTTCAAACCGCCGCGCCATCGTCAGGACGCCGCGACGGTAGTCGATCTCCATCGAGAATCCGAGCGCGAGCGGCGAGAATCCCGCGCCTTCGGGCTTGGGAAGCTCCGTCAACGACGGGCTTTTGATGAGGCCGGGGATATTACGGATACGGAAGTCGCCGATGAGCAGCTCATCGATCCGGCCGACTTCGAGCGAACGGAAACCGACACCGATGCTGCCAACACCCGCTGTTGTGAGGGTCTGTACCGCGCGAACTCCCGCGCGGGATGCGACTGCAGGCGTGAGCGTGGTCTGATCCGTGCCGGTGTCGAGCGCAAAGTCCACGGGCGTATTGCCGTTCACGCGGCCTCGCACCAGCACGCGGCCGTCCTGGATTCGAAACGGAATGGTGTAAACCTCGTCCTTGCTGATCACATCGAACGGGACCTTGTCGCCGAAGCTGCGAAGGAATGCTGCCTGCGACACGGCCCACTTCGCCATTTCGCTCGTGTCGCGAGACGGAATCAAGTCGAGATATCTATCAAGGGCCTCGGCCGACGCCTTGAACTGACGGGTGTCTTCGAGAATGGAGGCCAGCGTGTAGTGGAACGACGGCTCTTTCGGCGCCCCGGCAATCGCCTGCCGGATGTCGGCCATCGCGGTGTCGAACTGCCGGCGTGCGGCGCGCGAGCGTCCGCGTCCGTGCAGGGCTGTGGGATCGGCCGGATCGAGCTTCAATGCTTCTTCGTAACGGCTTTCCGCTTCCTGAAAGAGTCCGGACGCCCAGAGCGAGTCTCCATGCAGCGCCAGCGCCGATGCCAGAACGCCGTCGCGGGCCGCGACCGCGGCCCCCTCTTTGGCCGCTTCGGCGTAGAGATTCAGACGGAGCAGCGCCCGGACCATGCCGGCGCCGGCTCGGACGCGTGTTTGCGCTTCGCTGCTGTCGCGCAGGGCGCGGTAGACGACGTAGGCGTCTTCGTATTGCAGCCGAGACATGAGAGTGTCGCCTCGTTCGAGCTGGTTTTGCTGAGAAACGGGCTCCTGTGCCGACAGCGTCAGCGTCAACGACAGGGCAGCGACAACACTCTTCGTGAGGCCCCGAGTCGGGAATTTCATGATGGAGGCGAGCCTATCACGCTGAAAGGAAAAAACCACCTGCCCATTGCCGGGCTGCTGTCGGACCGGTTACATTGAACAGAGATGCCGTGGGTGATCCTGACCCTGGCTGGGCTGCTCGAGGTGGTCTGGGCCGTCGGGTTGAAGTTTACGGCGGGGTTCACCCGGCCTGTGTCCTCGCTCGTGACCGGTCTTGCCCTTGTCGCCAGTGTCTGGCTGCTGGCGCTCTCGGTTCGGACGTTGCCCATCGGCACGGCCTATGCCGTGTGGACTGGCATCGGAGCCGTGGGAACGGTGATCGTCGGTATTTTGAAGTTCGGTGAGTCGGCATCCATTTTCCGGCTCACGTGTGTCGGGTTGATCGTCATCGGACTGATCGGCTTGAAGTTCGCTCCGGACGGCCGGTAAGGCCGTCGGAGTTTGGCAGAGGAGAACGCTTGGCAAATCATCCCAAAGTCAGCGCGCAGAAGCGCGCACGGGAACGGGCTCGACAGGAACGGCAGAAGGAAAAGACCGCGCGCCGCGGTGAGGCTAAAGACCGCAAGACCACCTCGCCACGTCCCGGAGGCGGCGGGGATCCAGACATCGATGGTATCGTCCCGGGCCCGCAGGCGTCGCCGTGGGGCGATGATGCGCCATGGGGCGAGACTGTTGAAGACGAGGCTGAAGAAGACGAACCGGCGAGCTGACCGCCGAGCAAGTTTGGCGCCCCTGAAGGGACGCTCTGCAAAGAAAGGTTATCGAACCGTGACGCCCACCGACAGCCAGCGGCCCGGCATCGGGACACCCACAATTTCACGGTAGGTCTCGTTCAGGAGATTGCTGCCTTCGGTGAAAGCCGTCCATCGACCGAACTCCCGGCTGACTCTTGCGCCCACGAGCCAGTATTTTTGACCGTCAGCCCGATTGCGGTAATCGGTATTGAGCGCCACCTGGACTCCGGCCGCCACCGGCGCCATGGCCGAGAGGCCAGCGGAGTGCCGGGCGTACTCCAGCACATATTTGGACAACACACCGAGTGCCGGCGCATCCACGCGCAGGCCTGCATAGTGCACGCGGACCAGCGCGGCGCCCGCCGCGTGCGTGGCACTCACTTCCATGCCCGTGGTCGTCACGTCACGCACGTTGGTGGTGCGCCACTTGTCAGCCGCGGAGTTGCGAATCCAGTCGATGACATCCTTATCCCAACGCACGAATGGCGAAGCCGTGAGCGTCCAGCCCCCCGCCATGACGTCGACGCTTCCATCAAGGGCCGTGCCGTGCTCGGGAACCAGACTTGCGCTGGCCTGGTGAGCGGGGTCCGCGTAGAAGCGTTCGGTAAATGTCGGGATCCGAAAGGCGCGAGAGACGGATGCGCGGACGCGCACGGCTGATGACGGCCACGCAGCCATGGAGAGTGACGGGCTCCAGGCATGGCCAAACGTGGAGTAGGCATCGAACCTCGCGCCCGCCTGGGCAGACCAGCGCGGCCCGCCAGCCCACTGCGCTTCGATGAAGCCGTGCCCGCGGCTATAGGTGCGGTCGCCGAGATTCGACGATGTGATCCAATCGCCGCCGGCGCCGGCGCCCGATGTCAGTTGAAGGCGATCGCTGAGGCGGCGGCCCAGTAGCACCGACGCGTCCAGTGCGTTGGTACGATGCCGGTTCTCTGCAAACCCCGGCCGGTTGATGTCCCAGCGGAAGTGATCACCGTGATTGCGCGCGGCCACACGCGCCGACGTGTTCCAGCGTTCTCCAACCTTTGCCCATTTGAGCGACGCCAGCGTCTGATCGGTCCATTCCTTCGAAGGCGAATTGCCATAGAACGCATTGGCGCCGAAGCCGCGTCGCTGGTGCCGGACGTCAAGGGTCAATGCCTTTCCGGTAGCGCCCCGCACCGCGCCGCCGCCTAAAGCAAAGTCCCGATCGAACATGAAGCCGTTACTGCGAGCGCCCCAGCCAGACACGGTCCAACCCACGGGGATCTTGTCGCCCGACGCCGACGCCTGAGCGGTGACAGTGCCGTGCTGGCCCAGCGTCGCGAGGAGGGTTGCGTGCGCGTCGGTGCGCGTGAGCACATGAATCGTCCCGCCCAGCGCATCCGCGCCATGCACGGCCGACGCGGGACCGAAGACCACCTCGATGCGATCGATGCCGACCAGCGGCGCCGGGATTTCGCCGTTGTGGTGACCGCTCTGGCTGTCATTGAGGCGGGCACCGTCGAGCAGCACCAGCGATTGTCCGAACGTGGCGCCGCGAAGGGTGAAGTCCGTTTGCACGTCGGAGCCGCCGCGCGCTTTGGGA
>JBKJJZ010000154.1:0-13720 GCA_046597705.1 Vicinamibacterales bacterium | reverse complement strand
GAAGGAAGCGCTGATTGCGGCGGCCCCGCGGCGCCCCTGAAGGGACGCCCTACGTTGACGGCGTCCGTAGGGCGCGCGTGAAAGAGAAGCCCTACGTTGGCGGCGTCCGTAGGGCGTCAGGGGCGCCGAGTTGGCGGCGTACGTAGGGCGTCCCTTTAGGGGCGCCGAATTGGCTTCACGATGAATCCCGTCTCCGTCTTCGAGATATTGCGGCCGTCAGACGCGGTCACCAGGATCGTGAACGCGCCGGGCGTGAGGGTCGTGAGTGGCACTCGAAGATCGATCCTGGTGGAGTCGCCCGGTCCAACGATCCTGTCGTAGGCCAGTACTTCGTTGCTGCCGGCATCGAGGACCTTGATTTCCAGTGCGATGGTAGCGCTCGAGTCTTTGCGCACCACTTCAAAATGGACGCGTAGCGCGTCTGACTGTTCGAACTCGCGGCTGAGCGTGGGCTCGAACGGCAAGGGGTTCCTGTTATTGCGTGCCCGTTCCTGCGCCGGGGGGACTGCGGGCCGGAAGAGACCGGGGATATCGGGAGGACCTGGCGTAGCACTTGTTCGGCCCACCGGCACACGCGCGCCGTCGGCGTATCCCAGAGCGATCGTAGTCAACGCGAGTGGCATCTTCGAAAAGTCCGGCACCGTGATGTCGAGATAGACGCTGCCGCCTTTGTCGAGTTTCCTGCTCATTGCGGATGCGCGCAACTGATAGCGCCCCGGCTCGAGGTCGATCGTGAGTGGAATCTGATAGGTCACGCTGGTCGGCACGGGCTTGCCTGGATCCTCCACTCGCATCGAGAACGTGGCCGAACGGCCGGTGCGCTGCGTGACCTTGGCCTTCTTTTCGTCAACGACCATCACCGAATAACTCACGTCGTCTCTTAGTTTCTTATCGGATTCCTGCATGAGACCCACCGGAGCCGTCACCTCCAGCGCGATGGCGACGCTCATTTTTTTGCCTGCACCGGGAAGCGGCATCGCTGTGAGGCGAAGCGGCAGGTCGCTCTTCGGCATCACGCCGGTCGCAAGTTCCGCCAACGGATCCTTGCTCTTGAGAGGTGGCGACGGCGCGTCCGGTGTGTAGCCGCGCCGGAAGCGCACCCTGTAATCAGGGTGGCCTGGCACTGTCAGGTCCACAGGATGCATGGTATTTCCGCCGCTGGTGTCCGCCGGATAGAAGCCCAGCAGGTAGTAATGATCGAGGTCTTCGAGGATGCGGTTCAGTCCTCCGGTGAGGTCGTCCGTATCGGTCACGGCGAACCCTCCGGCGGCCTCGGACAGGGTGACGAGCCCATCCTGCGCACGACGCACGGGGTTGCCCCAACCAAATTGCGAGTCCTCCCGCGGCTTGACGCGCTCGCTTGACTGCGGCATGGCCGGAGGATTGCTGCAGACCGCGCAGTCGAGCGGGGGCCACGACTCCAGCATCATGTCTTCGGCCCGAACCTTGCCGCGCGGATCGATGGCATAAAGCGCTACATTCGCGCTACGAAGCGCGGAGAGCATGTCCTGCATCGCTTGCGTGCCGGTCTTTGCCGTGTTATTCGACGCTTGCACAAGGGCCGCTGCGGGCGCCGCGACCAGCTCACCGAGACTCGACGCGCTGCCGGTCAAAGCGGACATGTCAGAATCGATGCCCTCCGAGATCAGCACGAAAGCCTTTCGCCGACGATCCTCGCTGAGCAGCATCGTCGCCGCTTCCTCAACGGTCTTGCTGTACTGCAGGTTGTCGAAGTAGTCCTGTAACGAGGCCCGTGCTGCCTCATTGACGGCTTCAAGCTTGAACTCGATAGGCATTTCTGGAGGCACGTACGCGATGCCCTGCTTCACGTCGCCCTGATGTGGCCGACGAAACGTCTGCCGCGCCCTCATGCCATCAAGTGCGGCTGACAACTGCGACCGGTCCTGCGTGACTTGCGTGCTGCCTTCCCGGCTCGTGAACACGACCGCCATGGACGCCTGACTGCCAAGTCTGGCGACGACATCGCGCGCCAGCGCCCTGGCCTTGTCTGTGCGGCCCTTCCAGATGTGAAGGTCGTCGATGAAAACCAACACCAGGCGGTCCGCCTGGAGGGTCATGTTGCTCGCCACGTCGAGCTTGAGTGTCGGCGGCAAGGCGGGCGCCGCGGTTGCACCAGCCGGCCGCGCGTGCGAAACCTCTTCGAACGTTTCGATCGATTGAGGTTTCTTGCGATCGGTCAGCGCGAAGTCTGAAGCCTTCAGCCCCCGCACCGCGTTGCCGTCCTTATCGACGACAACGGCATCCACAATGATGAGCTCGGTCTTCGATCGAAAGGTTGGTTGCTGTGGCTGCTGTGCGGGAAGGACTGCGGCGCAGAGCAGAACGAGTGCGGCCGGGAGTGCGATCTGGCGACGCATGCGCAACCTCTTCGGACGCTGGCAATCGGAGTGTAACACCGCGGCGCCCGCCCTCCCGCGGCCGTCCCGCGCTTGACAGCATGCTGTAACTGGCCGACAGTCACGGCATGCGTTTCCCATCTGGCGTGGCTACAGCCACGCCCTACGCGTTCCTCGTGGTGGCCGGTGTTGCGGTCGCGCAAGCCCAGAGTTCTCCGCGGCCGCAGTCGTGGCCAGGGTACGCGGGTGATAACGCCGCGACGCACTACTCTCCGCTCGAAGATATCGGGCGGGCGAATGTCGCGAAGCTGGCACAGGCGTGGGAATGGTCCACCAGTGAGCAGCCGATGCAGGACTTCGGCGCGCAGCCGGGCAATTTCCAGAACACGCCGCTCATGCTCGACAACGTGCTGTATGTCAGCACGCCCTACAACCGCGTGGCAGCGCTCGACGCAGAGACCGGCAAGGAGATCTGGTCGTACGATCCGAAGGCGTACGAAGACGGCCAGCCGCCCAACGGCACTGGCTTCGTCCATCGCGGCGTGGCTGCCTGGCGTGACGGCGCACAGACGCGAATTTTTCTGAACAGCCGCTGGCGGCTCATCGCGCTTGATGCGAAAACCGGCGAACCCGTCACATCCTTCGGCACCAAAGGCATCGTTGATCTGACGCAGGGTCTTCGCAGAGAGGTCAACCGCAAGCACTACACGAACACATCGCCCCCGGTGGTGTTCCGGAACCTCGTTATCCTCGGAAACGGCGTGGGCGATCGGCTCTCGTACAAGGGCGACCCGCCTGGCGATGTGCGTGCGTTCGATGCGCGTACGGGAAAGCAGGTGTGGCGTTTCAACACCGTGCCCGGCGCCGGCGAGCCGTTCAACGACACGTGGGGCAACGATTCATGGAAGACGGCCGGCCACACGAACGTCTGGGCGCCGATGTCGCTCGACGAGGCTCGCGGCCTGCTCTATCTGCCCGTCAGCACACCCAGCAATGACTTCTACGGCGGTGACCGGCCCGGCACCAACGTCTACGGCGAATCCCTGGTGTGCCTGGATGCCGTGACAGGCCGTCGCAAGTGGCACTTCCAGATCGTCCATCACGGCCTCTGGGACTACGACCCGGCATCCGCGCCGGCGCTGGTGACGATCACCGTTGCAGGGCGTCGCGTTGATGCGGTGGTCCAGTTGACGAAGCAGGGTTTTGCGTTTGTCTTCGATCGCGTCACCGGAAAGCCGCTGTGGCCGATCGAAGAACGGCCCGTGCCGTCCAGTGATGTGCAAGGCGAACAAGCCTGGCCCACTCAGCCGTTTCCCACGAAGCCCGCGGCGTTCTCGCCGCAGGGCATCGCGCTCGACGATGCGTTTGATCTGACACCGGAGTTGAATGCGCAGGCGCGCGCCGAGATGCAGAAATACCGCATCGGTCCGGTCTACACGCCGCCATCGATGCAAGGCACGCTGATGAATCCGGGCATCATCGGCGGCGCAAACTGGGGCGGTTCGGCATTCGACGTTGAATCGGGCCGCCTCTACATCAAGACCAGCAATCAGCCCGCACTGGCGCGGATTCGCCCGTCCGATCGAACGGCCACGAATCCGCGGGCATCGGAGGTCGACGCGGAATTTGTCGGCGCGGTCGGCGGCGCGACGTTTGTGCCCACTCCACCGGCGGGATACTCGGGCACCGGTCGCATGGGGGGACTGCCGATCGTGAAACCGCCGTATGGAGAGCTGGTCGCTCTCGACCTTCGGCGCGGCGAGTTCGCCTGGCGGGTCCCCTTCGGTGACACGTCGTCGGTCCGCACGCATCCGTTACTCGCCAGCGTGAAGCTGCCCGAGCGCCTCGGCGCCGCCGGCGCACCCGGCGTGATCGTGACCAAAGGCGGCCTGATCCTCGGTGGCGGCGGCGACATGTTTCTCTACGCGTTCGACAAAGCCAACGGCCGCGAGCTGGCGCGCTTCCCGCTGCAGCGACGCGCGAGTGCCACGCCGATGACCTACCGAGCGAAGTCCGGGCGGCAATTCGTCGTGATGGCGACTGGAGGAGGGAGCAGCGCCGCGCTGGTCGCGTGGGCGCTGAGATAGGTGCTTTGATCATGCAACACGGCCGGCCGGGACGTTCCCTCGGAACACTCCCGACTGGGCGCGGTTGTGAGTTACCCTTGCTGCGTCCGAATGAACTCAGGGAATTCGATTTCTGCTGACGGAAGCAGCCGCGCCCTGATTCTGGCCACCGGGGCCATGATGGTCTCGTTCCTCGCCTGGGCCCTGATTGGCGGCCTGGCGCCACGGTTCGCTCAGATCTACGGCTTGAGCGCGTCGGCGACGGCGTTGCTGATTGCGGTTCCAGTCTTGCTGGGGTCCCTCGCGCGCTTGCCCGTCGGCATGCTGACCGATCGCTATGGGGGACGCGCCGTGTTCACCGCGGTGTTGCTCATGGGAGCAGCCGCAGCGTGGGTCGTGCCGCAGACCACGAGTTATCGCAGTCTGCTCGGCGCGGCTTTCCTGCTGGGAATTGCTGGGTCCTCGTTTGCGGTCGGCGCAGCCTTCGTGTCCCGGTGGACACCGCCAGAACGACAAGGCACCGCGCTGGGCCTGTACGGTCTGGGCAATCTTGGACAATCCTTCGCCGTCTTCGGTGGACCGGTCATTGCCGCACGGGTCGGGTGGCCGGCAGTGTTTTACGGGACCAGCGTATTGCTGACGGTGTGGGCGATTCTGTTCGTGACGTTTGCACGAAATCCCCCTGGCGTAGTGCGTCCTTCGGGTCTCGCTCCGATGGTGCGCATACTGACGCGAGAGCCTGTGGCGTGGCTGCTTGGAGCCTTCTACTTTCTGACCTTCGGCGGCTTCGTGGCGTTCTCGATCTACCTGCCGACGCTGTTGCGCGATCAATTCCATCTCTCTCCTGCGGACGCTGGATTCCGCGCCGCCGGTTTCGTGGTGCTGGCCACGCTGATGCGACCGGTCGGCGGGTGGCTGGGCGATCGCGTGGGCGGCGCACAAGTGCTGTCCTGGGTGTTCGGAGGAGTGATTCCGTTCGCGCTGCTGATGTCCTGGCCAGAGATGGTGCCGTTCACCGTAGGCGCCCTCGGTTGTGCCGCGCTGATGGGCCTGGGCAATGGCGCGGTATTCAAGCTTGTGCCCGAGCGCTTCCCCAAGGAAACGGGCACGGTCACGGGACTGGTTGCGGCACTGGGCGGCCTGGGCGGCTTCTTCCCTCCGCTGCTGCTGGGCGTGTTCCGCGACACGTTTGGCGTGGTTTGGCCGGGATTCGCGCTACTGGCACTCAGCGCGCTGGCCCTGCGAATTGCGAACAAGCGGGTGTTCGCTCCGTCGGAACTGGAGTGGCGGCTGGCATTGTCCGGCGGTTCCCGACGCAAGAGCGATCGAATCCGCGCGGCCACGTGGGCATCACTCTGGTCTCTTGTCCTGTGCGCGGCGATTGTCGTCGGCTCTCGCAACCTGCAGCACTTCGACGCGGCGCTCATCGTCTACACGTTTGCCGTTATCGTCGCCACCTGGGGCATCGTGTTTCACTACTCGGTGTGGGTGCAGAAACCGCCGACGGAGGTGTACTGGCGCCGGGGCTTCGAGACCGCGCGCCGCCTGGGCCCGATCGGTGCGCTGCGGCGTCTCGTGCCGCTCACTGCCACGCACATCGTGGCGCAAACGTTCATCCGGCAACGCTCGACGCTGCGGTGGTGGATGCACATCCTGCTGTCGTGGGGAACGATGCTGGCGGTGGCCATCACGTTTCCACTGGTCTTCGGCTGGATTCATTTCGAGTCCCTGCCCGACGATCAAATGACATACGTCACCTACGTCTTCGGATTTCCGACCGCCTCGTTTGCCATTCGCACGGTGACATCCTGGCTCCTGTTTCATGGACTGGACATCGCGGCAGTGATGGTGCTGACCGGGATCACGCTGGCGCTGTGGCGGCGAATGAGGGACAGAGGCGCCTTCGCGGTACAGACGTTCGCGATGGACTTCGTCCCGTTGATGATGCTGTTTGCCATCTCCGTCACCGGGCTGGCACTGACAGTGTCGGCGACGTGGATGCGGGGGAGCTTCTACGAGTTCCTGGCCATCACGCATGCGATCACGGTGATTGCGGGTCTGTTGTATGCGCCCTTTGGAAAGTTCTTTCACATCTTCCAGCGGCCTGCACAACTGGGCGTGAAGCTCTATCAGGAGGCCGGGGCCAACGACGCCGGTGCACTTTGCGCACGCTGTGGTGAGCGCTACACGTCCGCCCTCCACCTGGGCGATCTCAAAGCGGTGTTGCCGCAGATGGGCTTTGACTACACCATGCCGGCACCCCCGTCGACGACCGGACACACACCACTGCAGCACTGGCAGGATCTATGCCCCGCGTGCAAGCGGCGCACGGTGGCGCTGGGGCAATTGCGCACCAGGGAGGCCGCCCGTGGCTGATCGTCCGCCGCTCCAGGCCCTGATCGATCAGTACGGTCCACACCCGGCCTCCATTCCCCCCGGGGGATGGGAGGCGCGCGGCGACCATGACCCCGAGACGCTGGTGAAAACACACTGCTGTTTCTGCGGACAGCAATGCGGCATCCAGTTGAAGGTGCGCAGGAACGAAGTGGTGGGTTTTGAGCCGTGGGAGGAGTTTCCGTTCAACCGGGGCAAGCTCTGTCCCAAGGGCGTGAAACGTTACCTGCAGGGCGCGAGTCCTGATCGACTGCTGGCACCATTGATGAAGACGCCCGGACAGTCGTTTCGGACAGCCACATGGGAGGAAGCGCTCTCCTTTACGGTGCGGCGCATTGAAGAAGTGCGCGCGAAGTACGGACCCGACGCCGTGGCGATCTATGGCGGGGCGTCTCTGACGACGGAGAAGGCGTACCTGCTCGGCAAGTTCGCGCGGCTTGCCGTGGGGACTCGTCACATCGATTACAACGGGCGGCTCTGCATGGTGTCGGCGGGCACCGCTTACAAACTGGCTCTGGGCATCGATCGCGCACCCAACAGCTGGGCCGACATTCCGAAAGCGCAGGTGTTGCTCGTGGCGGGTGCCAACATCGCCGAGTGCGCGCCGATTACCACGGACTACGTGTGGCGCTGCCGCGACAATGGCGGAAAGCTGATTGTTGCGGATCCGCGGATGACGCCCATCACGCGGAACGCCGATCTCTATTTGCCGGTGCGGCCGGGCACCGACCTTGCGCTGTACTTGTCGATGCTTCATGTCATCCTGCGCGACGGCCTGGAGAATCGCGCGTTTATTGACGCACACACCACCGGCTTCGAACAGGCCGTCATGTCTTCGCAGCGATGGGATCCGCTGACGGCTGCCGACGTCACAGGCGTGCCGCCGGAGGCCATCGAAAAAGCCGCCCACTGGTTTGCCGAGGCAGACCGCGCGATGGTGCTGCACGCACGCGGCGTGGAACACCACAGCAAGGGCGTCGAGAACTG
The DNA here is from genome assembly GCA_046597705.1 of Vicinamibacterales bacterium. Lineage (GTDB taxonomy): Bacteria > Acidobacteriota > Vicinamibacteria > Vicinamibacterales > SCN-69-37 > SYFT01. Next base: position 5,916 of record JBKJJZ010000154.1, on the reverse strand, counting down.
CCTGTCGCTGGTTAACCTGTGCCTGGCCACCGGACACTTCGGCCGCGAAGGCGCCGGGTGCGTGATGATTACCGGACAGGGCAACGGACAAGGCGGCCGCGAACACGGACAGAAATGCGATCAGCTTCCAGGCGCCCGTTCAATCAGTGATCCCGAAGCGAGAGCCCACGTCGCCGGTGTATGGGGTGTGACGCCCGAAGAAATCCCCCAGGCCGGCTACTCGGCGGTTGAGATCATGGAAGCGATCCATCGCGGGGAAATAAAGGCGCTGCTGTCAATTTGCTTCAATCCGCTCGTCTCGCTGCCCGACGCGGCGTTCACACAGGAAGCGCTGGAGCGCCTCGAGTTCTTTGGCGTCGTCGATTTCTTCCTATCAGAGACCGCACATTTCGCCGATGTCGTGCTCGCCGGCAGCCTCCAGGAAGAACACGAAGGTGTGGTGTGCACCGCTGAAGGACGTGTGGTGCATATCCGGAAAGCCGTGGATCCTCCCGGCGACGCCCGAGAAGACTGGAAGATCTACGTTGATCTGGCCGCGCGCCTTGGCAAGGCGCATCTGTTCCCGTACAAGGAACCCAGGGAGATTTTTGAGGAACTGCGGCACGCCTCGCGTGGTGGCACAGCGGATTACTACGGCATCACGTACGAACGGCTGGACCGTGAGATGGGCGTGTTCTGGCCGTGCCCATCGGAAGACCACCCGGGCACACCGCGCCTGTTTGAGGAAGGTCACTTTCATTTTCCTGACGGCCGCGCGCGAGTCTTGCCCACCGAATACCGCGAGAGTGGCGACCCGGTGGATGCGGACTTCCCGGTTTACCTGACGACGGGTCGTGTCGTGAGCCAATACCTGTCGGGTACGCAGACCCGGCGAATCGGACCGCTGGTGGACCAGTGTCCTGCGCCGCGCGTGGAAATGCATCCGGTGCTGGCGGCCCGGCATGGCTTGGTGGATGGCGACCGTGTCACTGTCACGACCAGGCGCCGGGCCATCACACTGGCCGTCCACGTCGTGCGCACCATTCGTCCTGACACCATATTCATTGCGTATCACTGGCCCGATCGGCAGAGCGCCAACCAGCTCACCCATCGAACGCTGGACCCGCGCAGCAAGATCCCCGAGTTCAAGGTGTCGGCGTGCCGCGTGGAGAAGGAAGCCGTATGAATCAGATGGAGTTCTTCGTCGATCCCTCCCGGTGCATCGGCTGCCAGGCGTGCGTGAACGCGTGCGCCGAGTGCGACACGCACCGCGGGCACTCGATGATTCACGTGGACTTTCTCGACCGCGAAGAAAGCACCGCCACGGTGCCGTTCGTGTGCATGCACTGCGAGAATCCGACGTGCGCGCAGGTCTGTCCAGCCGACGCCATCAAACAGACTGACGACGGGGTGGTGCAGTCGTCGTTGAAGCCGCGCTGTGTCGCCTGTTCCAACTGCGTGGTCGCGTGTCCGTTCGGTATTCCGAAAATGCCGTCGCGGCTGGAGCAGATGATGAAGTGCGACATGTGTTACGACCGCACATCCGCAGGTAAGCGCCCGATGTGCGCCACGGTCTGTCCCAGCGGCGCCCTGGCATTCACGTTGCGAAGCACCATCCTTGAAGAACGGCGCGAGGTGCCAATCAATGAGTTCGTCTTTGGACGACAGACGGTCACAACCAAAGTTCACATGATGGTGCCGGCCGGCACGGCCACGCTCAGCCTCGATGTGCTGGATCATCTCTGGGTGTCGCACCTGGGAGTTTCGCGATGACAGCACCCTCCAAGCCGCCCGGCGATCCCCTGTGGCGGGAGGAATTTTCGGTCTACGCCGCCGATGAGCGCTACGTCACCCGGCGCCAGTTCGCAAAGTTCCTGACGCTGACAAGCGTCGGCATGCTCGCCGGGCAGGTGTGGATCCTGGCGAAGTCATGGCTCAAGCGCGAGCCTGAATTTCCCATGGTCGGAATCACCACGGTCAACGAGGTGGCGATCAATGGCGTGAAGCTGTTCCGGTATCCCACCGAACACGACACCTGCATCCTGGTGCGGACTGACGCCGACACGTTCGTGGCTTACAGTCAGAAGTGCACCCACCTGTCGTGCGCGGTGTACTACGCGCCAACCCGGCGACGGCTCGAGTGCCCCTGCCACGAGGGGTACTTCGCGGTGGATACCGGACGCGTGTTGCAGGGTCCTCCGCCGCGGCCGCTGCCTCGCATCGTGCTCAGACGCGAGGGCGACACCATTCTTGCGGTCGGCATCGACAACCAGCCCGAAGGCTGACCATGGAATCGCGACCGACGAACAAAGGCCTGACCGCGATCGACGCGGCGCTGACGCTGATCGTTGTTCTCCTCATTGTTCAGGTCTGGCTGTTGACAGCCACTCTGGAGTCGTACCTTGCAGGGCACCGTGACGTGGTGCTGCCTGGTTTGGTAGCGTCAGCAGTGCTTGTGCTCGCCTGTCTTGGGCTCTATGGTTTTGTACGGCGGATTGATCGTGAGATCCGAAGGAGGCCGTGAGCGTGTTTTCCGTCGACACCGGGAATCCCATCGCCGTGATTCGACTTGAACACGGAAAGGTCAACGCGATGGACCTTTCCCTGTGCCAGGCATTGACGCAGCAACTGGCGTTGCTCGCCGCGCATCCTTGCCGCGCGGTGGTCATCACGGGCGCCGGCAACTCGTTTTCCGCGGGTGTGGATCTGGTGCAACTGACCCAGGGCGGCGCTGACTATGTGGCGCGCTTCCTTCCCGTCATGGATGCGTTCTTTCACGCGTGGCTGACGTTCCCCAAACCTGTTGTCGCCGCCATGAACGGACACGCGCTGGCCGGAGGCTGCATCATCGCAGCGTGCTGTGATCATGTCGTCATGGCCGAGGGCACCGGGCGTGTCGGAGTGACCGAGCTTGTGGTGGGTGTTCCGTTTCCGATGCTGCCGCTGGAGATTGTCCGGGCGCGATTGTCCGCCCGCGACGGCCGGGACCTCATCTACAGCGGTCGCGCGGTGTTGCCGCCTGAAGCGCTTGCTCTTGGACTGGTGGACGAGATTGCGCCTGCCGCTGACGTGTTGACACGCGCGAGGGACGCTGCGACGAGGCTGTGCGCGATACCGCCGGTGTCGTTCACGCTGACCAAGCGCGCGTTCGTGGCGCCGATACTCGCGCGCGTCGAAGCGGCGGCAGCCATTGACGCTGATGTCACCCGCGCCTGGCAGGGCGAAGAGGTGCTCTCCCACGTCCGCGCGTTCCTCGACAGCCGCGCAAAGCGATAGATCTCAGGTTCGTTAATCACGCTACACGACAGTCAGACCGCCCCTAGCGCTCTGACTGACCGTGGCCGCCGAACTGCCGGAACGGCTCCAGATCCAGGTACTCGCCGTGCTGGCTGATGTCGAGGCCGATCGCTTCCTGCTCCATCGGTACGCGCAAGGTGATCAGCCGATCGGTCACCCAATAGAGCGCATACGACATCACGAACGCGAACACTGTCACCAGCACCAGCGCCACGAGATGGAACATCATCGTGTCCGTCTGCCCTGACAGAAGTCCCACCTCACGGGCCAGCAGGCCGGTGGCCAGCATCCCGACCATCCCGCCCACGCCGTGGCACGGGAAGACATCGAGCGTGTCGTCCAGATTTGATTTGGACTTCAGATGCACAGCCCAATTGCTGACCAGGGCTGCGATCACGCCGATGAACACGCTGTGCCCAATCGAAACGAAACCCGCGGCGGGAGTGATTGCCACAAGGCCCACCACCGCGCCAATGCACGCACCCAGCGCCGAAGGCCTGCGGCCCCGCGCGACGTCGAACAGGAGCCACGTCATCATCGCCGCAGCCGACGCGGTGTTGGTGGTGACGACGGCCAGTGCAGCGGTCGCATTGGCTCCCAGCGACGAACCGGCATTGAATCCGAACCATCCGAACCACAGCATGCCTGTGCCGAGCAACACGTACGGAATGTTTGACGCCACGTGTGGCCCGCCATCGAGGTGCTCCCGCCGCGGTCCCAGGAACATGGCGCCGGCCAGCGCCGCCACGCCCGCCGACATGTGGACGACGGTGCCGCCGGCAAAGTCCAGCACGCCCCACTGCCGCAGGAACCCCTGCGGATGCCAGGTCCAATGCGCGAGCGGGCAATACACGAAGATAGTGAAGAGCGCCATGAACACCAGGTAAGCCGAAAAGCGCACGCGCTCGGCGAACGAACCGGTAATCAGCGCGGGCGTGATCACAGCGAACTTCAACTGGAACATCGCGAACAATGCGAGGGGAATCGTTGGCGCAAGGTCCGGATGTGTGGCGCCACCCACTCCCCTGAACATGAAATAGGTCATCGGGTTGCCGATGAGCCCGTGGTAACTCTCCCCGAACGCGAGGCTGAAACCGAACGCGACCCAGATCAGACTCACCACACCAAGCGCGACGAAGCTCTGCAGCATCGTCGAGATGACGTTCTTGCGGCTGACCATGCCGCCGTAGAAGAACGATAAGCCCGGAGTCATCAGCAGTACGAGACACGTCGCGGTGAGCAGCCATGCCGTGTCGCCGGAATCGACGGGGCCTCCTGTCACCGCGGGCGCGGTCTCCGGCACGAAGACGGCGGCCAGCGCGAATGCCAACAGAATCAGAAACGGTATGGCTCTGGTCGTGTTCATGTCAGCGCGAGATACTACCGTGCCACCGGCGTATAGTCCACGCATGCGCACCTGGGTGAAGAGAGGCCTCGTTGCCGTGTCGCTCGTCGTGCTGGCCTTCATGGCGCTGGCGGCCACAACGGCCTTTTTTGCTTTCAGGCATCTCGACTATCGACCCGCAACCGAAGCGGCGGCGACGAAGGAGTTCGAGGCGATTCGCTTGAGGTTTGGCGACCGGCCTCACCTCATTGAAGTTATTGATGCCAGTAAACGCGACTTCAGGATTCGCCGGCTCGCGGAACCCGATAGCCGCGGCATCAGTACGCTTCACGTCATCACGTGGACCCAGGAGGACGGCGACGTCTTTCGCACGGAAGTGCCGGTCTGGCTGATGCGCTTCAGCATGGTGAACGTGCTGTCGCGGCTGGGCGTTGCGCCGGAGCGATTCCGTCTCACCGTTCAGGATCTGGAGCGCTATGGTCCGGGCATCGTGGTTGACTATCGCCAGCCGGGACGCAATCGCGTGCTGCTGTGTGTGGAGTGAGGCGATCAGTCCTGGCGCAACACGCGTGCAAGGTCAATGCGGGCGGCCGCGAGGGCGGGTCGCAGGCTGACCGCCAGGGCGAGCACGATGATGACCGTGGCCACTCCCCCAGTCACCAATGGATCGAAGGGCTCCACTTGGAAAAGGAACGCGCGAATCATGCCGGCACCGAGCCACGAGAGGCCGAAGCCCAGTAACAGACCAGCCCCAACGAGCCGGAAGGTGTCTGAAATAAGGAGCGATCGGAGGTGAGCGCCACGAGCGCCGAGTGCCGCGCGGATGCCCATCTCACGTCGGCGCAGCACTGCCATCGACTCGGCGATCACGTACGTGCCCAGCACACTCAACAGCAGCGCAATGGCGCCAAGAGCGCCCATCACCGTCATACCGAATCGCTGCGGGCCCAAGCCATCCAGGATCTGGGCGTCCAGCGTTTGCGGAGGCGTTGGATAGAGCGACGGATCGATGTCGCGAATGGTGGAAGTGACTGCAGCCGCGGCTGAGGCCGCGTCGCTGGCGGCCCTGACGACGAGACGCGCACCGCCGCTGCCCTCATAGGTCGGTGGCGAATATTGTGTGCTCGGCAGGTACAGACTCAGGGGCGAGAGCGAGCCCGGCCTCCTGATATCCGGCACCACGCCGACGATTTGCGCTTCCTCGAACTCGATGCTGAAGCCGGATTTGTCGGACGAGGGAGCGACGCGCCAACCAAGGGCCGATCCGTCGCCCGCAATCGCCTTTGCGAGTGAGG
>JBKJJZ010000471.1:0-32021 GCA_046597705.1 Vicinamibacterales bacterium | reverse complement strand
GCGTCAAGACGTAAATGCGGTTGAACCCCGCGTGCAGGCAGTTGCTGATCGGAATGTCGATCAACCGGTATTTGCCACCGAGCGGCACCGCGGGCTTCGACCGCTGGTGCGTAAGGGGAAACAGGCGCGTGCCTCGTCCCCCGCCAAGAACAATGGTCAGCACGTCAAGCATCGCTGGTCATTCTAGCCTCGAAGCGTGTCGGACGCCGGCACGCGGCGGCAGCGCAGGCCGGGCAGACCGGGTTCGTGCTGCCGCGTCAAACGGAGCCGCCGTCGCATTCGGTCTGGACGAGAAGATTCGTCGGACAATCGACGTGGACGAAACCGACGGTATCGACCCATCAACGCCGCTTCCGGGGTTTCGATTTGCACCCGAATAGTGCAGGACAGCACTGTCGGAACGGCACTGAAACGATATGTTACGAAGAGTTTACGTCCGGTGCGGCTCGGACCTGCGATAAATACAGCAGCACAGAGGATTCGATATGGAAACGCACACCCGTACAAGTCAGACGCACACCGAGCAACTCACTGTGATCAGGCGCGAGACTGGCTGGGAGGTCACCGAAACCCGCGACAGCACGCTGGTCAAGGCGCAGCGGTACTCCGACTGGCATCGCGTGGAGCGTGCCGTGCTCGCCTTCGAACGCGCGACAATCGCCCACGGCGCGCCAAACCCCGATCGCTGATCGGTGGTGGCGGCATCGCACTGACGGCCGCGTTCAGCGGCCCGTGGCCATCCGCGCCGGCGCAAGTGTCAGGCGAGTGTCGTAGCTGCCTGCAGCCGCGCGCAGCAGTTTCAGAAAGACATCCGTGTTGTCATAGGTGCCGGTGAACTGCTCCATGCCAGGGCCATATGCCGAGAGTGGGACGTCCGAGGCCGTGTGTCCAGCAATCGTGTGGCCGACCGAGGAGTCGCCGCAGCTGTCGCAGGCCAGCCCGCCATTCTCAATCGCTCCCGCCACTTCGAAACCGGGAATGCGTACGCCGCGCACGGACGCGTTATCGCTTCCGGCCGCATTGCCGTCCCTGAGGGGGTTGGCGATCGCAGCGTGAGTCGTGCCACGCTCGGAGATGACGATCGGATCGTACGTGGGCGGGAGCGCAAGCCGGTTTGACAACCAGTTCTCGAATCGATCGGGCCCTGCAGCCCAGCCCAGTAGCAGCTTCCGGGGAGGATCGGGATCGAGCGGGTATCCGTTGATGTCAGGGCGGTAGTCCGGGAAGAAATTCATGTCCGGTGTGGGGGTGAACCGGAACACCGCTGAGTAGTCGCGAACGGCGGCCCCCAATGCCTCCGGTGCGTACTTCGGATTGCCAACGCCGATCAGGCCCATGCCGCCGCACTCGTGGTCGGCGGTGACTACGACGAGGGTGTCGTTGTCCGTGTCGGTGTCCGTGTTGGTCCGTTCGGCGAACGCGAGAGCCACCGCTACTGCGTTGTCGAACTCGATCGTGTCCCAGATCGAGCGTTCAGCGTCGACCGCGTGCGCCTGCTTGTCGATCGATGCACCCTCGATCATGAGATAGAAGCCTTGCGGCGAGTGCGTCGCCAGGCTCGCCAGTGCGGCGCGCGTCATGTCGTCCAACATCGGCTGATCGCGCAGCCGGGCGTTCGACTCCTGTGCCAGTTCCTGGCTGTACCGCCCGGCACCGACCTTGTCGAACGCGACCGCCATGTGGCTCGGATGAAAGAGACCGAGGAGCTTCGCCGGCGGGGCGGCGGTCACGGTGTGCTTCAGTTGCGTGGCTGTAGACGTGTACGTAAATCCAGCGAGCGTGAACTCATTGACAAGGTCGCGGTCGTCTGTCCGGCGGCCACCGTGCTCTTCGGTGAGAAAGAACCCCCGTCCGCCTCCCAGAAGCACTGACACCCCATTCGTGTCGCGCTCCTCCAAAAAACGCGCGGCGATCCCGGCTCCTGCGGAGCGCTCGGCTGTATGCACGGCATTCGCCGCGGGAGTGGCGTCGGTGACATCTGCAGTAGTGACGATTCCCACGGCGAACCCCGGACCGCGCACGCGACGCAGCAACTCGCCGAGGTATTCAACCCGCGGATTGTCGAAGGCGAACGACGTGTTATCGGGATACACACCTTCCTGATTGTTGTTGGACTTGTGGCCTGTGACATAGGCCGCCATTCCCGGCGCGGAGTCGGTGATCAGCGAGTTCAGGGATCCGGTCATCACCTGTCCCGTCACCGGCAGCCGATCCATTGCCAGCGGACTCACCGGTCTGCCCGACACCATTCCCCTCGAGACGATTCGTGCTGCTGTCCGATGAGAGGCTCCCATGCCATCTCCAAGGAGCAGGATGATATTGCGTGCACGGGCGATGCCGGGCACTGGCGTCTGCCACGCTACGACCCTCAAGCTGGATCGCACGGTGGCGCCGTCGGCCGTTCCAGCGGTGATGACGTAGGTGTCCGGGCGATCGAACGAGAAGTCCTGCAGCAGGAAGTTCGTCGTGTTCGGTGAACTTGGCTCCACCACACGAGCGGGCGCTCCCATCGTCCTTCCTGTTCCTCCCACGCCCCGGACGCCTCCGTCACCAGGATCCAACTGGTTGCGGTTCGTGACGTCCAGACCGTTGATCCGAACAACGAGGCCGGCCGGGGGAGGTGCACTCAGGCCACGCTGACTTGTGGCTTCGATCCGAAGATCAAATCGCTGGCCCGCGGCGACCACGATACCGTCCGCAGGGACAATCTGAAGGCGTGTCTGCGCGACGGCTTGGCCCGACATGGTGACGACGATGAGGGCGGCGAGGGCCGCTGAGAAAGATGCGCGCATGACCGACAGCGTGGCAGGCCGTCATGACACCACTGTAAATTCCAGCAGGTCAGGAGGCCGGCAGCGTGACGGTGAGCCGGTTCTTGCCATCGGCGGTGCGTTCGTACCGAAGGCCGGTGGCCGCTTTGCGGATCAGCGGAATGCCGAGCCCTCCGATTGTCGCCTCTTCAATTGATGCCGGCCGGTTCGGCTCGGGCCGCTTCAACGGATCGAACGGACGGCCATCGTCCTCAATCGCAAGCACGATGCGACCGTCGCCGCAGGTGAGGCGCACGCCAATCTCATGCGCACGGTCGTCGGTGTAGGCGTACCGCACGATGTTGGTGACCAGTTCCTCGAAGACGAGCTCCACCCAATATCTCGCGCGCCCCTTGACGCTCCACCCATCGAGAGCCGTTCGCACCGCCGCAGCGCCGCGCTCGAAACCGGCCATGTCGCCTGCGACACTAAGAACGTACTCAGCGGGCGGCATCATGAGGAATGGATCGGCCGCAGGCGGCTAGGCCTGCAGCGCCGCCAGTGCATCCGGTTCCGTCTCACGGATGGGAATGAGATCGCCCAGCGACACACTCTCGAAGACCTCCCGCACACCTTCCTGCGGCGCGAAGAGCACCAGCTGCGCGCCTTTGCGGCTGAGCGCGCGCGCCACTGAGATCAGCATGCGCAGGCCCATCGAGGCCACGAAATCGACCGCGGAGAGATCGACGATCGCATTCAAGCCGCGCGGCACAAGCGCCGCTGAGAATTTCGTCTCAATCCGGTCGACGCCGGCCGTGTCCAACCGGCCCTTGAGCACGACCTTCGCCTGGGTAGGGGCAAGAGCGCTGATTTCAATTTCCACCAGTCCACAATACCCGGCCAATGTTACGGGAAGGTCACAACTAACAGTGAAAAGTCATCGTCCAGGGCGCCAGGCCTGGCTTCGGCCCGGACGGCCCAGTAAAGACGGACCGACTCCAAGGGGCCGGCTTGGGCGGGCGCCTTGAGGAAGGGCAGGAAATCACCGAGCCGCCATTGCCGCTGCTCATGCGTGACGATTTCGAAGACACCATCGCTGAACAGATAGAGCGCAGTCCCCGGTTCGATGACGACTTCGCCCGAACTGTATCCGGAGGCGGGTGCCGCGCCGATCATGAGGCCTGGTGTCTTGAGCGGAACAGGGCCCGGCTGTCCCGCGGACCACAGGTAGCCCGGATGATGGCCGGCGGAACCGTATCGCAACGTCCGTCGCCCAACGTCGTAGACGCCGTACCAGATCGTGAAAAACATGCCGTCATGACGTTCCATCTGGAACATCGAATTGAGCCCCGCCAGAACTTCGGCGGGTTGCCGGATATCCGTATTCGGCAGGGCGCGCTGCCGCAGGACATTCAAGACGCTCACCGAATGCATGGCGGCGCCCACTCCATGGCCCGACACATCGATGAGATAGATGACCATGGTCTCGGCATCGATGAAGTCATAACCGAAAGCATCGCCTCCCAGTTGCGCCGAGGGCTGAAAGTACCAGTCCGTACGCACAGGCCCATCGGTCATCGGATCGGGCAGGAGAGACCGGACATACTGCCTGGCCTTGTCGAGGTCCCGCGCCATCTCCTCGCTCTGATGCAGTTCGCGTATGCTCCGGCGTTCGAGCCGCAGAATGTGGTGGCCTACCTGGAGAAGGCCTCCCTCACTCATTACCGTGGCGGTGTCGATGCGGTTGCCATTGACGAACGTCCCATTCGTCGAATTTCGATCCATGACAATGACCTGGTCCTGCCAGAGCGAGACCTGCAAGTGGAACCGTGAGACATCGCTGTCGACCAGCACCAGGTCGCCGTTGGGGTCGCGGCCCACAGTCAACGGTTGAGCGCCGATCAGAATTCGGCGGCCGGGCTCACCGCCCTCAATCATGACCAGGTAGTGCCCGACCTGGTCAGCGCCGTCCGCCGTGGCGGGCTGGGGCCACCGGGCGAAGGCCATTGTGGTGTCGTTGCCCGGTGGTTTTTCCACGCCGTCGATTATCCCAGAGACAGTCCAGACGTTACGAAAACGTTACATCCGGGATGGAGACGCCTCCTTAAGAGTTTTCACGATCGTCATTGCGCAGTCGTGTGGCGTTCGTGTGTGGCTGCTATTCGTATGCGGTTGCAAAAAAAGGAGCCCTGTTCATGACACGTGTTGTTCGATTCACTTTCGTTGCTCTCTTCCTTGCGGTCGCCACGCCTTGGGGTGCACCGCCGCCCGCCATCGCCTTGGTTGGCAAGGGTGTCATCGGAGGCACACTGCTCGATAAGTCAGGCCTGACGGGCAGCATCTGCGAGGCCGGCGTTCCCGAGAATTGCGTCCCGAAGGCCATCCTGGGCGGCCTGGGCTCGGACCTCACCTACACCGGTCACGACAACGTCTTTATCGCGGCTCCCGATCGCGGACCATTCGACGGTCTCACGGACGTGCCCTTCCTCGACCGCGTGCATTTCCTGCATCTCACGTTGAATGTGAACGCGACGTTCCCCAACATCAGCACGCAGTTGCTGGATACGAGGTTTCTCCAAAACGAGTTCGGTCAGAAGTTCGTCGGCGCGGCCGGGGCCTTTGACCTCAACAATCCTTTTGCGACGCTGCGACTGGATCCAGAAGGGATCCGGGTCGGCCCCAACGGAAACTTCTACATCTCCGATGAGTACGGTCCTTATCTGCTCGAGTTCAACAGGCAAGGCCAGCTGGTCCGCCGGATTGACGTGCCTGCGCCCTACTTGATTGCCAACCCGAGCGCTGATCCGAACGTTGAACTACTGGGCAATACGTCCGGGCGCCAGGCGAACCGTGGCATGGAGGGGCTGGCGATCACACCCGGCGGCGGCACGCTCGTCGGCATGATGCAGAACGCACTGCTGCAAGACAATGCGCTTGCGCCCGGCACGGTGAACCGGCAGAGCGTGAATACGCGAATCATCACCGTAGACCTCCTGACCGGTGAAAGCCATCAATATGTCTACGTTCTGGACGCGTTTGATCGCGGCCAGGGGGTCAGTGAGATTCTGGCCATCAACGATCATGAGTTCCTGGTCGTGGAGCGGGACAACCGCTCCTGGTTGACGTCCGGGACCGCGCCGACCAGAAAGAACATCTACAAGATCGACATCAGCGGCGCAACGGACGTCTCGGCGGTCGCCACTCTTCCGGCGGGCGTTCTCCCCGCAGAGATCGTGCCCGTCGCCAAATCCATCTTCATCAGCATGCTCGACCCAATCTACGGATTGCATCTGAACGACGCCAACGCCATTGGGGAGAAGATTGAAGGGCTCGCATGGGGTCCGGACCTGGCCGACGGCCGGCATGTGCTGTACGTTGCGAGTGATAACGATCTGGACCCGCTCGTCGCCACCCAGCTCTTTGCATTCGCGATCGATGCGTCCAGTATCAGTCTTCAGCCACAAGTGCTTCCCGGTCCGCTGTATCCTCCCGGTCAGGTAAAAAAAGCCTTGAAGTGAAAAGGCCTTCGGGCCGCGCTCTGTCCACCACACAGCGCGGCCCGTTCTCTGTACGCCGCCGCCCGCACCGGATCGTCGATTTGAATTAGCGCCGTGTTTACGCTCCCATCGTGAAGCCGTCATGACTGCATTCCTACAATCGCTCTCACAAATAGGGGTGATGGTGATGAAACGAGTCATGGTGTTGTTCGCTCTTCTCATGGTGTGGAGTGTGCCCGCATGGGCCCAGTTTGAAACGGCCTCGGTGGTCGGGTCGATTCGCGACACGTCAGGGGCTGCGGTGCCCGGCGCGAAGGTGACGCTCACCAATGCAGGTACCGGCGTGTCGGTCGAGATGCAAAGCGGTGGTGAGGGCGGTTTCGAGTTCTTCACCGTGCGGCCCGGAACCTACGTGGTGACCGCCGAGAAGGCCGGCTTTTCGCTGGCCCTCGTCGACAACATCGGCGTGCAGGTCGGTGCCCGCCAACGGGTGGATCTGACACTTGCGGTCGGCGCCGTGACCGAACGCGTCGAGGTCCGGGCGAATGCGACGTCGCTTGAAACCGAGTCGAGCCAGCGCAGTCAGGTAATCACCGGAGATCAGATGCGTCAGCTCGCGCTCAATGGCCGCGAGTATTCGCAGCTGGCTCTCCTTGCTCCCGGTGTCCGGCAGTCGGCCCTCAACAAGATCACGAATGGCACGCCGCGAGAGGGCGCGTTCAATGTCAACGGGCTGCGAAGTGTGTTTAACAACTTCCTGATCGACGGCGTGGACAACAACGCGTATGGCACGAGCAACCAGGGCTTTTCGAACCAGGTGATGCAACCCTCGCCCGACGCGGTGGATGAATTTCGCGTGGTCACGAATAACCAGAGTGCCGAGTACGGCCGCGCCGCCGGCGCTACCGTCAATGTTGCCTACCGCAGCGGCACCAACCAGTGGCACGGAGCCGGGTGGGAATTCTTCAGAGACACAAGACTCAACGCGGAAACCTACTTCAAGCCCGCCGACGGCTCGAAGCCGCCGCTCAAGCGAAACCAGTTCGGTGCCGTCCTTGGTGGTCCCATTGCCAGGAATCGCGCGTTTTTCTTTGCCGACTACGAGGGCTTTCGCCAGAATCGCCAGCTCCCGGCGTTCTCAACGATTCCAAGCGCCGCGCAGAAGGCTGGCCTCCTGACCGTGGACGTCCGTAATCCGCGAACGGGTGTCGTCTACCCGGCGGGCACGGCCATCCCGATGACCGCGTTCGCGAAGAAGGTGTTGAGCGGCCTGCCAGATCCAAACCTGCCGGGCGCGGCGAACAACTACCAGATTTTGCAGCAGTTCACCAACCACTCAGACAAGGCTGCCGGCAAGGTGGACATGCGCATGAGCCGCCTGTCGTTGTTTGCCCGCTACGGGTTTCGCAATCTCGACACAGAGGATCAGGCGCCGATCCCCCTCCCATCTGGCGGGGGTGGCAACGGCAACATCTATGCGCGCAACAAACAACTCGTCCTGGGTGCCACCTACATGCCGTCGTCGATGTCATTGCTCGAGGTCCGTATGGGGTGGTCAAACACCGAGGCCGGCAAGAATCCGCCGTCTCTGGGCGGGGCAGGCGAGGACTACGGGCTCACTGGCCTGCCCACAGACCCGCGGATTGCGGCAGGACTGCCGTCACAGACGATCACGGGAATTACCGCCCTGGGCCGTCAGGCGACGAATCCGCAGTGGCAGTATCCAACAATCTATAACCCGAAAGTGAACTACACGTGGCTCGCAGGCCGGCACTCCTTGAAGGCCGGATACGAATTCCAGTGGATCAACGTCGAAGTGCAGGACGTGAATCCCCTCTATGGCCTGGACACGTACTCGGGGCAATTCTCCCGGCCGGCAGGCGCCGCCGCCAGCAACCTCTACAACCTGGCTGACTTCATGTTTGGCCTCCGGTCGAACTACGCGCTGAGCACGCTCTTTGTGGCGAACGTCCGGCAGGACATGCACTTCGCCTACCTGCAGGACGATCTGCGTCTGAAGGATCGCCTGACGGTGAACCTGGGCCTGCGGTATGAGTACGCGACACCGCTCTTTGAGAAAGACAACAGGCTGACCAACTACGATCCCGCTACGAACAAAATGATCTCGGCCTCCAGTGGCTCCATGTACGACCGGGCGCTTGTTGATCCCGATCGAAATAATTTTGCCCCGCGCCTTGGCTTTGCCTTGACCGCCAGGCCCACCACGGTGGTGCGGGGAGGATGGGGAATCGGCTATGTGCACGCCAACCGCATCGGCTCCGCAAACCTGCTCGCCATCAACGGTCCACAGGTCGTCCGGGCCTCTGTCGCGCAGGCCGACCCCAACTCCGCCAGCTTCCGCACCACCGAGCAAGGGTATCCGCTGGGCCTGACGGACCCCGCTTCGTTCAATCCGGCGACGGCTTTGATCAGCTACATCCCCAGGGGCTACCACTCGAGCCGGGTGCAGAGCTGGTACGCGTCCGTGCAACAGCAGGTGGGGGCGAAGTTGGTCTTCGACGTGGCATATGTCGGCAACAGGGCCAGTGATTTGCTGCTGGTGGCCAACTTGAATCAGGCAGCCGTGAACAACACGGCAGGCACGTTGTCTCTTGCAGCGCGAAGGCCAATCGCCGGCTTTGGCGACATCACGTACGTGTTCAACGGCGGCAAATCGCAATACAAGGCGTTGCAGATCAAGGCCGAGTGGCGATCCAGAGACCTGATGCTGCTGAGTTCGCTCACTCTGTCGGAGGCCAAAGACAACGCCGCGCTGGCGCTCGACAACCAGAATGGCAATTTCCCAGGTCCCCAGGACCTCAGGAATCTCGACGCGGACTTCTCACGGTCGGGTTACCACCAACCCTACAACAGCACCACGAGTTTTGTATGGTCTCTGCCTTTTGGCAAAGGCAAGCGTTGGGGGCAGGAATGGAACGGCCTGGTGGACCTGCTGCTGGGCGGCTGGCAACTTTCAGGCGTAGCCACGGTGGCTCCCGGAGAGATGGTCACGCTCACCTACAGCCCGTCCAGCACATTCCAGGTGTCGTCGATCACGAATGACTTCTCGGGCGCGAACAACTATCGTCCCAATGTGATCTGCGATCCGTATGCGGATGCGGCATCACAGGCAAAGTTGGTGTGGTTCAATCCCTCTTGCGTCACCGTCCCGACAGACCCCAGCAAGCCGTTTGGAGACGCGCAGCGAAACTCCGTGCGCGGCCCGAATTTCCGGCAGGTTGACGCCGCGCTCATCAAGCAGATTGCGCTGCCGCGCCAGTCGCGCGTGGAGCTTCGCCTTGAAGCCTTCAATCTCTTCAATCGGGTCAATTTTGGACCGCCAAACGGCAACCGCAGCAGCGCGGCCTTCGGAACCATTACGTCGGCGTATGAGGCTCGCCAGCTCCAGCTTGGGGCAAAGTTCATATGGTAGCGGGCCTGCGAGTGGCGGCAAGCAGCGTGCTTGCCGCCCTCGTCTTATCGACTCCCGCGACACCGCTGGTGATTGCGCATCGCGGCGCCAGCGGCCACAGGCCTGAACACACGCTGGAGGCGTATACCCTGGCGATCGAGATGGGCGCTGATGCCATCGAACCTGATCTTGTGAGCACCAAGGACCGCGTGCTCATTGCCAGGCACGAGAACGAAATCGGATCGACCACCGACGTCGCCAGGAAATTCCCGGCGCGGCAGGTGACAAAGACCATCGATGGCGCGCCCGTTACCGGCTGGTTCACCGAAGACTTCACACTCGCCGAAATCAAGACTCTGCGCGCCGTGGAGCGCCTGGACTTTCGTTCGCACGCCTATGACGGTCAGTTTCAGATTCCCACCTTGACCGAAGTCGTTGACCTCGCTGAGCGCTCCAGCCGGCGCGCCGGGCGCACCATCGCGGTGTACCCCGAAACGAAGCACCCCAAATACTTCCGCGATCGTGGTCTGCCGCTCGAGGAACCACTCCTGGCCGCCCTGCGGCTCCGCGGCTGGACCCAGGCCACCTCGCCGGTCTTCATCCAGTCGTTCGACGCGGCCAGCCTGCAATGGCTTCGGCCCCAGACAGCCGCCCGACTGGTCATGCTGGTGAGTTCACCCGATGCGGTCATGCCGGCGAGGCTGGCGCAGATCCGTACATTTGCCGACGGCGTTGGAGTGGAGAAGCGCCTGGTACTGCCAGTGGACGCTGAGGGTCACGTGCTGAGGCCGACGACGCTTGTTGGTGACGCCCATCAGGCCGGACTGTTCGTGCACGTCTGGACGCTCCGCGCGGAGTCGCGGTTTCTGCCCGCCAGCTACGGAGGCGACATGGCTGCTGAAGTCCGTCAGTTCGCGGGCCTTGGCATCGACGGCCTGTTCACCGACTTCCCCGACCAGGCTGTACGCGCCCTCGGCATGAATCGGACGCCCTGACACACGCATGTCCCGGTCGCGGAGAATTAACAGGGTTGTAACACGCAGGACTCACCGGGGACGCACAGTATCTGTAGCATGCATCGAACGTGTACGCGTCCCGCCTGATGGAAACATCGTCCGCCGTCCCGCAGTCAGTCCCTGAGAGGCCCGCTGGCACGCCGTCTGTTGCCATTGAGGTGAGATCCGTCAATTTTTTCTATGGCCAGAAGCAGGCGCTTTCGGACATTTCGATCGACATCCAGGCCAATCGGGTGACGGCCTTCATCGGTCCCTCCGGCTGCGGAAAGAGCACGTTCCTGCGGACTTTGAATCGCATGAACGACGTCGTCTCCGGCACAAGACTCACCGGCTCGGTCCGGATCGAGGGGGAAGACATCTATGGCGTCACTGCCGACGTTGTGAAGCTGCGCCGTCGAGTCGGGATGGTGTTCCAGAAATCGAATCCGTTCCCAAAATCGATCTTTGAGAACGTGGCCTATGGCCTTCGCGTCAATGGCCTCGCCGGCACGCGCACCGAGCTGGCAAATCGCGTGGAGGAGAGTCTCCAGGCTGCTGCGATCTGGGACGAAGTCAAGGACCGGCTTCACACGTCGGCACTGGGGCTTTCAGGAGGCCAGCAGCAGCGGCTCTGTATCGCCCGGGCGCTGGCGACCCGGCCGGCCATCCTGCTGATGGACGAACCCGCATCCGCGCTGGACCCGATTGCCACGCAGCGGATTGAGGAGTTGGTGTATCAGCTCAAAAAGGACTACACGATCGTGATCGTGACGCATAACATGCAGCAAGCGGCGCGCGTCTCGGACACGACGGCCTTCTTCTGGCTCGGGCAATTGCTGGAGCAGGGACCGACCGAGAAGATGTTTACCGCCCCGGTCCAGAAGTTGACCGAAGACTACGTGACAGGCCGGTTCGGCTAATCTGCGGGAACAGGATCATGGAAACTCACGCCCGGCATTTTCAGGAAGAACTCGACGAATTGAAGCGGCGCCTGCTCGAAATGGGCGGCCTCGCGGAGGATCGACTCCAGTTGGCGGTCAAAGGCATTGTGGAGCGCGATTTGGCCGCCATCGATTGGGTGCTTGGTGGAGACGCTGATATCAACAGACTCCACGTCGAGATCGATGACCGTTGCGTCAAACTCCTGGCGCTGCATCAGCCGATGGCCGTGGACCTGCGGTCAATCGTGGCCGCCGTCAAGATCAACACTGACCTCGAACGCGTGGGGGACCTGGCGGTGAATATCACCGAGGCAGGGCAGCGCTACCTGCAGCACCCCCCAGTCAAGGAACTGATTGATATTCCCCGCATGGCCACGCTCGCACAGACCATGCTCCGCGACGCGCTGGATTCATTCGTGCGGCGCGACCTCGACCTGGCTCATGCTGTGTTGACCGCCGACGACACGCTCGACGCGATCAAAAGTCAGGTCTTTCGCGACCTGCTGACGTTCATGTTGAACGACCAGGCCACGATTGAGGCGGCGATCGATCTCATTTTGATTTCGCGCCACCTCGAGCGAGTCGGCGATCATGCGACCAACATCGCCGAGGACGTCATCTTCATGGTCACGGCGAAGGATGTCAGACACCAGTAGAATTGGGCAATGAGGCAATGAGGCACTGAGGCAATGAGGCAATGAGGCGACAATTACCCGAATCGCCCCGTAATGTAGTCCTCGGTGTGCGTTGACTTCGGGCTCGTGAACATTTCGGCCGTGTTCGAAAATTCGATCAACTTGCCCATCCAGAAGAACGCGGTCTGGTCCGACGCGCGCGCGGCCTGTTGCAGGTTGTGCGTCACGATGACAATCGTGTATTCAGCCTTGAGATCCTGAATCAGTTCCTCGATCTTCTGGGTAGCGATCGGGTCGAGCGCAGAACAGGGCTCGTCCATGAGGATGATCTCGGGCTCGGTGGCGATGGCTCGCGCGATGCAGAGCCGCTGCTGCTGTCCTCCTGAGAGCGATAGCCCGCTGGTGTCGGCGCGATCCTTCGCCTCGTCCCACAGCGCGGCACCTTTGAGCGCGCGCTCGAACGCGGCGTCCAGCACTCGCTTGTCCTTAATCCCCGCCACGCGCAGGCCGTAAACGACGTTTTCGTAGATCGACTTGGGCAGGGGATTGGACTTTTGAAACACCATGCCGATGCGCCGCCGCACATCGATGACGTCGGTCTTCGGGGCGTAGATGTTGGCGCCGTCAATCACAAATTCGCCGGTGATTTTCACGCCGTCGATCAGATCGTTCATGCGATTGAGACAGCGCAGCAGTGTGGATTTGCCGCAGCCGGACGGCCCGATGAATGCCGTGACTTGCTTGGCAGGCAACTGCAGGGAGACATCGAAGATCGCCTGTTTCTCTCCGTACCAGACGTTGGCGTTCCTGATATCAATCTCGATCGCGCCATCCTGTGCGGCGGCGGGGCGCGCGAACGTGACGTCGGTCTTCAGTCGAAGCCGATGATCACCGGACGGCTCCACAGGGACAGACGAGGAAGGTTCTGAAATCGTCATGTGTTCCTAGAACGCCGACGTCATGTACTTGCGCCGCAGCCGGCCGCGCACCACGATCGCTGTCAGGTTGAGCAGCAGGACGACGACGAGCAACAGAATCGACGTGGCATAAACCATCGGAATCGCGGCTTCGACATTGGGGCTCTGGAAGCCCACGTCGTAGATGTGAAAGCCCAGGTGCATGAACTTGCGTTCGAGGTGAACGAATGGAAAGTAGCCGTCGAGCGGAAGGTCGGGTGCCAGTTTCACGACGCCGGTAATCATCAAGGGAGCCACTTCGCCTGCGCCGCGAGCCATGGCAAGAATCAGGCCCGTCAGGATGCCCGGCGCCGCGCTGGGCAGAACTACTCGCATGAGCGTCTGGAAGGTGGTGGCGCCCGTCGCCAGTGACGCTTCTCGCATGGAGCGTGGCACGGCCTGCAGCGCCTCCTCGGTGGCCACGATGACCACCGGGACGGTCAGCAGACCCAGCGTGAGCGACGCCCACAGAATGCCGCCCGTGCCAAACGTAGGGGCTGGCAACGACTCGGCGAAGAACAGATTGTCGATCGTGCCGCCGACGGTATAGACGAAAAATCCCAACCCGAATACACCGAAGACGATGGAGGGCACGCCGGCGAGGTTGTTGACCGCGATTCGAACCAAACGCACGAACAGCCCCTGTCGCGCGTATTCGCGGAGGTAGAGCGCGGCGAGCACGCCAAAGGGCACCGCCAGGACGCTCATGAGCAGCACCATCATGACCGTGCCGAAGATCGCCGGCAGGATGCCGCCTTCAGTGTTTGATTCACGCGGGTCGCCGCTCAGGAATTCCCAGAGCCGGCTGCCGTACACCTGCATCCGCTGCCACGTGCCGATTTCGTTGGCAGGGTAGATGCGAAACAGGTCCAGAGCGGCAAGTTCTTTTTCGGCGCCGTCTGCCGCACGGAGCGTAACGCGCACCCGCGAGGCTTCGTTGGATACTTGCGCCAGCCGCTCTTCGAGGCGCGCATACTCGGCCTGCAGAGCCGCGCTTTCCTGCTCGAGAGCGGCCTTCTGTGACGTCACGTCCAGGCCGGGTTTCCGCTGCGCGTCCAGGTCCAGACGCCGCACCGCCAAACGGTTCTGCTCGATCTGGTAGTTCACGCCTCCGAGTTCATTCCGCTCGATCGACCGTATGGCGGCCCGGTCCGCAGTGGCCTTCCTGACCAACTCAGGAAGCCGCCCGCGAACATCGCCACTGCCGGACGCGATCGCTTGCGTCCCGTCGGTGAGTGCAGTCGCCCGGCCGATGAAGGGCCCGTACTCGCGCCGCTCTATGTAAAGGGCATCGGTCGGATAGCTCCGGGCCTGGATGGAATCTTCCTCGACCCACCGGTAGTCCGCGCCAGTCAGGTCACGGTTGCCCAGTTTGAGCTGAATGCGAAAGTGCTTCAGGTGGTCAGGCGTGCCGGGCTTGGGAATGGGTTCGCGATTCGCAATCTCGCCCATCAGCACGGTGCCATCGGTCAGGGTCAGCTCTGTGAGCGCCTTCGGCCAGAAGAACCCGAGGCCATTCGCCAGGATCAAGCTGATCATGCCCCCGATCATGATGAGGCAGATGCCAAGGCCGCTGCCGGCAAGCCAGATCGCGGAATCCCCGCGGCGCATTGGATCGGGTTTGCCTGCCATCAGACGGCCCGGTACCTTTCGCGCAGGCGCTGACGGATGACTTCAGCCACGGTGTTAATCACGAACGTCATGACAAAGAGAAGGGCAGCCGCCAGAAACAGGGTGCGATACAAGGTGCTGGCGTGTGGCGCTTCGGGAATTTCCACGGCGATGTTCGCAGAGAGCGTCCTGATGCCGTTGAAGATCGACCAGTCCATGACCGGCGTGTTGCCCGTCGCCATCAGCACGATCATCGTTTCGCCCACAGCGCGCCCGAAGCCCACCATGACCGCCGAGAAGATACCGGGGCTGGCCGTGGGCAGTACGACAAGCGCTGCGGTCTGCCACCGGCTGGCGCCAAGCGCGAGTGACGCGGCCGTCAGGCTGGAAGGTACGGCGGAAAACGCGTCCTCGGAAATCGTGAAGATGATGGGGATGACTGCGAAACCCATCGCGAGGCCGACCACCAGACAGTTGCGCTGATCGTAGGTCAGGCCCAGCGCGCTCGTGAGCCAGAGGCGCGCGTCACCGGCGAACAGCCAGTTCTCGACGCTGGGTCCAGCCGCCAACGAGACCCCCACGGCGGCCAGTAGTAGCGGAATGATCATGAGCAGTTCACTACCCGCTCTGAGACCGCCCACGACCCGGCGGGGGAGCAGTCGCCATAAGAAAATGCCTGCGGTGCCGGCCAGCGGCAGGAGCGGCAGCATCATCAGAACGGCCACGAGGTTCTTTTCAACCACCGATGCCAGATACAGACCGGCCAGAAAGCCGATGACCACGCTTGGCAGCGCGGCCATGATTTCGACCGTGGGCTTGACCTTCGAGCGGTAGATGGGGTCCATGAACTGCGAGGTATAGAGCGCAGCCAGGACCGCGAGCGGCACCGCGAAGAGCATCGCGTAAAGCGTGCCTTTGATCGTGCCAAAAATCAGCGGCACCAGACTGAACTTCGTCTCCACGTCGTCGGTGGCCGCGGTTGACTGCCAGACGTATTCGGGCTTGGCATAACCCTCGTACCAGACTTTACCGAAGAGCGTTTTCCAACTGGTCTCAGGGTGCGGGTTGTCCAACACGAAGCGCTGGAGCACTCCGGAGCCCAGCGTCAAGAGGCCGTCGGCCTTTGGTGTGATGAGCACCGCGCTGACGGCACCAGCGGGCGGCAGGACGGCAAGGATGCGCTCTGAAGTCTGGTGACGCAGGACGATGGCACCGTCCCGGCCCACGGTGGCAAAGCTTCGCTCGCGGCCGGAAAGCGCCATGGCCACCACCGGCGTTTTTTGCGGCTCGAACGTGTGGGCCTTTGCCATCACGGCTTCGTTCCCGTTGCCGAAGGGCGCGTTCAGCCAGCCCGTCAAACTGCCATCGGCCGCGGCAGCCACCCATGAGTTACCGCCCAGCATCCATTCCAGCGCGGTAATGGCTGTCGTACTGACGGGGGAGATGTCAGCGCGGCGAAGCTCGGGTTGAAGGACCCAGTGATACACGCGACCGTGGTCGGTGCCCGCAAGAAGCGAGCCATTGCGCCCCAGCCGAACGTGCGTCACCCGGTCAGGCGCGTCCACCCTGAGCGACGCGCGATTCTCGGCGCCGTCACTGCCGGTCCACCAATACGCCACTTCGTCGTCGGCGGCAATGCCGGCCACGAATTTCTGTTCATCCTGCTCGAGATAGGTTACCTGGCGTACCGGGCGCCCGGTGTTGTCGAGCGCCACCGCACCGCGGTCGAGGACTTCAATGGTCAGGTCCTTCAGGACCTCGCCTTCGTACTGCGGCAGATAGCGCACCTGCATCAATGAGACGCGGCCATCACTGAGACCCGCCGCGACGAAGTGGCCGGTGACACTGCGCGAGGATGATGTGACCGTTGCCGTGCCCAGGCCGGGCACTGGAAACTCGCTGGCCAGTTCGCCGGAGTCGAATGTGTGGAAGACGACACGGCCCACGGGTTCCACCGCGTAAACGTATTTGCGGTACTCGTCAATGCCGACGGCCCGCATCTGTTCGGCCTGGTCAGGTTGAAGGTCTATGGGGACGCGGACATCCCCGATGGAGGTCAGCCTGGCGGACGTGAAGAGTGGAAAGGCTTCCGCGGCGACGAACACCAGAATGCCAAGGACGGCGACGACAACCGCGATGCCGCCCATCGTGATTACAAACACTGCCGCGCGGTCGATGCGTTTGAGCCGGCCGATCCGCTTCTTGGCGGCGGCCATATGGCTGCGGACGGAAAGGGCGGACGAATCCATAGGTGTCAGTTTCACGTTCGAACGGGCTCAGACACGAACGGGCCGGCGGCACATACGGCCGCCGGCCCCTGAACACTCACGTCCGGCGCCAGGCACCGGCCGCGTCACTACTTCGCGACCTTCGCCGCTTCGGCCTGCGCGATCTTCGCCGGCAGAGGCATGTAGCCGTCCTTGACGACCGCCTCCTGGCCTTCCTTGCTCAGCATCAGTTTCACGAACTCGGCGACCAGCGGTTCCAGGGCGCGGCTTGGCGCCTTATTGATGTAGATGTAGAGAAAGCGCCACAGCGGATATTTGCCGCTGGTCACGTCCTCGTAGCTGCCGTTCGAGTACGGACCGGCGGTGGTTTCTGCGAGTGGGACGGCCTTGACACCCGAGGTCTTGTAGCCGATGCCGCTGTAGCCGATCCCGAACCGATCCTCCGTCACGCCCTGTACGACCGACGCGGATCCCGGCTGTTCCTTGACGGTGTCCTTGAAGTCACCGTTCTTCAACGTGTGCTCCTTGAAGAAGCCGTAGGTGCCGCTGGCCGAGTTGCGTCCATACAGACTGATGGGCCGCTTGGCCCAGTCGCCCGTGAGCCCGAGCTGGCCCCACGTCGTGATGTTCTCCTTGTAGCCGCGCTTCCGGGTCTTGCCGAAGATGGCTTCGACCTGCGCCAACGTCAGCTTCTCAATCGGGTTGTCCTTGCTCACGTACACCGCGAGGGCGTCGTAGCTGGTCTTGAGCTCGGTGGGCTTGTAGCCATACTTGGCCTCGAACTGATCGATTTCGGTGGTGCGCATCTGGCGCGACATCGGACCAAACTGGGCGGTGCCAGCAATCAGAGCTGCCGGAGCGGTTGAGGATCCCTTGCCCTCCACCTGAATCTTGACGCTGGGGTAGAACTTCCGAAAGCCCTCCGCCCAGAGCGTCATCATGTTGTTCATCGTGTCCGAACCCACGCTGTTCAGGCTGCCCGAGACGCCGCTGGTGCGCTGGTATGACTGCAGGCCCGGATCCACCTGCTGGGCCTGACCGTTGAGAAGTACCGAACTGGCCCCGACGGCAACGACGGCCGCCACTGCGATTGCTATGCGTTTCATCACTCTGTTCTCCATTCGTGGCCGGTATCCTGCTTTTCGAGAATACCGGCCCTGCCAAGCGGGCGCGTTTCGCCCTTGTTAAATGTCTGTAACTTCGCCGTCCGCAGGCTGCGAAAGGCCTAAAAAATGAACTGAAGTTGCGACCGGACCTCAAAGAGCTTGACAGTGGGGGCTGAGGTGCCGGTCTGCGTTTTTACCTGTCCGAAGTCCGTCTGCCATTTCAAACCGTGGCGCGCGTAGTAGTAGCTCAGCGAGCCGCGGATCTCGGTCTGGTTGTTCTTGTCGATCAGGTCGCTGGGGTCCGACACCGCGTAGCGGACCGCGAGCTCGATCCGGCGTCGGCTGAAGAGCTGGCCCGCCTGGACGTAGTAGCCGTTGGCGTCAAACTTCGCTCCCGTTTCCGGTGTGCGCTTCGCCAGCGTATACATGCCGTTCGCCATGAAGCCTTTGAACTTATAGATGCCGTCAAAGCTGTAGGCATTCCATTTCTGGTCGTTGCCGGCCGTCGCGTTGAAGTTGTTCTGGTTCTCCCAGTTGACCGCCACCGCGTAAATCGGCACCGTCGTAGACTCGAAGTCGCTCTCGGAGTAGAGGGCGCCCGTGACCCAGGCACGCTGATTGAGCACCTGGCTGCCGTTGGGCTGCCACATGATTCGCGCGTTGTACTGCAACTTGGCGTTATCGTTGGTCGTGCGGGTCATGCTGTTGCCGTTCGACGCCCCGACGCGCCATTCGATCTTGTTGTTCGGAGTGGCGCCCCAAATCGCAACGCCGGTCTCGCGACCCCTGAAGAAGGTGTTGCTCACGAGCGCGCGGTCCACGAACATCTGGCTGCCTGAGGACGTCATCTCCTGCGCTCCGTAGGCGGGTTTGAACTGGCCCGCATGCACCCGGAAGGTGCCTTTGCCCTTCGAAAGGTCCACGTCAAACGCCGCGTCCTCAAGAAGCGCGCCGACGTTCGATCCGGTCACCGCCGGGAAGTTGACCTGCGTCTCATAGGTCAGCCATGGCTTGATGAACCAGCCCTCCAGCTTGAATTTGGCGCGGCGGATTCTGAACGACGGCTTCATGTCGCCCTTCGCGGCCGTACCCGCCAGCTGGGTATTGTCGTCGGGCATCTCGTGTGTGAACCGGACCTGCACGCGGCTCGAGATCTCCAGATAGGCGTTGTCGGTCGTGATCCGCGTTTTGCCATCGCGCCACACAACCGTTTGGACCGGAGCCACCGGGTCCGCGACCGCTTCCGAGATGCCGTGCTTGAAGAAGTAGAGCTGCAGAGCACGCTCGTTGTCACCGACAACCGTTTCACCCTGTGGGCCAACCCCGGGCTTCGTGATGCCAATGCCCATCTCGCCGGTCTTGTCGAAGCGCTCTGCGTTGGCCGCCACGTTGAAGACGTAAATGCGACCGTCTTTTTCAATTTCCTTGTAATACAAACCCTGCGCCAGCGCCGACGCGGAAAAGACGAGTGTGAGGATGGTGCACAACGCCAATGTGAGTGTGCGGCCGAAGATAGAGGTGCGATACATGCCTGAGAGCCTCCTGGCGGGAATGTCCCCGCGTGACCTCTGAAGGCTATGGCCCGCCTGTTACCTTGATGTCTCCGGCAGGTTTCGCGCGGGTAAATTCACTGACGTGGGAGTGACGGATTCTATCCGGCGAACCGATAGCCCAGACCAACCACCGTCTCGATCTGTGAGCCGGCGGCCCGCAGTTTCTGCCGGAGTCGTCCGACGTGCACATCGACCGAACGCGTCTCCACGTAGTGGTCGTACCCCCACACACGCTCGAGCAGCCGGTTGCGCGAGAGGACGCGATTGCGGTTCTCGACAAGGAACTTCAGGAGTTCGAACTCGCGCCGCGTCAACCGGATGGGTTCTCCCTCGACGGTGACGGAGACCGCGTCGAAGTCGGCGAACAACTTGTCGCCCCTGTAGACCTTCGATGTGGGCTCGCCACCGGTCCGCTCGCGACGCAGGACCGCGCGCACCCGTGCGGCAAGCTCGCGAATACTGAAGGGCTTCGTGATGTAGTCATCGGCGCCCAAATCCAGGCCCGAGACCCGGTCGGCCTCGTCCGTTCGCGCCGTCAACATGATGATCGGCAGTGTGGCCGTGGCGGGCTTCGCGCGCAGCAGCCGGCACACGTCCATGCCGCTCAACACCGGCAGGTTGAGGTCCAGCAGCATCAAGTCCGGAATCCGTTCAGACACCGAACTCAATGCGGCGTCGCCGCTCGCGACGACACTGACCACCACGTCGCCGGAACGCTCCAGCGCGTGCTTGATCAGCTCGGCGATGTCGGCCTCGTCTTCTACTACCAGAATTCGTGTCGCTGCAGGTGCTGGCATCAGAAACATCCAGCGGCAGCATAGAAACACCGGGTTTCGCTGGCATGTCGAAACGGTTAATTCAGCGTTACGACTGTGCAATTTGTGACGTTACACGGCTGTTACAATGCAGGTGCTGGCCGGTCACAGTGGCGGTCCGGCAGTCCGGGGGGACCGTGGCATTTACTTTCAGTTTGCTTCCCAAAGAAGTCCACTTCTTTACGCTCTTCATGGAGACGACCGGCGAGATCAAGGCCGCCGCCGTGCATCTGAAGGAGATGTTCTCGGTCGATCCACCCAACGACGCGATGGTCGACGTCATCCGCGATGCCGAGCACCGGTGCGACACGCTGACACACGACACCATCCAGCGCCTGCACCGCACATTCATCACGCCCTTCGATCGGGAAGATCTCTACGAGATGGCGACGTCCCTGGACAATGTGATGGATGCCATAGACGCGGCGGCCGGCCTGGTGCGCATCTACGCCATCGTGGTCACGCCCAAAGGCGCAAGGGAACTGGCGCACATCGTCACGCACTCGGCGGATCGACTGCATGCCGCGATGGAGGCCCTGTCGAACAAGTCGCCGATTCAGCCCCACGCCGTCGAAATCAACCGGCTCGAGAATGAAGCCGATCGCGCGTACCAAGTGGCAATTCAAACCCTCTTCAAGACCGAAACGGATCCCATCACCATCATCAAATCCAAGGACCTGCTGGACGTGCTCGAACAGATTACCGACCGCTGCGAAGACGTGGCCAACGTCATCGAGAGCATCGTTGTGAAGCACGGGTAGCGCGATCATGGATCCGGCGTTCGTACTGATCGTCGTTGTGGTGGGCTTCGCGCTGGTGTTCGATTACATCAACGGATTTCACGACGCAGCGAACTCGATTGCCACCGTCGTTTCGACACGTGTCCTTTCGCCGGGCCAGGCCGTACTCTGGGCAGCGTTCTTCAATTTCATCGCGGCATTCTTCTTCGGCACCGCCGTAGCCAAGACGGTCGGCAAAGGGATGGTCGATCTCGACGTGGTTACCTACGGCGTGATCCTGGCGGGGTTGACCGGCGCCATCGTCTGGAATCTCATCACGTGGTACTGGGGCCTGCCGACCAGTTCGTCGCATGCGCTGTTCGGTGGTTATGCCGGCGCGGCTGTCGCAAAGGCCGGATTGGTCGCCATCATCTACTCCGGCTGGACCAAGACGCTGGTGTTTATCGTTGTTGCGCCCATGATCGGTTTGGTGGTTGGCCTGGCGCTGATGACCGGCATCTTCTGGGCGTTCCGGGACTCCGCTCCCACGCGCATCAATCGCTGGTTCCGACGATTGCAATTGGTGTCCGCGGCTGCCTTCAGCCTGATGCATGGCGCCAACGACGCACAGAAAACGATGGGCATTATCACGGGTGCCCTGGTCACTGGCGGATACCTCACCGACTTCATCGTGCCGTTCTGGGTCATCATGGCCGCCCACGGGGCCATCGGACTGGGAACGCTGACAGGTGGCTGGCGCATTATCAAGACGATGGGATCGAAGATCACGAAGCTGCAGCCGATGGGTGGCTTTGCCGCTGAGACCGGTGCGGCTGTGGCGATCGGGATCGCGACGTGGCTTGGCGTCGGCATCAGCACGACGCACACGATCACTGGCGCGATCGTGGGCGTCGGCGCGACGCGGCGGCTCTCGGCGGTCCGCTGGGGCGTGGCGCGGCAGATCGTCTGGGCGTGGCTCCTGACCATCCCCGCATCGGCAGCCATCGGCGCCATCAGCTTCTACCTCATCCACTTCTTCAAGCCCGGACTTTAGGGTACGTAGGGCGTCCCTTCAGGGGCGCCGATTGCGTAGGGCGTCCCTTCAGGGGCGCCAAGCGACCGACATCACTACTCGTCCCGCCAGGAACAACAGCGCCGCCGCGGTGAGTCCCTCGAGTGCGAGACGCGCCACGGGGTGGGCGAGCACATGCCGTAACCGATCCATCCCGAAGGCCCAGATGCCGTGGCACAGGAATGCCAGGCCGACATGAATCGCGGCCAGCTCCACGTAGTAGCTGTGCGGCGCTCCAGCCGGCAGGAAGGTGGGGACCACGGCCAGATAAAAAGTTGCGATCGCGGGATTGAGCAGATTCACGGTGAGCCCTTCGCGAACCGCGTGATGCTGGGCGATGCTGTCCCGGCCGGAGATGATCGCACCTGAGATTGGCAATGCCCGGCCGGCGATGATTCTCCGGACGCTGGCCAGGCCCAGCCACGCGAGATACAGCCCGCCTGCGATTTTGATCG
This sequence comes from Vicinamibacterales bacterium, assembly GCA_046597705.1. GTDB lineage: Bacteria > Acidobacteriota > Vicinamibacteria > Vicinamibacterales > SCN-69-37 > SYFT01. The sequence continues at coordinate 9,276 of JBKJJZ010000471.1, read as the reverse complement.
CGACGAGCAGGATGGGCACCCGGGCCACAAACACCGCGAGTCCAAGTCCGGCGGCTGTCGCATGCGTGGTGTTCCCGAGCGCTGCACCGGTGGCAGCCGCGATCCCACCGCGCCAACCGGAGGCGAGCGTGTTGCGAACCACCACGGCGGTCGTTGCGCCTGGAGTAATCACAAGCGCCGCCGTGAGCGAGATGTAGCCGACGAGGATCGGATCCATCGCTCGTGTCAGACCGCGGCGTTACCAGAGGCATGAGGCAACCACACAACGAAACGGGCACCACCGCCTTCCCGGTTCCGTGCAGTGACTCGTCCGCCGTGCAGTTCCACCAGGTGCTTGACGATGGAGAGGCCCAGGCCGGTGCCGCCGGGATCGCGGGTGCGCGAGCGGTCCACTCGGTAGAAGCGCTCGAAAATCCGCGACAGATCTGCGTCGGGAATCCCGGGACCACGGTCGCTTACGGCAATCTCGATTGCGCCTTCCGCACGTGTGGCTGCGATCGTGATCTCACCATCGTCCGGACTGTAGTTGATCGCGTTTTCCAGGAGGTTGCGCAGTACGTCGTGGAGTTTTGCGGGGTCCCCGTGCGCCTCCTGGGCATCGTCGGCCACAGAGGTCTTGACGAGCAAACGGCGAGGCTCGATGGCGCCAGCCATTTCAGCGACGACGTTTGCGAGCAGATTGATGACCGGCGTGCTGATAGGTTGAAGTGTTTCCTGCCGGGCGTCGAGCCGCGCCAGCCGAAGAAGGTCGGTCACCAGACGGTCCATTCTGGCGGCATGGCGCGAAATGATGGCGAGGAATTTCTCGGCAAGTGCGGGGTCGCCCGGTGCGTCCGTGAGCGCTTCGACGTAGCCTCGGATGGCCGTGAGCGGCGTACGCAATTCATGCGAGACGTTGGCCACAAAGTCGCGACGGACCATGTCTGCCTGGCGCATCTCGGTCACGTCGTGCAGGACAAGTACCGCGCCCCCGTCTCGGTGGCCGCCGCCGCGATCGGATTCGACCGGAACCGCGCGCGCCACAAACGAGCGGCGCGCCTCGGAGTCGAGCTGGACTTCGGCCGGAGCAGGGCGGGCGCCCGTCAGTGCGGCTGTGAGCTGGGCGGCAACGTCGGGATGGCGCACCACTTCCAGAAAGTGTCGTCCTTCCGCGTTGTCGGGCAGGCGCAACATGGCGCGCACCGCCGGGTTCGTGATGAGGAGCTTGCCCTGGCGATTGACCAGGACCGCGCCTTCCACCATGCCTTGCAGGACCGCGTCCATATGCGCGCGCTCACGGGCCACCTCGGTGAGGCGCGAGCCCAGCTCTCGCGCAGTGTCATCAAGGACTCGGGCCACTGTGCCGATTTCATCGCGGCCGAAGTCCGTGGTTGGCCGAGTGAAGTCACCCGCGCGATAACGCGCCGACAGCGCGGCGATCGCCTGCACGCGCCGGCTCAGCCAGGTGGAGGTGGCCCAGGTGATGAGGAGCGCGGCCAACAGCCCCGCGGCCAGGCCGCCCCATGCCAGGCGGCGGGCCGAGGCCAGGTGTTGCTGCACCGAAGTCAGCGGCAGGCCGACGCGCACAAATGCGATGGGACCATTGCGCACCACCGCGGCTGCGTACATGGTTTCTTCGCCGGTCGTGCGGCTTTGGCGCACCGCGGCACCGACGCCTGCCGTCAAGGCTTCCTGGACTTCCTCGCGCATCAAGTGGTTATCCACGCTGTCGAGCGCGGTGCTGTCCACTTCGGAATCGCCAATCACCACGCCGTCGGCGCGGATAAAGGTCACACGCGATTCGATGAGCCGGCTGATGATGGCGGCCTCGGCATCCGGATCCGCCAGCGTGCCGCGGTCGGACAGCAGTTCGGCGGCAAGCCGAACCTGGCGCAGGAGAGAGCCTTCGATTTCCGCCAGCATGTTTCTGCGCAGCGACGCAGACACAAGCGCCGTGGATGCGGCCAATGCCATCGCACTGGCGATGAGCATCGCAAGAAAAGTCCGTGTCCTGAAATTCACGATGCAGGCGCGGGGTCTTCCAGTTTGTAGCCAAACTGTTTGACCGTGGTGATGGCGGTGCCGAGCCAGGGAACCTTCTCGCGAAGACGACGGATGTGCACATCCACCGTGCGGGTGCCGCCCGTGTATTGATAGCTCCACACGTCGGTCAGCAGCTGGTCGCGCGATAACACGCGGCCGCGATGTTCGATCAGGTACTGCAGCAGAAGGAACTCTTTTGCGGTCAGCCGGATCGTCTCGCCTGCGATCTGCACCACATGTTTATCCACATCGATGGTCAGCGGGCCGTGCGTCAGAATCTTGCCTGGCGCCACGGGCCGCTGCACCCGGCGCAGCAGCGCGCCCACGCGGGCGACGAGTTCCTTGGGGCTGAACGGCTTCGTGACATAGTCGTCGGCGCCGAATTCCAGGCCGCGAATGCGGTCCGACTCTTCGCCGCGCGCGGTCAGCATGATGATGGGGATGGCTGCCGTCTTGGGGTCGGCCCGAAGCGCCTGACAGACGTGCAGGCCGTCCAGCCCGGGCAGCATCAAGTCCAGGATGATGGCATCTGGAGGTGTCGCGCGAGCCGCGCGCAGCCCCTCGCTGCCGTTCGCGGTCATGGTGGTTTCGTATCCCGCGCCCTTCAGATAGTGCGCGATGAGATCCGCGATGTCCCGATTGTCTTCGACCACTAGAATCCGCGTCACGCTTGGCATTGTATTCCGACCGGCGATACCCGCCGGGGTGGCGCGGCGTCGGCGAGCCGCGCATCGTGGCGCCCCTGAAGGGACGCCCTACGTCCCAACACGCCCGGCTATAGCGTCTTGAGGCTCGACCCCTTGCCCGACACGATGACGCCCAGCGTGATGAGCGCCAGCAGCCCACCGTTCACCATCATGACGGTGGGCGCGGAGTAGACGTCGGCGAAGTAGCCCGAGACCAATGCGCCCAGCGGGCCGCCACCCCGCAGCGCCACCATGTAGATGCTGACCACGCGTCCGCGCAACTCTTCGGGAACGGCGAGTTGAACAATGGAAAAGCTCATCGAGAACAACGCCATGAAGGCCATGCCACCGATGAAGATGAGGACGTAGCAGAGCAGGGGGTTCGTGGATGCGCCGAAGGCCATGATGACAATGCCCATCAGCATTTGTACGACGAGCAGTGTGCGGCCCATGTGCTGGAACCGGCCGCCCACCGTCCCGATCAGGAGCGCGGCCGTCACCGCGCCCAGCCCCTGACAACCCATCAGAAAGAACAACCGCGTTTCGGCCGTGCCGCCGGCATCCGCCAGCACGGTTCGCGCAACCGTGGGCAGGAACGTGACGATCGGCATCGCCAGGAACATGCTGATGACGACGAGCACGATGAGCGTCATGATCAGGCGCTGGCTGCGCACATACGACAACCCGTGACGCAGGTCCGTCATGATGTCGCGGCGCGGTCCGGTCTGGACCAGCGGAGCGGGCGGCTTGATCATCATCAGCGCAATGACCACCAGGAAGAACGACAGGCCATTCAGAAAGAAACACGCCGCCGTTCCAAGCGAGATGAGCACGGCCGACCCGCCCATCGGGCCCAGGATGCGTGACAGGTTGAACTGCGTGGAGTTCAACGCGATGGCATTCGGCAAGTCGCGCCGCGGGACCAGGGACGGCAGCAGGGACTGATAGGCCGGCCCGCCAAACGCCTGGCCCAGACCTGAAATAAATGAAAGCGCCAGGACGTGGCCGATCGTGATCCGGCCAGAAAAGACCAGCGCCGCCAGGGCGAACGCGGAAAAGGCCTGCACCAACTGCGAGCCGGTCAGCAGCCGCCGGCGGTCTGCCCGGTCGGCAATGACACCGCCGATGAGGATGAACAGCAGAATCGGCAACTGCGACAGAAAGTCGTCGAGGCCCAGGTAGAAGTTCGAGTTGGTCAGGTCCAGCACCAGCAGACTCTGGGCGAACTTCTGCATCCAGGTGCCGATAGTGGAGCCCAGCGCGGCGAACCACACGAGGCGGAAATCGCGGTGGGTCAGTGCCCCGCCGACGCGTCCTGCCCAGCTGCGCGGCGGTTCTGGCGCCCCATTGGCGGCTGTAACGACTGGACTCGACAAGACGACCAATCTTAACAGGCGCGTCACTAACCAGTTGACGTGCAGTGGCGTCATAATGTCGCAAATGTCGTCTTTTTCAGAGAAGGGTCTCCTGGGTGAACTCGAACAGTTGGTGCTGCTGGCGGTGATGCACCAGCCTGAGGAAGCGTACGCCGTCTCGATCCGCGATGAGATCGAGACGCGGACGGGCATCGCGCTGGCGCGCGGCAGCGTATACGTCACGCTCGACCGACTCGATCGAAAAGGATTCGTGTCTTCGTGGATGGGCGAGCCGACGGCCGAGCGTGGGGGAAAGGCCAAGCGGTGCTTCAAACTGACGCCGCTAGGCCGCAAGGCGCTGGCGGCGGCCGAGTCCGCCGTGGCGCGCATGAGACAAAGCGTGCCGGTGCGAGGCGATCGATGAGGGCCGCACGCTGGATCATCAGCCGCTTTGCGCCCCCCGAATGGCGCGAGTCACTCGAAGGCGACCTCTACGAGGAACTGGCGCGTCGGAGAGCCACGGGCCGCTACGCCGGCTGGCCCTGGTCCGTGGCCGCGGCGGTGGGCCTCGTCCGCGCATTGCGACGTGAAGCCAGCACCGGAGTGGTGCAGGAACGCTCTGGCCGCCTGATGGACGGCGCCTGGCAGGACGTGCGCCTGTCCATACGTTCGCTTCGGGCCACGCCCGGGTTCACCTTCGTGGCTGTCCTCGTTCTCGCACTTGGCATCGGGGCGAGCACGGCAATCTTCTCTGTTGTGGACGCGGTATTGCTCCGAGGCTTGCCGTTCGAGGATGCCGATCGGATCGTGGCGGTGGGTGAGAACGACAAGGAACGCCTGCCGCAGAGTGGGTCAGTGGGTTCGGTGGCGGCGCCGAACTACCTCGACTGGCTTCAGATGCAGACGGTCTTCAGTTCACTGGCCGCCAGCCGGGGGAGCCTGGACTTTGTCATTCGGGACAGCGGTGAGCCCGAGAACATCAGCGCGATCCGCGCCACCGCCAATGTGTTTGATGTCCTGCGCGTGCGCCCGCAGCGTGGGCAGACGTTCACAAAGGAAAACGAAGTTGAGGGGCGCGATCACGTGCTGCTGATTAGCGACACGCTCTGGCGCCGCAGATTCGACGCCGACCCCACCATCGTGGGCAAGTCAATCACGTTTGACAGCGGGGCATGGCAGATCATCCGCGTCCTGCCCCCGGAGTTCGCGTACCCGGTCACCGCGTTGAAGCCGACCGACATTGTGGCGCCCTACGTGGTGCCCGCGCGTGAGCGGATTCGGAATCGGGCTCTGACCGGCCGCAACTACAACCTTCGAGTGATTGGCAGGCTCAAGGACGGCGTCACGCTGGATCAGGCGCGATCCGAGATGGCACGCATTACCTCGGTGCTGGAAACGAAGTATCCAGACTGGTTTGAAGACCAGACGTGGGCGGCAGAATCACTGCACGAAGCCGCGGTAGGACGCACGCGCGGCTGGATGACGTTGCTGCTGGGCGCGGTGGCGTGTGTGTTGCTCATCGCGTGCGCCAACGTCGCCAATCTGCTGCTGGTTCGAGCCACGGGCCGATCGCGCGAAATGATGGTGCGCGCCGCACTCGGCGCCAGCCGCTGGCGCATCGCGCGCGGCTTGTTGATTGAAAGCCTGGTGCTCTCTCTCGCCGGCTTCGGAGCCGCGCTGCTTGTGGCGCTGTGGGCTGTCGGTGTGCTGCGCGCGTCAATGCCCGGCAACCTCCCGCGCATGGCCACCGTCGGACTGGATCTTCGAGTCTTGTTCGTGGCGGCATCAGCCACCGTGGTGACGGGGCTGATCTGCGGTCTGCTTCCGGCCGTTCACCTCTCGCGTCCCAACATGCAATCAGTCCTTCGCGAGGGCGGACGCTCACGCACCGCCGGTCGCTTCCGACAACGGTTTCGGATCGGCCTGGTCGTGGCCGAAGTCGCGCTCGCGGTCATGCTCGTGGTCGGCGCAGGACTCTTTGTCTCGAGCTTCGTTCGCCTTGTGACGATTGATCTCGGGCTCGATCATCGTCAAGTGCTGGCGACCGGCATGAACCCCCGCATCACGAAGCCCGACGATGCGGGGTTCGCCGACGCGCGCAACCGTTCGACGACGGCGCTTTCGGAGGTCATGGCCCGGGTGCGAGTGCTGCCCGGCGTCGAGATGGCAGCGGCGGTGGCCGGCGGATCGCCTCTGTCGGGCGGCTACAAGACGACAAGCCTGACCGTTGTCGGTGGGAAACAATTCTCGAGCGTGGAAGATCAGGTGCAAGTGCAGGAAGTGTCGCCAGCCTATTTCGACGTCGTCCGCCAGCCGCTGCGTCGAGGCCGCGTGATCGACGAACGGGACGGGATCGGTGCACCAGCGGTGGCCGTGTTGAACGAAGAGGCCGCCGCCCGATACTTCAGCGGCGTCGATCCGATCGGCTCTCGACTTTCGGTTGATGACGTCGAGCGCGTGGTGGTTGGCATCGTCGGCAACGTGCACCTGCGCGGGCCGGAAGTACCGGTCAGCCCCGGTGTCTATTTCGCGCTGGCGCAAGCGCCGTCGATCGGCGCAACCATCCTGACTCGGACTGCTGACACCTCGGGCGCCACCGCGGCAGCAATTCGCGCAGCAGTGCTCGCCTCGGTGCCCGGCGTACCGGTGTTCCAACGATCCATGGAGGAATACCTGCGCGGTTTGACCGAGCAGCGCCGCTTCAACATGCTGCTCATCGGCGCCTTCGGCATCCTGGCCATCGTCATTGCCAGCCTCGGCATCTATGGCGTCATGGCGTATACGGTTGCGCAGCAGACTCAGGAGATCGGCGTGCGCATGGCGCTGGGCGCGTTGCCGCAGCACGTCCTCGCGATGGTGTTGGGCCGTGCGTCACTGGTGATGCTGTTCGGGATGCTGTTGGGAATGGCAGGAGCGTGGGCGGCGGCGGGATTTGTCGAGTCGTTTCTCTTTTCCGTCACGCCGCACGACCCGGTGGTCTTTGCCAGTGCCGGCGCGGTGCTGCTGTTCGCCGGGCTGCTGGCCGCCGTGATTCCGGCTATCCGGGCCGCGCGCGTCGATCCGATGATCGCGCTGCGTGCTGACTGATACCAATGGGCGTGGCTGGGAAGCCATGGCAGTTGGCGCCTCTAAAGAGGCGCCCTCCGAAGAGCGTGACTACGTTCGTAGGGCCGTCGCGGGTCTACGCGTGATGCCCGCCATGCCGGCACCAGCGATGCGAGTGTCGAGACGGCGAGCAGGACAACAGCGACCGAAACAAAGGTCAGCGGATCCGTAGGCGTCACCTCATGGAGCAGCGGCTTCAGGGACGGCGTGACCAGAGCCGAAAGCGCCAGCCCACCGGCGATCCCGATCATCGTCAAGCGCAGACCGCTGGCCAGGATCTGGCGGCGTACCTGTGCAGGGGCCGCGCCCACTGCCAGGCGAATCCCGATCTCCTGCCGGCGCAGGTTCACGACATAGGACAGCACGCCGTAGATTCCAATGCCGGCGAGCAGGAGCGCGAGGCCGGCAAACAACACCAGCACCTGGCCAGTCAGTCGCGGGGTGGCAATCGACGTTGCGACAACATTCTCCAAGGTGCGAATGGCGGCCACCGGCAGTTCCGGATCGATTTGGCGAATGCGATCTCGGATGGGCTTGGCGAGCGCCATCGGATCTCCAGCCGTGCGCAACACCAGCGTTGTGTTGCGCGAAGGTGAACCACCGCCGACGAAGCTCTGCGACCACTGTTTGATTGGCCGGTAGAACTTGGGCTTGACGATCTTCGTGATGCCGTTGTGCGTCACGTTGGCGACGGTCCCGACCACGGTAATCCACGGGCCTTTGGGATTGCCCATCTTGAACCGACCGCCGACCGGGTCACGCCCGGCGAAGTACTTCTGTGCCATGGCTTCGTTGATGAGCGCGACGTCCTGGGCCCCGAGGGTGTCGGCCGGGGCGAGATCACGGCCGGAGATGAGCCGTTCGCCCATCGCGGCCAGTGCGCCGTCTGACGCCACCTGCCAGTCCGCCGGGCTACCGACACCCGGTGGCGGCGTGTAGCCGTCCACAATCAAACCCCAGTCTCCAATGGGTGACGCCAGCGGCAGGATGCGCATCAGGCCTGCAGCTTTCACCCCGGGAGTGCTGCGCGCGTCGTCAAGCAGACGCTCGTAGAATGCCAGCGCCTTCTCGGGCGTGTCGTAGGTCGTCGCCGGCAGCGAGAGCCTCATCGTCAGCACGCCGGCCGGCTCAAAACCCAGCTCGATTTTCTGGAGTTGCCAGAGGCTGCGCGTCAGCAGCAACGCGCCTACGAGCAGGATGACGGCCATGGCTGTCTCGGCGATGACGAGCGCATGGCGAAGGCGCAGGCGATGGCCGCCGGCAGTGGCACTCTGCGAGCCATCCTTGAGCGAGTCCGTCAGATCCACGCGGGCGGCCCGGAGGGCGGGGGCGAGGTTGAAGATGACGAGCGTAAGGACAGTCAGCACTATCGAGAACAGGAGGACCGGTGCATCGATTCGGATGTCCTGCGCCCGAGGCACGCCGGCAAGGCCAGTCACCGTAATAAGGGCAACCACGCCGTAGGCGAGTGCCACGCCGAGCGTGGCCGCGCCCAGCGCGAGCCAGAGGCCCTCGCCAAGCAGTTGGCGGACGAGGCGAAAGCGATTGGCCCCGAGCGCACTTCGCACCGCGAGTTCCCGTGCGCGAGACTCGGCTCTGACCAGCAGCAGGTTGGCGACGTTGGCGCACGCGATCAACAGCAAACAGCTCACGGCGCCGAAGACGAGCCACAGCGCCTGCCTCACCGACGACAGCGCCTCGTCAGTGGTGCTGACGATGAGCGCGGAGAAGTCGAAGCCTTTCGGATAGAGGCCTTCCTTCTTCAGCGTCGTTGTGAGGGAAAGCAATTCCGCGTTGGCCTGCACCATCGTGACGCCGGCCTTCAACCGCGCCGCGGCATGCAGTCCGTGACTGCCGCGTTGGTTCTTTTCGATCTGGTAGGGCGTCCAGAGCAGCGTCGGTTCCTCTGCGTCCTGCACGAAATCGGTGGGCAGCTTGAAGCGATCCGGCATGACGCCTACCACCGGAGTCGCCTTGCCGTTGAGAAGGATCGAGCGTCCGAGGATGCCCGGGTCGCCGGCATAACGGCCTTGCCACAGCCCGTAGCTCAGAATAACCGCGAGGTCACCGTTCGATGTGACCTCTTCTGGGGTGAACGTCCGGCCAAT
>JBKJJZ010000433.1:0-5563 GCA_046597705.1 Vicinamibacterales bacterium | reverse complement strand
CGAAACCGCACGGATGCCGGGATGATCGCAGATCGCCTCCGCCACCTCACGTCCGCCGTTGACGAGGTTCACCACACCCGGCGGCAGGTCGCACTTTTCCAGGAGTTCGAACATGCGCTGCTGCGACAACGGAACCTGTTCCGACGGTTTCAGTACGAAGGTATTCCCACACACCACAGCAAACGGCAGGAACCAGAGCGGCACCATCGCCGGGAAATTAAACGGCGCGATGGCCGCACAGACGCCGATGGGCTGACGCATCGAGGTGCAGTCGATGCCGGCGGCCACGTTCTCCAGCGCATCGCCCATCAACATCGACGGCGCTCCGCACGCCACTTCCACACACTCAATCGCGCGCCTCACGCTGCCGCGCGACTCATCCAGCGTCTTGCCGTGTTCGGTGGTGACGATGCGTGCGAGTTCCTCGAGGTGGGTTTCGAGCAGCGCCTTGAACGCGAACATCGCGCGTGCACGAATCACCGGCGGCGTTTCGCTCCAGCCGGGGAATGCCATGGAGGCGGCGGCAACTGCGGCGTCAACGTCCGCGGCCGCAGACATGGGAGTGCGCGCGATGACCCTGCCCGTTGCCGGATTGTGAACGTCGAGCGTCTCGCGGCCGGTGGACGGCACCCAGCGTCCGCCGATGAAGTTCAAAAGAGTTGGCGCCTGCACGGCGCGAGTCTATCGCTGTTTGGACGGACCGAGCGCGGCGCCCCGCATGGCGTACAGGCAATAGGCAGCAAAAATCCACATCAGCGTGACGGTCAGCCACGCGACCGTAGAGTGGCTCAGCGCCCATGGGTTCGAGGCCCCAGTGTCCACGGACGGCACAATGTCTTTCGTGTTGTTCACCGCCGCGTGCAGGAGCATCACGGGGAGCAGGCTGCCGCGCGTGTGCGAGTAGAGCCACGCCATGGTCACGGAAAGGGCGATGACCTGAAGCAGATAGAGCGGAAAGGACTGGCCAAACGTGTCACCCACGGGAGCGAAAAAGAGGGGAAGATGCCAGAGCGCCCAGATCGCGCCGAGCAGAATGCTGGACGGTCCCAAACCGAACCTGTCAGCCAGCCTTGGCAGTGCATACCCTCTCCACCCGAGTTCCTCGCCGGCCTGTCCGCCCATCACGGTGGACCCGATCGTGGCCGCGATCATCAGGAAGAACGGCTCCTGGCCGAATGCGGGCCACGCACCCCACGCCACGCGATGCACGAGTGCTGCGGTCAGTTTGATCGCGAGCATGTAGCCAGCGGCAAACAGATACCAGCGTGCGGAAATGTCCCAGTCAACCAGGCGCCGTAGTAGCGCGACCACGGCCTTCCGTCCACCCGAAAATGCCGTGAGGCCGAGGGCCACGATTCCCGGTGCGAACACGCCGGGAAGAAAAAGCAGCGGGTTGGGCCCGGCCGGGGATGTCACGCCCGACGCAAACCAGAGGCTCCAGGTCAGGGTGAACGTAAGGACTACGAACGCCAGCATGCGGCCCGTTCGGTCAGCGGCGGTCACGCCACAGCACAAGGGCGACCCCGCCCGCAACGATGGCCGCCGCAATGCTGACCCACATTGGCACCACCTCGCCGGCGACCGTGGCTTGAATACCGAGCCCGACTCTTGCGAGATGTGCGACGGCCACGGCGGTGAGGAGCATCACGGCGATTCGAGTTGGTTGGGTCATGGATTGTCTCCGAAGTAGAGCGCGCTCACTGTGCCGCGAAGGACCGTCGGCCGCAAGCCGATCCGGCCGGTACGGTAGCACGGTCGGCGATTCAGACTGTCCCGCTGCGCTATAGTGGCGCGCAACTGATGGCCGTCGACCCCGCTGCCGATTTCGTCGAAGTGACCGAAGACCTGTCCGGCAGCCCGCTGTGGAATCCCGACCTGGCGCCCACGCCACTGTCGCGACGCACCTGGACCACCTACAACATCGCCGCGCTCTGGATCGGCATGAGCGTGGTCATCACGACTTACACGCTGGCATCGGGCCTCATGCAGCAAGGCATGACGTGGTCGCAAGCGCTCGTCACCATCCTGCTCGGCAACGTCATCGTCCTCATCCCGATGGTGCTCAATGCCCACGCGGGCACAAAGTACGGCGTGTCGTTTCCCGTGTTGTGTCGAGCGAGCTTTGGCACCACCGGCGCGAACCTTCCCGCGATGCTTCGTGCTGTGGTGGCGTGCGGCTGGTTCGGCATTCAGACCTGGATCGGCGGCCTTGCGCTCGACGCGCTGCTCACCGCAGCATGGCCCGCCTGGCAGACTCTTCCGGGCAGTGAGTGGATCGCGTTCGGCGCGTTCTGGCTCGTGCAGGTCTGGCTCATCCTGCGCGGCCTCGAAGGCATCCGCAAGCTCGAGAGTTGGTCCGCACCGTTGCTGCTCGGCGGCGGCGTCCTCCTGTTGGCGTGGGCCATCAGCCGCACGGGCGGCTTGATGACGATGCTGGACGAGTCGGTGCGTCTGCAGAAGGAGACTCAGCCTTTCTGGACGTTGTTTCCAGCAGCGCTGACTGCCAACGTCGGGTACTGGGCCACGCTGAGTCTCAACATTCCTGACTTCACGCGTTACGCGAAGAGCCAGCGCTCACAGGTCCTGGGCCAGGCGATGGGGCTGCCGACGACGATGACGACGTTCGCATTCATTGGCGTGGCGGTGACCAGCGCTACTGTCGTGGTGTTCGGCGAAGCGATTTGGGATCCTGTCGTGCTGCTGACGCGCATCGGCAACCCGGCAGTCATCATCCTCGGTGCGCTGATTGTGCTGGTGGCGCAACTGACCACGAACATGGCCGCCAACGTGGTATCGCCCGCGAACGATTTCTCCAGCCTCGCGCCCAAGCGCATCAGCTACGTGACCGGCGGCCTCATCACCGCCGTCATCGGTATCGCCATGATGCCGTGGAAGCTGTATGCGGACGCAGCGGCGTACATCTTCACGTGGCTGATCGGATATTCAAGCCTGATGGGTGCAGTCGGAGGCATCCTGATCGCTGACTACTGGGTTCTGCGCCGGCAGCAGCTGGCTTTACCCGAATTGTTCAAGACGACCGGCCGCTATCGCTATAGCAACGGAACCAACTGGAAGGCCGTGACGGCGCTGGTCCTGGCCATCGTGCCGGTGGCTCCCGGATTCATCCGCGCCGCGCTGACTCCTGGGGGTCAGGTGGCTGACCCCGGCATGCTCGACCAGCTCTACACCTACGCGTGGTTCGTGACGTTCGCGCTCAGCTTTGGACTGTATCTGGTGCTCATGAGAGAACGTAGGGCGTAGCCCGAGTTATGCTGTTTGACTGGACATGACGTCAATAGCCCTGTTCTTGCTTGCCTTGGCGCAGACTGCGCCGGCATCCGCCACTTCCGCACAGGCCGCGCCATCACAGATCGTGGTTGATGGCGCCGGCGCGCCTTCATTCTCGATCCCGCGGCTCGAAGAGATCGTGACGATTGACGGGCGCCTCGATGAGCCTGCCTGGGCCAGGGCGACGCGCCTGTCGGGATTTTCGGAATACCGGCCCGTGGACAACCAGCGCGCAAGTGAACGCACGGACGTGCTCGTCTGGTATTCGCCAGAAGCCCTCCACTTCGGCATCATCGCGTACGACTCGGACCCCTCCTCCGTGCGAGCCACGCAGGCAGACCGGGACAGTCTTGACCGTGAAGACACCATTCGGATCTTCCTTGATACATTCAATGACCGGAGGCGCGCCTTCGTGTTTGGCGTGAACGCGCTTGGTGCGCAGGAAGATGGCGTGCAGACCGAGGGCGCGTTCAATGCCGGCCGCACATTTGGCGGAAGCAACGTTGACCTGAGTCCTGATTACCAGTTCGACTCGCGAGGACAACTCACTCCCGAGGGCTACGTGGTCGAGGTCAGGATCCCTTTCAAGAGCCTGCGGTATCCGACGGCCCCGGAGATCAAGTGGGGCCTGAACATCCTGCGAAAGACCCAGCGCACGGGGCGCGAAGACACATGGACCGACGCGAAGCGCGTGGCCAGCTTCCTGGGACAGACGGGGACGATGACAGGGCTGCGGGAGTTGAAGCGAGGGGTGGTGACTGAGATCCAGCCGTTCGTGACGGGTGCTGCGAATGGCACGCGCGCGGCAGACGGCGCGTTCAGCCGCAGCGGCATTGACGTGGAGCCCGGCGTGAACCTCCGGCTCGGATTCACCAGCCTGTCGCTGGATGCCACGATCAACCCCGACTTCAGCCAGGTAGAGTCCGACGCCGCGCAGGTGACGGTGAATGAACGATTCGCGTTGTTCTTTGCCGAGAAGCGCCCGTTCTTTCTCGAAGGCATCGAATTGTTTGCCACTCCCGGCCAACTCATCTACACGCGTCGCATCGCCGATCCCATCGGAGGCATCAAGCTGACCGGCAAGAAGGGCCGGACAGGGTTGGCGTTCCTTTCGGCGGTTGACGAAGCAGGTCCGGAGAACACGTGGGTAAATCTTGCGCGTGTGCGCCGGGACGTGGGCGCTGATTCGCTGGTGGGCTTGACCTATACGGGCCGGACGGCTGACAACGCCTCCAACCACGTCGCCGCCGCCGACGCGCGTATCGTGTTCAAGAAGTTGTACTTCGTTCTGGGCCAGGTGGGCATGTCGTGGACTGACGATGGCGGGCGCGTCAGGGCCGCGGAAACCTGGCAGGCGGTGTTCGACCGTACGGCCCGTGTATGGGGATTCCACTACGAAGTCAGCGGCATCGGCGACGGCTTCGAAGCCGGATCGGGATTCGTGCCTCGCAACAACATCGTGCAGGCCAATGCGTTCAACCGTCTGAGCTACTACGGCCGTCGGGGTTCGCTAGTGGAAACCGTGACGACGTTCTTCGGCCCGACGCGAATCTGGCGCTACGCGGATTTTCTCAAGGAGCACGCGATCGAGGGTGGCGAGTCCGTCAATCTCACGGCCACGCTGCGCGGCGGCTGGTCGATTGGTATCTCCCCGGCGCGCAACTTCGTGTATTTCGGCGACGTCACCACAGTCAGCACCTTCAACGGCACGTTCTCCGTCACGACGCCGGTCTTTGAACACTTCAATGCCAAGGTGGAATTACGCACGGGAGGCATGGCGATTTTCGCGGAGGCCGTTGAGGGCCGCGAAACGCGCGTCACAACCAGCCTGGGTGTGCGGCCGACGCAATCGGCCCGGATTGAGGCCAGCCTGGTGGCGTCGAGGATCCACCGGGACGCCGATGATTCGGAATTTGCGCGATCGATCATCCCCAGACTGAAGGCCGAATATCAACCGCGCCGGTCGCTGTTTTTCCGCGTCATCGCCGAGTACCGATCGGAACGACGGCAGCTGGAGTCGTTCAAAGGCCTGCGCACGGACTGGCTCGTCTCGTTCGAGCCGACACCCGGAACTGTCGTGTTCCTGGGCTATGGCGCGAGTCAGGAACGGAACCCTGATCGCTTTGGCACGGAGGCGTTGAGGCGCACAGCCGACGGGTTCTTTGTGAAGCTGGCGTATCTCATCAGGCGCTGAAGGGTGCGTAGGGCGTGGCTTCAGCCGCGCCAACGGTAGAGGGGTGGAGGAGGTCGCATAGTGGCGAAAATCGAAGAGCGC
>JBKJJZ010000178.1:0-3869 GCA_046597705.1 Vicinamibacterales bacterium | reverse complement strand
CCGCGGGGAGAACTTTGCCTGGGATTTCCACCGGCTGCGAGAAAGTCAACACTGTCCGGTTGTTGAGAGTGGTCTGTGCACTGGCGGAGGTCGCCACGACACCGACCAGCGCGAAAGCACACGCGATCGGGAGAAGTTTGGTTTTCATCATAGTGTCAGCGTAGGTGCGACGCGAGGCCTGTGTCTGTTCCGAAGGACACAGATGCGTCGGGACTGAGGTCTACGCTACACTTCGAGTGAATCATGACAAGAACACGAGCGCGTTTCGCCACGGCAGCCGCCGCACGAATCGGTACGCTCGCCACCATCTGCGTTGCGGCGATCGCAACGTCGTCGCTCGCACCGGCCCAAACGCCGGCCTATTCCTGCTTTCCAACGTGCGCGGTCGACGGCCGCTTCCTTGTCGTCACGGGGGATGAGCGCTCGACGACGCTTTCGGCGTTGCAGGTGACGATCGGACTCACCTTTCCCGCAATTGGTGGCCCGGCAAGGGGCGACTTCGACCTGTTCGACGGTGACCGGGACAGCACGCGCTGGGATGTGAAGCACACATCATCCAATGCCGTACCGCCCCAGCTGGAGATTGAACTCTACGCCGACCCTGCTGGCACCGGCACGAGTGGACCGCTCGTGAAGAAGTGGGCCGCGGGGGAAATCACGTTTGCGAACAGCGACTGGACCGGTGTCACGTGGCCGCACGCCGCCGGCGCCATGTCTACGGCTGGCCCCGACCAGGGTTATCGCTACTCGTTGAAAATTTCCCCGGCCGCGCCGACGGAGGACCTGGGTTGGAATGCCTTCAAGGTCAGGACGCACGGCAGCATCCACCTGCTGCCTCAGGTGCTTGGACTCATCGGTGCATTGGTGATTCCAGGCGATCTTCGTGCGATCTATCCAAGCTATCCGGACCTTGGCCCGTCAATCTATGACGGGTCGTGGAGCCTCAAGTTTCGTGTGCCTCCCGGCGTCGACAACGTCACCATCTTCGATGGCGATATGGATTACGGCGACTCGGCGTGCTCAATCAACGACACGGATGACCGCGACTCGAACGGCGTGCCCGCATTCGGAGCTGGAGCGGTGGCCGAAGGTATCGCCGCCACGGGCCTGCCGTGTTCAGGTGTGAAGGGCACACGGACGGGGCAGCCTGCTGAAGACAACGCGTACGCAGCGTTCAAGCGAGCCCCGATCGGTCCGGCCGGCAGGGGCATCGTGTATCGAGTCGTGGCACCCGATGGCCAGACATTTGTCAATCGCAACCCATCAGGCAACGGCGAGTGGGAGCAGTTCAAGATTCTCAAAGTGACCAGCGTTGGGGCAACGGCGTGCCCGGCCGCCGGGTTTGCCGATCACGACTGCGAGACGACCACGTTGCCTGAAGGCGTGTGGGAGCTTCAGATCGACGGCATGGACCTGTCGAACCTGAACTTCCTGTTCCTCAACTTCAAAATCGAGCGGTAGCGCGCACCACTTCGTCGGCAGCGTCCTGCAGCATGCTGGCGCGATCCGGCGGCAGCCAATCGGCCGGCCATCCGGACGGCCGTGCCCCCAGAGACGAGACGTCACGGCTGGTCAGCTTGCTGCCGATGACCAGCGCGGCCAGAAATGACGCCTGCGGTACTGGATGCAACCCGTCGTCGCTATACAGCGTGATGGCCGCATCGCGCTTCCATGCCGCTCGCCATGCCTCTCCCGCCGGAATGAACAGTCCCTTCACGTCAGCCGCCGCGATGGCGTACGACTCGCGCACCCGATCGAAGTCCCCTGTTCGAGCACGCGACGGCCACACCATGTAGAGAGCGGAGCGGGCGCCAGCCTTCCGGATGATCGCGTCGAACTGCTTCACCGAGGCCCGCAGCTGCGCTCGCGATTCAGGCAACGCGGAGGGTCCCTGCTGCAGTACGACGTACGACCAGCCGCCACGTTCGATGGCTCGGCGCGCTTCACCGTCGTGCCAATGGTCGTCGAGGCTGAATCCGTTCTTCGCGACCATGGCCACGCTCATCCGCGCACCACCTCGAACTGTCAAATCCTCGACCAGTCGAGGAAGATCGTTCACCGACGTGAGGCTGTTACCGATGAACAGCACGCGCAGTTGGTCAGGTTGGTGGATCGGCGGCTCACTGGCCGAGGGGACGGAGGCGCTCATGAGTGCGACCACTAACCAGAGCGAGACCAAACGGGCCGTGTCTGAAACGTTTGCGATCGCCATCAACGCGAAGCGTAGCCTACAATTCAGCCTGCCATGACACCAAGACTCGTCTGCCTTCTTGTCACGCTGACCGTTGCCGCCTGTTCCAGCCCCGCTCCTGCTTCGGCGCCAGCTGCGGCATTTCCATCGGGCCCGCTCGTGGACCTTTCGCACGCCTATGAAGCCGAGGCGATCTTCTGGCCGACGGCCGAACCGTTCCGGCTGGAGAAAGTCGCCGATGGCGTGACACCCGGTGGCTACTACTACGCATCGAATAATTTCTTCACGTCTGAGCACGGGGGCACCCACATGGACGCGCCCGTGCACTTCTCCCAGGGCAGCCACTCCGCGGACCAGGTGCCCCTTGACCGCCTGGTGGGTCCCGCGCTGGTCATCGACGTGACCGATGCGTCTCGTCAAAGCGCCGACTACCTGGTGACCGTGGCCGATCTGCAGAAGTGGGAGCAGCAGAACGGCCCGATCGAGCCCAACGCCATCCTGCTGATTCGTACCGGTTTCTCTCAGTTCTGGCCCGATGCTGCGCGTTACCTTGGCACCACTGAACGCGGCCCTGGAGCCGTGCCCAAGCTGCACTTTCCCGGATTGCACCCTGGCGCCGCGGCATGGATTGTGGCAAATCGCCCCGTCAAAGCGCTCGGCATTGACACGGCCAGCATCGACTACGGGCAGTCAACGCTCTTTGAATCGCACCGCACGCTGTATGCGAAGAACATCCCGGCGTTTGAAAACCTGACATCGTTGGAGCAATTGCCCGCCCGCGGCGCTTTCATTGTGGCGCTGCCGATGAAGATCAAGGGCGGCAGCGGTGCGCCGCTGCGTGCAATGGCTATCCTGCCAGGTGCTCGCTGAGCTGCGCGTTGACGCGCGGCGCCTGGTCCCCACGCGCGACCGCAGACCGAGCCGGCGGGCTGACTCCGACCAATGCACAATAGATAGGCTGCATGGATCAAGAAGAGCGGCCACTCAAGACGATTGAACGCGTGCTGTCAAAAGCCGGATTGGGGTCACGTGTCGAGGCGCGGCGGTGGGTGCACGCCCGACGGGTGAGGGTGAACGGCAACATCATCGAGAACCCCGACCACTGGATCGACCTTGAACGCGACGAGGTGATGTTTGATGACAAACCGTTGCAAGCGCGGGCATTGGTGTACGTGCTTCTGTATAAACCTGCTGGCTACCTGACCACGTACAAGGATCCGGAAGGCCGGCCCACGGTCTACGACCTGCTTGCCGACGTCGGCACGTTTCTGTCTACGGTGGGTCGACTCGATTTCAAGACGTCGGGCCTCCTGCTGATGACCAATGACAATGCGTTTGCGGAAGCGGTCACCAATCCCGCGTCGCATGTGCCGAAGACCTACCTGGTCAAGACCTCCACTCGTCTCGACGATGCACAACTGGAACGGTTGCGGCAGGGGATCGAACTCGACGATGGTCCGACGCGACCGGCCAAGGTCAAACGGCTGCGTGATTCCGAAAAATACACGCACCTTGAAATCACCCTGACCGAGGGGCGAAACCGTCAGGTCCGCCGCATGGTGGAGGCCCTGGACTCGCACGCGCTGAAACTTGTCCGGGTGCAGATCGGACCGATCGCCATCGGCGCGCTGACGATCGGCAAGTGGCGCCACCTCGCCACCGAGTCTCTCGATGAACT
>JBKJJZ010000113.1:0-8234 GCA_046597705.1 Vicinamibacterales bacterium | reverse complement strand
GCGAACTTCATTCCATTCGAGGCAGCCTACGGCGGCCCGAATTTCTTCAAGTTCGACGACAACGTCCTGTACGAACTCATGATCGACAACAACGGCGACGCCGTCGAGGACGTCACCTACCAGTTCCGGTTCAAGACCCAGGTCCTGAATCCGAACACGTTTCTTTACAACACGGGCCCCATCACTGCGCTGGATTCGGCGGCCTTCAACGTTCGCCAGACCTACTCGGTGACCCGCGTCACGGGTCCGCGGCGTCGAGGCGCATCGCAGGTGCTGGCCACTGACCTTCCAACGCCCCCGGTCAATGTCGGGTTGCGCTCCACGCCAAACTATCCCGCGCTTGCCGCTGCAGCGGTGCGACAACTTCCCAACAGCACGCAGGTGTTCGCGGGACAGCGCGATGATCCGTTCTTTGTGGACCTGAACCTGTTCGACCTGCTGGCCGTGCCGCCGGCCGACGTGGACAACTCGGATTCACTCGCGGGCTTCAACGTGCACAGCATCGCGCTCGAGGTTCCCATCTCGGCGCTTACGAGCAACGGATCCCGCCCGGGCTCGGCCACTGATCCGTCGGCGGTCATCGGCATCTGGTCCACGGCCAGCCGTCCTTCCGTGACCAGCCGCGCAGGTGGCTCCGAGGCCAGTTCGACGCGCTATGTGCAGGTGTCGCGCCTTGGCCATCCGCTGGTCAACGAGGTGGTGATTCCGCGCGGCACAAAGGACACCTTCAACGCGATTGAACCCACAAGCGACGCGGCTGCGCTGGACTTCGTGATCAACCCCGAAGTGCCGAAGCTTCTGAGCGCACTGTTCGGCATTCAATCGCCCCCAACGCCGCGCAATGACCTGGTCACGATCTTCCTGACCGGCATCCCCGGGCTGAATCAGCCACCCAACGGGCGGCCCTCCGAAATGCTGCGGCTCAACGTGGCGATTGGCCCCGTGGCCAACCCGAATCGGCTCGCCCTGCTGGCCGGCGACATCGCGGGCTTCCCCAACGGCCGCCGCCTGGGCGACGACGTGGTGGACATTGCGTTTCGCGTCATGGCAGGCGCCACGCCACTCACGCCGAGCTTCAATGCCGGCATCAATGCCCAGCTGGGTGACGGCGTCAACGCCAACGACGTGCCGTTCCTCGATGTGTTCCCGTACGTGGGCCTGCCGCGCGCCGGTAACCGCTGAGCCATCTTTTCCACGAATTTATCGGAGACGGACATGAAACTGATTACACGACTGCTTCTCACAACCACGCTGCTGGCCATGCCGGCGGCGGCACACGCTCAACTCCAGGTGTCACCGTTCGCGGGCGTCAACTTCGGCGGCGACACGACCAAGACCAGCGGCACCGCTGGAGTGTCAGCCACCTACTGGGTCTTCAACTGGATGGGGATCGAAGCGGAGGCCGCGTACTCGCCGATGTTCTTTGAACAGGACGGATTCCTGACCAGCCGAAGCGTCACGACGATGACCGGCAGCTTCATCTTCAAGGCGCCGATGACATCAAAGATGAGCAGCGACAAGTTTCAGCCCTACATCACGACCGGGCTAGGCACGTTGCGGCCAAATCTGTCTGAAGCCGGCGGACTTGCGGTGGCAAAGGGCAACACGCTGGCGCTGTCCGTCGGAGTCGGCGCCACCGGGTTCATCAACGAGCACGTTGGATTGCGTGGAGACCTGCGCTATTTCCGCGGCCTTCGCGAATCGGATCTCGAGACGAACTCGTTCGGGCTCGACTTCTCGAAGTTCTCATTCTGGCGGCCGACCGCCGGCCTCGTGGTCAGGTTCTAACGTCATGCGACGCCGGCCGCGGACACTCCGGATTTCGGTCATCGCGACGACTCTACTCCTGGTCGTCGTATCGGCCGCATGGCGACTGATGCGCGCCGAATCCGGCCGGGTGTCCGCGGTGCCGGCGCCGTCCACTCTCCCTCCCGGGGCGTCAACGACGTCCCGGGAGGGACTGGCCGGGACGGTCGAGGCGATGACCGCGCAACTCAAGAACAACCCCGAGAACAGCGCCGCCGCCGTAAGGCTGGCCGACGCACTCCTGCGACAAGCGCGCGTCCTCAATCACGCCGGCCTGCCCTTGTTGGCCGAGGGCGTGCTGAACAGGGTGCTCCACGCTAACCCTTCCGACTATATGGCGCGACGCATGCGCGCCACGGTCTACCTGGCACAACATCGCTTCCGCGAAGCGCTGGCTGAAGCGAAACGCTGCCGCGCCCTTCGCGCGGACGACCCCGTCATCGACGGCCTGATTGGCGACGCGTCGCTCGAACTGGGTGACTACCCTGCAGCCTTCTCAGCGTTCGACCGCATGATGCTGAGCCGGCCCGACGCGACAACCTACGCGCGCGTCTCCTACGCCCACGAACTGCAGGGCGATCTTTCAGGGGCGATCGACATCATGACAATGGCAGAGTCTGCGACGTCTGCACACGACCCCGAAGCCCAGGCATGGCACGCGGCCCAACTGGGGCACCTCCACCTGACGGCAGGAGACCCAACCTCGGCCCGCCGTGAATACCTGCGTGCCGAAACGATATTCCCAGGCTATCCCCTGGCCGGCAGTGGGCTCGCCCGAGTCGACATGGCCGTGTCCAAGCCGGCTGATGCACTTGCGCGGCTGACGAAGAGTCTCGAGACATCGCCCTCGGCAGCGGACTTCGCACTTGCCGGTGACGCATACGCGCAGCTGGGGCAGCCAGACCAGGCACACCGCTCGTACAAACTCGCCGAAGCAATGTGGGCCAGTGACACACCGGAACCGGCACAGCTCGCCCGGTTCCTGGCCACACGCGGCTGGCGGCTCAACGATGCCGTGCGGCTGGCTGAGGAGGCCTTCGCTATTCGACAGGACATCTACACGGCCGATGCGCTCGCCTGGGCGTACTTCAAAGAAGGCCGGCTCGATGACGCCCGCACTGCGCTGAAGACGGCGTTGTCGACTGGAAGTCGCGACCCCGAACTTCTGTCTCACGCCGCGCAGATCAACGCCGCGCCCAACCGCGTCGAGAGGGATCGATGACCTGCCGGGCTCGTCTCCGATGCGGATGGGCCCTCGCATTGATCGCCCTCGCCTGCACCACCAGCCTGTCGGCGCACCCGATGTCCACCTTCGGCGTCAGGCTCATCGTTTCCGGAACTACGGTGACGGTGATTCTCAATGCCGACGCCGCTCCGCTCATCGCCAAGCTCGATGCGCTCTCGCCGACACGGGCGTCAGGCGGCGATGACCTCGAGCGCATCCGTCAACGCGCGGACCTGATTCGTGAACTGTCGACGATCAGCGTTGACGACGCGTCCGTCGCCCTGGCACCGGGAACGGTGCGAACCAACGCGGATGGGCAGGTTGAGGTCACGCTCACCGGCGTGATCCCATCGGATGCACGCGCGATCGCGTGGCGCAGCCGGTTGATCTATGGCGCGTATCCCCTGAGCGTTTCGCATGGCGCCGACTCGGT
The DNA here is from genome assembly GCA_046597705.1 of Vicinamibacterales bacterium. GTDB lineage: Bacteria > Acidobacteriota > Vicinamibacteria > Vicinamibacterales > SCN-69-37 > SYFT01. Next base: position 4,770 of record JBKJJZ010000113.1, on the reverse strand, counting down.
GGAGTCCGTGTACTGGCTTCAGGGCAGCGAGACGAGTTCGGCGATACCCGCGCACTCACCCACTGCGAAAGTGGCCACCTTCACCGGCTACGCGGGACTGGGATTCGTGCACATCCTGCCGCGCGGCCTCGATCACATCCTGTTCGTGCTTGGCCTGTTCCTGCTGACGCCGCGACTCAAGTCGCTTCTGGCACAGGTGAGTGTCTTCACGCTCGCGCATTCTGTGTCGCTGGGGCTGGCCATGTTCGGCCTGGTCTCGCTCCCTTCGTCGATCGTCGAGCCGCTCATCGCCCTGTCGATCGCGTACGTGGGGGTCGAGAATCTATTTCAGCGGACGCTCTCGCCGCGTCGCCTATGGCTTGTGGCAGGGTTTGGATTGCTGCACGGACTTGGATTCGCCGGCGTGTTGTCGGCCATCTCACTTCCCCGTGGCCAGTGGCTGCCCGCGCTGTTCGGCTTCAACGCGGGCGTCGAACTGGGTCAGCTGGCCGTTCTGGCCATCGCCTCAGTCACGATGTTTGCGTGGACGAAATGGGTCGCCGACACGGACATGTGGATCCGCCGGCCCGCGTCCGCCGGCATCGCGCTGATGGGGTTGTTCTGGGTAGTGACGCGATTGTAGGGCGTGCGTCCACCTACCCCCCGCACCCCGCCAATTTGAACGCACCGATCTTCGTCGAGTACGTCGTCTGGCCGGCCTTGAAGTAATCGCCCACATACCAGATGGTGCAATCGTCGGACGGATCAAGCGCGGTCTGCGTGTAGTCCTGCCAGCGCTGCACCGTGGGCCGCTGACTGGTCTGCGCAGCCTCCCCTTCCACAAGCGTGACCTCGCGCAATGCGAGGAGTCCGGGAGGATCAGACGCGCGGCGGCCGGCGAACCGCTGCCCGGCAAACCCGTTTGGGCTCCCGAACGAATAGCCAATCCCTATGTTGCCCGCCTTGTCGATCGCGGGACTCGCCATCCATCGATAGTTTGAATCTGGGGCATAAGTGCCCTGCTGGAAGAGGCGCAACGACCGGTCTGGATTCACCCGGAATTCATACCAGCGCACACCGCCGCCAGCACTTTCCGTATCCACAGAGTGCACGGCGACCACGGACTCATACGACGTGCGTCCCTCGGTGACCCGCCGATAGACGACGCGCGCCATGAGCTTGTCGCCTTGCGCATCAAGCCGCTGATCGGTGCCCGACTGCGGCACGCAGCTGGTCAACTGACCGCCGCAAAGGTAGGTATAGGGCGCGACGACGATCTTCTGCACCGGCGAGAGGCGCGTCTTCGAGGGGTCCGTCCAATTCACCATGAAATTCCACACATACACGCCATCGTCATCCACGTCGCCCTTGAGCTGCGAGCCGCCAGTGGCCAGCATCATGTTTGGCGAGCGCGCCGGCGGCAGCCGCGTGCCATCGAGATCGGCGTTATTGAGGAAGTTCACGTCGCCGATGATCAGACACTGCTCAGTGGCCGGCTCGCCCTTCAGCATCTTCGCCCGATCCACCACGCACGCATGCTTCTCAATCACATCGTCGCCCGTGCTGGTCGGTATGTAGTAGCCGTCGGGCCACACGGCCGGACGGGGATAGTCGGGAAAGAGCGGCCGAAGGAATTCGTACCGGTAGTACTCGCCGGTGGGATCATCGGTGGTGCTGATGGCGTAGCAGATGGAATAGGGGCCTGTCGGCCGCGGTGCGGGTGTTCCCGTGCCGCGCGCAGCTCCCGCCCCTGGCGCGGCTGGCGCACCGGGCGCAGCCGGCTGAGGCACTGGGGCCGGCTCTGGTGAAAACAGTTTAGCTGCGCGACCCGGTTGTCCCGCCACTCCAGGCACACTCGCGATCGCGGGCCCTCCGGGTTTCGGCACGGCCGGCTCATCGGGCCGCGCGGCCGCCCGGCTGAAAATCGGCATGACGAACAGCCAGCGATTGGCCAGTTGGTCGTATCTCACCACGGCGTCGCCATTGTTGCGGGCGTCACAGGTGCCGCCGAATCCAGCGAACAACGTGTTCGTGTTCACGGCGCCATGCAACACGCGCCCGGTCGTATCGAACTTCCCGCCTTTCTTCGTGAAGATCGCGAACTTCGAGTTGACGGTTTGCACGATGTGGTCGGGACCAACGGCGAGACTGTTGTCGGATGGGTTTCTCCCGGTCGCCGTGCCATGTGGTCCCGTAAACCCCGCTCCGAGGCCATCGAAGCTCGCCAGGATCTCAGGCGCCGGCCCTTCTCCCTGGGCACGCTGCTCCACTTTCGCGCCTTCAGCGCTTCCTGGCGCCTTTGCCGGCCGGCCAACATTCTGTTGCTGGCCGAGGGCCAGTACCGACGCGAACAAAACAATGGCGCATCTCATGGGACGGTCAGTTTACAAGGTCCTCGAGCCATCGATGGGGTTCTGGTTATACTTTTGGTATGAAGACGGCCATTTCCCTCCCGGACAGCATATTTCGCGACGCTGAGCGCCATGCCAGGCGTACGCGCAAATCGCGAAGTCAACTCTACGCAGAGGCTCTGTCTGAGTACTTGGCCCGACACGCCCCTGACGAAGTTACCGAGAACATGAACGCGGTGATCGCCCAGGTGGACGACAGCGGCCGCGATCGCTTCGTGTCGGGCTCGGCTCGGCGGATTCTGTCGAGCACCGAGTGGTAGAGATCACACAGGGTGAGGTGTGGTGGGCTGAACTCCCAGAGCCCGCTGGGTCTGGTCCAGGATTCCGGCGACCGGTCGTGGTGGTCCAGGGCAACTCGCTGAATCGCAGTCGTATCGCCACACTCGTCTGCGTTCCGCTCACCAGCAATCTGGTGTGGGCCGAGGCTCCCGGCAACGTCTCGCTCGGCGCCAGGGTGACAGGTCTGTCCAAAGATTCGGTCGCGAATGTGTCGCAGCTCATCGCGCTCGATCGCTCGCTACTCACCGAGCGTGCAGGCCGTCTGGGACCAAAGCTGATCGCACAAGTGCTACATGGCATCGATGTCGTGCTTGGGCGATGACCCGGCTAACACGCCGTGCAGCCGTCAGACCACTGCAGCTATCGCGGGAATCGCCCGAGCGCCACGAGCAGCTCGAGCCGGGCCTGCCTCCACTGGTCTTCGGCCTGCACCGCAATCGTCTCGGCATCGCGCGCCGAACGCTGCGCATCGATCACTTCGATGTTGGTTGTGGCGCCCACCTCGAACACGACCGTCGTGATGCGCAACACTTCGCTGGCCTGTTCGGCCGCCCGGCGCGCGGAGGCCAAAGCGCGCTGCGCACTATCCACGGCGGCCTGAGCCACGCGGACGCTGGCGCGGGCCTGGATCTGGATGGACGTGAGTCCCAACGTCAGCGCGTCAACAGACACCTGTCGAAGCGCGCGGCTGGCGCGACGCTGTCCGCCATCGAAAATTGGCTGCGAAAACGACAGAGACAGGCGCCACGTGCGTGAGGGCTGGAACAGTCCGGCCGGAGTGATGTACTGCGGGTCCAGCGACACCGCGCCGGTGGGAAACCAGTCCTTCCTGCTGTCAACAACCACCCGCTGCGCGGCTTCGATCTGCAGCGTCTGCCGTTTCACATCCGGCCGCACGGCCATCCAGGCGGTCGCATTCGGACTCTGGTCGAACCCAGCCTCGCGCAACGCGCCGTCGATATCGAGCGGCGGCTCGCCGCCTGCGTCCACGGGGCCGTCGGCCGCGAGGATCACTCCCAGTGCTTCCTGCGCGCGTCGCAGCGCCAGGCGGGCGTTCTCCAGCCTGGCCTCGTCACTCGAGACGCTCTGGTTGGCCCTGAGTTCGTTGAGACGCGTTCCAGCGCCTGCCGAGAGGCGGCTCGACGCGTACTGCAAATGCGCGCGCGAACTCTCCAGTGATCTCGCTGCCACGTCCACTTGCCGCTTCTGGGCCACGATGGCCAGGAATGTCTGGGCCGCGGCGATGGCCACCTGCTGCCGGACTTCGTCGGTCTGCACCCGCGCCACTTCAATCTGGTCGCGCGCCTGATTGGCGGCGGCCCAGCGCGCGGGCGCCAGTACGCTCATGGATCCGTTGAGCGAGAACGTCACCTGGTTCTGCGGCTGCGACACCTGGCCGCTGAACCCGCGTTCCCGATCAAGCGTCGTGTTGACCACACCCGCCGTGACCGTCGGACGATACACGGTGCGCGCCTGCTGCAGCAGCGCCTCGGCTCGAGCGATGGTGGTCGCCGCGTTCGCGACCGACGGATTCTTCGCCAGCGCCTGTTGAATGGCCGCGTCAAATTCGATGCGCGGCATCGCTGTATCCTGCGCCAGCGCCGGCGCGGCCGGAACGATCATCGCCAGCAATATCAGAATGCCAGCGTTACGCCTCAACATGATTCGCTCCTTCCACGCTGTCGTTCTCCTCAGGTGCCTTGCGGCCCGGCGCCATGGTGCGGATGACGACATAGAGCAATGGGATGAAGAGCAGCGACAGGAAGGTCGAAGCAATCATGCCGCCCACCACCGTGGTGCCGACAGAGTTTCGGGCGCCCGCCCCGGCGCCCGTGGCCACCACTAGCGGCATCACGCCAAGGATGAAGGTCAACGACGTCATGAGAATGGGACGCAGCCGAATGCGCGCGGCCCCGACCGCCGCCTCCACAATCGAGTTTCCTTTCTCACGCAGCTGCTCCGCGAACTCCACGATCAGAATCGAGTTCTTGGCCGCCAGGCCGATGAGCATCACAAGACCCACCTGGCAGAAGACGTCGTTTGCGAACCCCCGCAGCATCTGCGCGTAGAGCGCTCCAAAGACCGCGAGCGGAACCGCCAG
>JBKJJZ010000063.1:0-2531 GCA_046597705.1 Vicinamibacterales bacterium | reverse complement strand
GGGCCACGCAATCGCCCACGCTGAGAAGCCTTCGGCCAACCTCGTCACCACCACGTCCGCCTTGAGGTGGAAGGGGGAGTCCGCCCGATGCGCATACACGAGGATGTTGGTGTCGACCGCGATCACGGCAGTCAGCCCAGCCGATAGATGGTGTCGCGGATTGACTCCCAGTCAGCATCAGGACGCTGCAGACCTTCACCACCAAACGGATGTTTCTTGAGGCGGAACGGCGTCCGCGCTTGACTGTGCGCCAGGCGTTGGCGCAGCGCTTCTTCCACGACCTCTCGCAACGTCTTGCCTTCGCGCTGCGCCTGCCGCTTCGCTCGCACCAGCACATCGTCTGCAATCTCGATGGTTGTCTTCATAAGGGCACCCATATTATATTAGATGGCTGGGTGGCTGCCAACGGTAGCGGCGGGTTGCAAGCGCGTCCGCGTCCGCATTTCTATCGTGCGACGGCCCGTGGTCCTGCAGCGCCAGGCACCTTCAGGGGCGCCGTGAATTGGTGGCCGCCTGTGCGTGTGCCGCTCGCTCACCATCATCGCTGACCCTGCCGCCATAGATCCGGCGCAGGAAATACAGGCTCACGTGCACCAGTCCGATCAGGACCGGTACCTCGACCAGCGGGCCCACGACCGTGGCGAACGCGATGGGTGAGGTGATGCCGAACACCGCAATGGAGACCGCGATCGCCAACTCGAAGTTGTTACCCGAGGCCGTGAAGGCGAGCGTCGCCGCTCGCGAGTAATCCGCGCCGATCTTCCAGGCCATGAAGAAACTGATCACGAACATGACGGCGAAGTAGGTGCTGAGCGGAATGGCGATCCACAACACATCCAGAGGCTGCGACACGATCCGCTCGCCCTGCATCGAGAACATCACCACGATCGTGAACAGCAGCGCGACGAGCGTGGTCGGCGAGATGGCCGGTACGAACACGCGGGTGTACCAGTCACGCCCCTTCACCGGCACGAGGATCACCCGGCTGAGGATGCCGGCCGCGAACGGAATGCCCAGGTAGATCATCACGCTGCCGAAGATCTCGCCGATGCTCACCTCCACGGCCATGCCGGGCAGTCCGAAGAGCGGCGGAAGCACCGTCACGAACAGCCAGGCGTACAGGCCGAAGGTGAGAATCTGGAACACGCTGTTGACCGCCACCAGCCCGGCCGCGTACTCGCTGTTGCCCCGGGCCAGCTGGTTCCACACCAGCACCATGGCGATGCAGCGGGCAATGCCCACCAAGATGAGGCCCACCATGTAGGCACCCCAGCGCGGGTCAGGTCTAAAGAGGGCTGGAGCGATGAACCCGAAGAACACCACCGACAACCCGAACATGAGCACCGGGCCGACAGTCCAGTTCTGCACGAGCGACAGCCCCAGAATCCGCACATCGGCAAAGACCCTGGGCATCAGCTCGTACTGCACCTTGGCCAATGGCGGGTACATCATCAGGACGAGCCCGACGGCAATCAGCAGGTTGGTGTGCGCGCCTACGGTCAGGGCTTCGTTGAACCGTTCCACTCCCGTTTGAAACAGGTAGCCAAGCGCGACGCCGAGCCCCATCGCGACAAAGATCCAGACCGCGAGATAGCGGTCGAGGAATGACAGGTTCTTGGCAACAGCCGGGCGTTCCGGTCGAATACGCGAATCGCAGTCCAGGGCGTTTGGAGAGGTCTTTGTCGTCATAACCCATTCGGCCCATCAATCGGCAATCGTCGACTAACGAAAGTCTGATCGGATGCCATCCGTCAACTGTCACCGCGCGCGACGCGCAATCTTTACGATCTCGAGCACCAGCAACGGTATCGCACCCAGGGCGAGCAGCACCGCGCCATCGGCCAGTGGCACGGATGATGTCTTCAGGAAGCGGCCGAGCGTTGCATTGTGCTGGCTCCACACCTGCAAAATGAAAGACAGAACCACCACGATGACCAGGTTGGCGTTGGTGAACAGTGAGATACGCCAGACAGGCTTGGTTTCACTTCGCGCGCCGAACGACCGCAGGAGTTCGGCAAACACCAGCGTTGTGAACGCGAATGTGCGAGCGGTCTCAGGCGTGTGCGTTCTCAGGACATAAACGTACACGGCAAATGCCACGCCCGCCGTGAGAATGCCGGTGATCAACATGTTGTGGACGAAGGCGCGGTCCGTGATGCGCGCCGAACGGGGACGCGGCCGGCGTTGCATCACGCCGGCGTCGATGGGGTCGGTGGCCAGGCAGAGTGCGGGCAGGCCATCGGTGACGAGGTTGATCCAGAGCAGGTGAATGGGCAGCAGTGGACTCGGCAGTCCCACCACGACACAGACGGTCATCAGCAGCAGTTCACCCGTGTTTCCCGCCAACAGGTATTGCAGCGTCTTGCGGATGTTGTCGTAGATGCCGCGGCCCTCTTCGACCGCCGCGACGATGGTGGCGAAGTTGTCATCCGTGATGATCATGTCCGCCGCTTGCTTGGTGACCTCCGTGCCGGCAATCCCCATGGCGATGCCGATGTCGGCGCCCTGAATCGCGGGGGCATCGTTCACGC
>JBKJJZ010000277.1:0-5070 GCA_046597705.1 Vicinamibacterales bacterium | reverse complement strand
CGTTTCGATTTCTCCGATTTCCTGCCGTCCGGGCGCGGACGGGCCTTTCACGCTCGACAATTTGGCGCCTCGAGCGTCGCGGCGACTTCCCCCGGCACCGGCGAATTTCCAGGAACGCCGTCGCCTGGATTGAGGGCGAGGTGGCCGACTGGATGAGGTCGAAGGCCGAACCCTCGGCTCCCGACAATGTTCGACAGGTCAGGAGCTGACGGCCATGGTCGCTTCTTCACCCGACCCATCCGGCTCGTCGTCTGAGAAGGTCCGTGCTCGCCTTCAGGTGCTTGATGAGCGGCTCGCCCGGCTCCGAGCTGCCCGGGAGCGCCTGACCGCACTAGCAAGTCGTGCGGAGCGGAAGCGCGACACACGCCAGAAGATCGTGATCGGGGGCACGGTGCTCGCGGCTGTGGACCACGAGGGCGTTCCAAGCCTCACAACCCGCGCGGAGCTGCTGAGCTGGCTCGACGGGCAGCTCAGCAGGCCTCAAGATCGCCGAGCGTTCGATCTAACGCCGACGAAACCGCGCTGAGCGATAGACGAGCCAAGCCCGTGTGAGCTGACCGCCGCCTGTGGCCGGAGCCGCCACCGGGGGAAGTGACGCTGGTGAATAGGCCACAGGCGCACTTTGGCGTTTCTTCGAAACGCCGTGCGTGCGCCTGTGGCCAGCGAGGGGTGTCGTCATGTCCGACCGCTACAAACCCGACATTCCGCCCGGCGGCCCTTCGACCGACAGCGGCGGCTGTTACCACTTGTCGTTCCGGTCAGGCTCGCGCGCAGGCGGCGTTCGTGGGGCTTCGGCGTTCGACTACATCACGCGCAGCGAGAAGTACGACAACGAGGACCGCGACCCGGCGATCTATACCGAGTCGGATCACATGCCGTCGTGGGCACAGGATGATCCGCGCGACTACTGGGATGCGGCAGACCTCTACGAGCGCGCGAATGGCCGGCTCTTCGTCAGCGCCGATTTCTCGCTGCCGCGTGACCTCGACCCGAGCGACCAGATCGCCCTGGCGCGTGACTTCGCGCAATCGCTCACCGCCGACGAGCGCCTGCCGTACACGCTCGCGATCCACGAGGGCCGAGACGATGGGGGCAAGGAGCACAATCCACACGCGCATCTCATGTTTTCCGAGCGGCGGAACGACGGCATCGAACGCGCGCGCGACGAATGGTTCAGGCGAGCGAATTCCGACACCCCCGAACGCGGTGGGGCGGCAAAGAGCCGGACGTTTCATGGCCGGGAGTGGCTTGAGCAGGCGCGTGCGCACTGGGCCGAACTCACGAACAAGATGCTTGAGGAGCGTGGTCGGCCCGAGCGTGTCGATCATCGTAGTTACAGGCGGCAGGGCATCGAGAGGGAACCGGGCAGCCACTACGGCCCCGGCGCCGCCCATATCCAAAGACGAGGGGAGTCGCACGAACGGCTCGACGACGCGTTGGGGATCGGTGATCGCGAAAAGGCGCTTCAGGGACTTGATCAGGAAATCGAGCGGCTCGAGGCCGCTCGTGAGTCTCTGGTTCGCGATGGCCTACCCGAGGACCGAGTTACCGAGCCGCGCGACTACTCGCATTCGTACCGCGGCCCTGGCGGCGGCGATCAGTCCTGGGAGAGGTAACCATGTCGAGCGCCCTTGAGGAATTCCGTGCGCAACGCGAAGCGGTGGAGGGCATCCATGCGCGCCTGGCCGAAACGGTTGCACTGCTTCGAGCCATCAAGGGCGAAGCCGACGCCATGGCGCACAACGACAGGCTCCGCACGTTACTGCAGGACGAGCAAACCTGGCTGGTTCGCGCGGAGAATCTCGTGAGTCAGGTGCGTCACTTTCGGGAGTGTGAGACAAGTCGATTCTGGCCGGCCGTGTGGCGAAGATGGGCGTTGGCGGTGGCGCTCGCCACAATTACTGCCTTCGCCGGAGGCGCGGGCTACACGTGGGCGGTCCGGCCGTACGCTCGCGAGATTGCCGACCTCCGCGTCCGTGTCGAGCTACTGGACTTCGTCGCCCAGCGCATCATCAAGATGACACCCGCCGAGCGCAGGCAGTTCGATGCGCTCATGAAGTGGAGCGAACCCGTCAAACGATGATGGAGTTGGCCGCCGCTTGTCGGGCTGACCGATGGTCACGATTCCTGTTCGGGTGTTCCTGTCCCTGCAAGCAACGACTCACAGGCCGCCTTCAACCGAGGTACGTCGTGTTCGACCGCCCGATAAACCAGCTCGAGGTCAACACCCAGGTAGTCGTGGACTAGGACGTTACGAAATCCGGCCAGTCCCTTCCAATCGACATCTGGATGATGTGCTGTGGCGGTCTCGCGAAGCCGGCGACTCGATTCCGCCAGCGTTTGCAGATTGCGAATCACGGCGTCCTGAACCAACGCCGACCCGAAGAACGTCTCTCGACCTTCGACCGTGTACTCCTCGATGCGCTTGATGCAACGAAGAATGTGCCGCAGATAGACGCGCTCGTCTTTCACAGCGGCACGGCCTCGTGGAGCACCCGATCGCGGATCAACACGTCGAGCCCTCGTTCCGTGATGACCTGCACGCGCCGCTCGAGGAGTTCCTCAAGTTCCGCTACGAAGCCCCCAGGGAACCACGGGGTCGGTTTCGGGCCGACATCGACCAAGAGGTCGACATCACTCTGTGGACCGGCATCGCCGCGTGCCGAGGATCCAAATACGCGGACCCGCGTCACTCCGTGGCGCCGAGCCGCCGCGAGTATCTGCTCACGCTTTGACTCAACCAAATCAACCATGACGTCCCCTCCTCGTTAGCGTCTCAGGCTGGCGCCTCTGCGTCAATGGTCTACCCGAGGTTTGTCCGCTACGCGTTGTCATGTTTCACGCCCCTATCGTCCCCAGACATTTGCCGAATTGGCGTCGAAGACGTGGACTTTGCATCGGAATTGTGGCGCGAGGTGCTCGATGTGTTTCTTGTCGATATCCGAGTAAACCCCAATATAGATACTCCAGAGCTTGTCTGGAGCCTTCTGCCGCGCCGCGCGATTGATGGCCGCGATGATGTGCTCGTCGTACTGCCCGAATCCGAAGCCAAATGTGACCAAAGACCCTTCCGCCGCACAGAAGCTGTCGTAGCAGAACGTGAGGTACTGGTTGTGGGTAATGTGCTTCAGTTTCTGCTGGCCATCCCCTGCAGTTACAAAGATCGGATATTCACCCCGTTCCATGCGAGCGCTGATGTTCTGAAGGAGGTAGTTATAGACGCTGTATTCCTCCTTCTCGACGGAGACGCCGGTGTCAAAGAATGGAAGAGCGCCGTGGAGATAGAAGACGTTGAGTAGGCTTCTTGCCACGCTCCGTTCTGACGTTTGGGAGGCACGGTCTCGTGCCCATGAAGGCGCAGTCGAGGCCGAATTGCGGAACATCAGCCTGTCGACGCCCACCGCGAGCGGGTCAGAGCGAATCACGAAGACCGGCGCATCGGCACGACTGAGCCGCCCTTGTTCAGACTGCCCTCAAGAATCTGAGTCAACGTGCGTGCCCACGCCTCAAGTGCGTTCCGCTTTTCCTGGTCGTAGCTGTGCCGATCGTAGACGCGGGTGGACCGCGCGCCACCTTCGACGTGATTCAGGACCCGCGCAATGTGATCGCGCGGCACCCCAGCCGCCGCCATGCGCGTCGCGGCGGTACGCCGCAGATCATGTCCGCGAAAGTCGAGGTCGAGGACGCGAACAATGGCGGCAGGGGCCTTCTTGGCGCGGTCAAGCACCGAAGCGCCCTCGCCCACAAACACAAATTCCTTCGGGTCGTCGTCTCGCACCTGGGCCTCGATGATTGCGATGGCCCCCTTCACGAGCGGCACGCGATGCGGCTCGCCGTTCTTCGTGTCGGTTCCAGGAATGGTCCACCAACCGGCGACAAGGTCCACATCGCGCCACCGCATGCGAGCCACCTCGCCGCCGCGCTGTCCTGTCAGTAGGCGAACCTTCAACAGTGCGGCAAGTGCAGGGCTGACCGGACAGAGGGGATCATCCTTCTTGCCCTTCGCGCGTTTGCGACCAGGGGCCGCGCGTTCGCTCGTGGTGGGGAAACGCGAGAGGAGTCGCCAGAACCGCCTGAGTTCGTCATCGGTCAGCACGCATTCGCGAGACACCTCAGGAGAGGGTCTCTTCACTCGCGCGGCCGGATTCGCCTCGATCCAGTCGTTGTCGACGGCGAAGTTCAGCATCGTGCGCACAAGTGCCAACACCCGATTCGCCATCACCGGACTGCCGCGGTCAACGATGCGCTCAACGAGGGCGCGAACGTCGCGTCGGGTCAGGGATGGTACCGCCCGGTCCTTCCAGCCTGGCAGGACTTCCACATTGAGCGCGCGTTCATCCTCTGCCGCCGTGCGCTTGAATTTCCGCGCGTGCCGCTTCAGATACTCATCGGCCAGCGCGGCGACGGTATCCGTCCGCGCGGCCTTCACTGCGCGCCGCTCGGCCACCGGGTCGCGCTCGGTGTCGATTTCACCCTTGGCCTTGCGCGCCAGGATGCGTGCCTGCTTGAGCGACACGGCCGGGAACGTTCCGAGCTTGAGACGACGACGCTTGCCTTGAAAGCGATAGCGGGTGGCGAACTCGACAAGCCCGCTGGGCAGCACGCGCGCCATCAGTCCAGGCTGCTCTGAGTCCCAAACATCTCGGGCCACGCGACCGGGACGGAGCGCACGCAAATAGCGATCGTTAAGCGCGACCCTCGTCGGTTCAACTGCGCGCGACGCCGACCGCTCCGGGGACGTTCGTGGGTCCACTGTGGGTCCATTGTGGGTCCACTTGACGTGCGATTGCAAGAAAATGGCTGACGAGGGGTGAAGCTAAAATAGGCCCGTGTTTATTGGGTCAAATAGGAATAATTGACTGTTCATTCGGCGTCAGGAGACGTCAGCAAATGTCACGATTTCTTGACTGGGGGTCAAGGGGTCCCGAGTTCGAATCTCGGCATCCCGACCATTTTTTGCCTGGCAAATTGTACGAATCACGGTCCGCCTCCAGCGGGCCGTTTTCATTTTGGACACACAGAGCGTGGGGCCGATCACGGCCGCTTCGTTGTCGGCCGGGACGATGAACG
>JBKJJZ010000076.1:0-5347 GCA_046597705.1 Vicinamibacterales bacterium | reverse complement strand
GCGCGATCCTCGAGCGTGCCACGACTGCGAATCCGAAGGACGCCAGCACCCACCCCTGCGTGTTCAGATACGCAGGATTCGCCGGATCGGCAGCCAACGCACGTTGCACCAGTTCGGCGGCTTCGGAGAGTTTCTCTTTCCGATCAGCCAGCAGCCGGCTCAGACCATTGAGCGCAAGCCCGTCCGTGCCATCCTGCATCAGCAATTCGCGGTACAGCCGCTCCGCACTCTCGGACTTCTTGTCGCGATCGTAGGCCCTGGCAAGGGCACGCGTCAGTTCCGGATCGCGAGGGGCACGGCCGCGGGCGTCTTCAAGCACTCGAAGGCCGCGAGCATGCTCACCACTCTTTTCCAGCGCATCGGACAGATCCAGGGCAACCCGCGCGGAAGCGTCGCTCGGCGGCTGATCGCGCAAGGCCACCGACAACATCTCGAGGAGTGCCGCCGCGCCGCGGTGGTCTCCGCGGGACGTTCGGACTGCGGCCAGGGCCAGCGGCCCCCGTGGATCGGTCGCGTCAATGTCGGAAATTTTCTTCGCGGCCGCGTCGGCCGCCTCCGGGCGTCCCGCTTGTATCTCGACCTGCGCCAGCAAATACCACGCGCTGATGTCGCGCGGCGCGTCGGCGGTCAGCGCCATCAGAGCCGTCCGGCCTGCGTCGATCTGGCCGCCATTCACCAGCGCCGTGGCATAGCGGCTCCGCAACGCGGCGTTGCTGGGATTGGTCCGCGCCAGTTCAGCCCATTGCTTGAGAGCATCCTCATCGCGACCCACCCGTTCATACATCTCGGCAAGCCACGATCGCGCACGTGCCATCTCCGGTTCGTCGCGCACAAGCGGCTCGAGAATCGCGACGGCCTGCTTGTACTGCCCCGTGGCGTCCAACGCTTCGACCAGCAACAGCACGCCTTCCGGATAGCCCGGCTGATCGTTCAGGAACCCCTGCAGCGTCTGGACGGCCTTCGGGAACTGGCTGGTTCGCACATACAACCGGCCCATCGTCAATTCCACGCCCGGATCGCGCGCACCGTCGGCGAGTGCTTTCTCGAAGTGAGCGATCGCCTGGGTCACGAGAGACGCCTGCTGCGGGCCAGGCGGCGCGTTGTCCGCAAGCGCCGATCGAACGAAGCCCAGGATGCGGTGCGCCTCCTTGTTCACGGGATCGCTTTTGAGCGCGGCCTCGGCTTCTGCGATTGCGTCGGCGGCCCGGCCTTCGCGTGCATACAGCCCCGCGAGTTCGGCGCGCACATCCGATGCGTTCGGAACCATGTCGATGGCCTTCCGGTACGCGGCAATCGCGCCAGGCACGTCGCCCTTGGCCTCGAGAGTGCGGCCTTGAATGAACAGAAAGTACGCTTCACCCGTGGCGGCTGCTGATGGCCGGGCGGAAGCGGTTTGCGCCGGCGCGGACGCCTGTGGCGGTGGAACGAACCAAATCATGTGTGTCTCGCGAGGCGGTCCGACGATTGTTTCACAGTCAACCGGCGGATGGCTTATATTCGCCCCATGGCCCTCGACCCCGCGTTACTCGAAATCCTGGTCTGTCCCGAATGCAAGACGCCCGTGCGACTGGTCAGGGATGGCGCCGGACTGGAATGCGGCACGTGCCACCGCATCTACCCCGTGAGAGACGGCATCCCGGTGATGCTCATCGACGAGGCGGAGGCTCCAGCCAAGGGGACGTCGTAGAAATTCCCGCCAACAGTGTTCCGTTGACGATTCTGCTCATCCGGCTGCGCCTCATCGGCGACGTGGTGTTCACCACGCCGGTGATACGCGCTCTGCGCGAACGCTATCCCGAAGCCAGGCTCGTGTATGTGGTGGAGTCCGCCGCGGCCCCGGTCGTGGCGCACAACCCGCATCTGTCGAGTGTCATCGTCGTGCCTCACAGGCGAGGATGGAAACGCCTTTGGGACGATTTCAGCCTGGCGCGCAGGCTTCGCGCCGAACACTTCGATCTGGCCATTGATCTTCATGGTGGTCCGCGAAGCGCGTGGCTGGCACGGGCATCGGGCGCCCCGCGCCGCATCGGTTATGACATTCAGGGACGTGCGTGGATGTATACCGACGTCATCCATCGCCCGCGCGGGCTGCATCCGCGGCACTCTGTTGAGAATCAGTGGGACCTGTTGGCCGCCGTGGATCCGTCGTTTGCGGGCGCGGCGGATCGCAGCCGCTTTCGCGTGGAGATGCCGGTTTCACCGGACGCCTCGGCATCGGTGGCGGCGTTTCTGGCCGGACACAAGAACAACGCATCTGACTCGACCGCGCGGCTGATCATGTTGCACGTGAGCGCGGGGAATCCCTTCCGGCGGTGGCCCGAATCCGCCTTTGCCGGCGTGGCTGCGGATCTGGTTCGGCAGGCTCCGGACCGCTTTGTGTTGGTGACCGCGGGGCCGTCTGATCACGATGCGGTGCAACGTGTGCTGGCGAGCGCTCGCGCGCAGGCCGCCGATGCGGCATCCCGGATCATGAACGCCGAAAGTTTTTCCCTCGATCAACTGCGGGCCGCGCTCGATCGAAGCGCGCTCTACATCGGAGGCGACAGCGGCCCGCTGCATATTGCCGCTACCTCCGACGTGCCGATTGTGGGACTCTATGGACCGACGCTGCCGGCTCGATCGGCGCCGTGGCGTCCGCTGCATCTGGCGACGGTGTCGGTCGACGCGGGCGACCTGCCGTGCCGCCCGTGCGATCAGCGTGTGTGTGCGCCAGGCGACTTCCGGTGCCTGACCTCGATCGAACCCGACACGGTGCTGCGCGCGGCCGAGAGGATTCTGGAAGGAGCGTCATGACGACGACCACGAAACTGACGGGCATAGCAGGCGCGGGATTCGTGCTCGTCGCGGTGTCGCTTGGCGCAACACAGTGGAAACTGATTCCCGCCCAAACCGCATTCGGACTGGCCGCCATCCTTTGGTTCATCGCGTTGCTGAGCGCGAAGCGCCGTCCCGACTATCCCCCGTTTTTTGTGCCATTGGTCGTCTACGCGGGCCTCACCCTGGTCAGCGCCGCATTCAGCGCAGATCCCCTGGCGAGTTTCGTGGACTCCAAGCAGCTCGTACTCTTCCTGATGGTGCCCGTGGTGGCGATGTTCGCCCGGGGTCAACGCGCCACGCGCGTGCTCGACGTCATCATCGCGCTGGGTTCCGTGAGCGCGCTTGTCGGTATCGTGCAGTCGGGAGTTCTGGGCTACAACACACTGGACGCACGGCCGGTGGGGCCACTGAGCCACTGGATGACCTACTCCGGCGTCCTGATGCTGGCGACAGGCGCGGCATTCTCCAGGCTGCTGTACTCGAAGAAAGAGTGGGTGTGGCCCGCCATTGCCGTTCCGGCCCTGGCTGCCGCGCTGGTGCTGTCATTGACGCGAAATGCATGGCTGGGCACGATTGCAGCGTTGGGGGTCCTGCTGGCGATGCGCAACTGGAAGTTGCTTCTGGTCCTGCCAGTCGCCGGGCTGGTGCTGATGCTCGTTGCGCCCGGCACCGTGGTCGGCCGCATCAAGTCGATCGGCGACATGAACGATCTTTCCAACCGCGATCGCGTGGCCATGGTCCGCATGGGCGTGCACATGGTGAAGGATCACCCGCTGACCGGCGTCGGGCCAGAGATGGTGCAGCGGGTCTACCTGGAGTACCGCGACCCGATGGCCGTCAATCCCACGAACCCGCATCTCCACAACGTGCCCGTGCAGATTGCCGCGGAGCGCGGACTTCCCGCCCTTGCGGCGTGGCTCTGGTTCGTGATCGTCGCGATCGCCGGCCTGTGGCGCCAGGTGCGCACCGGCCCGGCCAAGGCCATCGCCGGAGCGGGTCTGGCGGCGATGGTCTCAATGCTTGTGGCAGGTTTGTTTGAATACAACTTCGGTGACTCGGAATTCCTCATGTTGTTTCTTGGCCTGATTACGCTGCCATGGGCGGCGGGCCAGCCTGAGTCCGTCGAGCCGGTCGCAGCACCTGCCGGGGCCAGACACGCATGACGCCACTGTCTTCAACACTCGATCGCCTTGCTGGCACGGCCATCGCCGTGATCGGCGATGTGATGCTGGATCACTTTCTGATCGGCCGCGTCGATCGAATTTCGCCGGAAGCGCCAGTGCCGGTCGTCCGGTTCGAGCGCGATGAATTCCGTCTTGGCGGCGCGGCCAATGTGGCGGCCAATGTGCGCGCTCTCGACGGGGTGCCGATCCTTGTGGGTTGTGTCGGTTCAGATGAGGCCGGCGGGCGGATGCGCGAAGTACTTGCCGCGCGCGACATCGCGGACAGCGCGCTCATCAGTGACTCAGCCCGGCCGACCACGCGAAAAATGCGCGTGGTTACCAACCGTAACCAACAGGTGGCGCGGGTGGACTACGAGCAGGAAACGGACGTGAGCGAAGCGACGGCATCGGCACTCGCCAGCGCCGTGAGACTGGCTGCCGCGTCGGCGAAGGCAATTGTCCTTTCCGATTACCGCAAAGGCGTCGTGACGCGCACCATCATTGCCGCCGCCGTGGGCGCGGCCAACGGCACGCCGGTCATCGTGGACCCGAAGGTTCCCGACGCGGCGCGATACCTGGGAGTCACGCTCCTCACGCCCAACCATCACGAAGCCGAACTGATGACTGGCACCCGGATTCGAACCGCAGACGACGCACGACGGGCCGCGCGGTCTCTTCACGCCGCGACACAGGGGAACGTCCTCATCACCTGGGGCGAACATGGCATGTGGCTCCTGGATGCAAGCGCCTCAACCACCGTGGAGCTGGCAATCCCCGCGACAGCAAGAGAAGTGGCAGACGTCACGGGCGCTGGAGACACGGTGGTGGCAACACTGGCGCTGGCGCTGGCGTGCGGTGCGTCACTGAGCGATGCGGCCCGATTGGCGAATCACGCGGCCGGAATTGTGGTGGGCCGCTTCGGACCGGCGACCGTGACACGCGACGAGCTGTTGCGCGCGCTGTGATGTGGCGCCCCTAAAGGGACGCCCTGCGTACTGTCTGCGGCGCCCTACGTACTCCGACGACACGCGGCGCCGGTGCCGGCCAGAAACACCTCGGGCCAGGGTGTTCCATCCAGCACCAGCTTCAGTTTGGCTTCGAACAGTGTCCGCCGCTCGACGATGCAGACTGTCAGGGCTTGCGCCTGTGCCGCCTGTTCGAACTCGGCGTACTCATGCGGCCTCATGAGGACGTACATTTCCGGCACCACGCGCGCACGGTCAACGAGCGCCGGCAATCCGAAATACTCCTCAACGGGCCGATTGAGGTAATAGACAAAACTCGGCAGCGAGGTGATGTAGTGCGCAACCACTGGGGGCGTTTCGCCGGGCCGCGTGCGTGCCTGGATCGTGCGCACCATTGGCAGC
>JBKJJZ010000002.1:0-6529 GCA_046597705.1 Vicinamibacterales bacterium | reverse complement strand
ATACCGCCGGTATGAGAGACGTGGTGTCGGCCAGCCGCTGGAGCATTCACCCCGACGGCGGCCGCATCGCGTTTCACTCGCGCAATCCCATGGCTCTAAAGCCTCAGGAGTTGTGGGCGCTGCAAAACGCGCTGCCGAAAGCCCGCTGATCCGAGACAGAGTGCCGCGATGCCTCCTGGCGTCGCGGCGCTCGATCACGCTGCAGGCGCGCCTGAGTTCTGAGCGGGTGCCACTACATGTTCCAGAGCCGCGCCAGCGGCATCGCGAGGTGGCGTCCGTCGCCTAGATTGAAGGCACTGTCGCCCGCATAGAGCAGGACGCCGCCCTGGTAGTCCGCGCCACATTGTGCGGCCAGTCGTCGCAGACCCTGCCCGTCGGCCGGCGTCACTGTCATCGCCGACTTGACCTCGATGCCCCATGTCTGTCGGCCGCGCGTGATGACCAGGTCCACCTCCACCTGGTCCTTGTCGCGATAGTGCCAGAAGCGCAGGTCAGGATCGGTCCAGCCTGCCTGCGCCATGATTTGCTGGAGGACGAAGGATTCCAGCAGGTGCCCAAAGCGACTGCGCTCCGTACTCCAGTCTGCCGCAGTGAACCCCGTCAGCGTGGCCGCCAGTCCGCTGTCTACCACATGAATTTTGGGCGACTTGATGAGGCGGCTGGTCTGGTTGCGATGCCAGGGCGGGAGGCGGCGCACCAGGTAGAGCCGTTCGCACACGGCCAGGTACTGTTCGATGGTCTCACGACGAAGGTCGAGGTCGTTGGAGAGGCTCGACACATTCAGCAATTCCCCAGTGCTCAGGGCGAGCATCTCGAGCAAGCGCCCCACCGCGGCGGTATCGCGCACGCGTGCAACGTCCTTGACGTCGCGTTCGAGCAGCGTACGCAGGTACTCGCGGTGCCACGCGCGGGCACGGGTGGCCGACCGGGCCACTGCCTCTGGAAAGCCACCGGCGACGATACGCCCGGCCAGCGCTTGCGCCGCATGCGGTGCGGGCGCGGCGATCGAGGGCCGCAGCCGGCCGGCCAGCAGCGCGGCCAGGAAACGGCCCGGCACACGTGCCTGCTCGGCCGCGGTCAGTGGTTGCAGATGGACGACTTCCATGCGTCCGGCCAGCGAATCGCCGAGCCTGGGTAGGAGGAGTAGATTGGCCGAAGCTGTGAGCAGGAAGCGGCCGGGCTGGCGATCGCGGTCGATGGCCAGCTTGAGTGTGCGCAGCAGTTCGGGCACGCGCTGGATTTCGTCGAGGATCGCCCGGCGCGGCAACGCGGCCACAAATCCTGTGGGGTCGGTCTGCGCGAAGGCCAGCGTCGTGGCATCGTCGAAGGTGACATAGGCGTGGCGCGGTTCACGCGTGCGCGCGAGCGTGGTCTTTCCGGACTGGCGCGGTCCCAGCAGGCAGACCACGGGGGTATCGCGCAGTGCGACCTTCACCTTGGCGGCCAGGGGCCTGGGGAAGAGGGTCAGGCGCGACCGTCCATTTGCCTGTTAGAGTAGCGTCCAATTGCCTATTAGGCAAGCGTCTGATTGCTCGGCATTGTGTCGCGATCCCTGGCATCCGGCAATGAAGTTGTGCTCGTCGACAAGGCGGCCCACTCGATCAGGTCCATCAACTTCTTCGGGGTGTCACCCGACGGCTTGTCACTCGCATTCGGCCGCGGCCAGCGGTGAGCCCAGGCGATGGTAACGGTTCGTTCATTGTGAACTCCGTCGCATTGCGGTGAACATGCGCTCGACGCCGGCCCGCAGGGCCGCGGTCCCTTCGGCGTACTTGCCGCGCTCCACCGTAACCGGCGAGCCAAACTCCATCGGCACCTTCAGGCCGCTGCCGGGGAGCAGACGCCGCCATTGGAACGACCGGCTGCGCGGCCACAGTTCGAACAAGCCGTCCATCGCGACAGGCACGATCGGCGCATTCATGTGCGCGGACAGGATGGACGCGCCCTTGCGAAACGGCTTCAGCTCTCCGTCGATCGAGCGTTCGCCCTCGGGAAAGAGGATCAGCACCTTGCCCAGGCGCAGCCCGGCGGCTCCCGCCGTCATAGCGCTCTCGAGATTGGAATCCGAATCGACGGGAATGACGTTCGTGAATCGAGCCACCCGCTTCATGAACGGCGTCTGGTAGTACTCAGCCGCTCCAACAGCGAACGTCCGTCGCAGCGTCGAAAGCGGCACGACGCTCAGCATCAGAAATGCGTCCAGATACGACTGATGGTTCGGGCTCAGGATGAACGGCCCATCGGACGGAATGTGCGCCAGTCCGTATCCCCGGACGCGGAAGATGGGCCGAATGATCCGGATGAGCACGTAGAAAATCAGCGCCCGAAAGAACGTCGACCTGCCCAGTTCCGCGACCAGCGCCGGCTCGGACGGCTGCGTCAGGAGCGCCTCCCACATCTGAGAGCTGTGATCGTCAATGCCAGAATTGGCGCCCACCTTCGCGCTTTGCGCTTCGGCGGACAAGCGGCCAAGGCCAGGTCCCCCCCCAGGCGCGGCTTTCAGGACCGCGTCCACCAGCTGCCGCACGGTGAAAATCGTCGCGCGTGTTTCGGGAGACACACGCCGGCCCTGTTGCTGCTCGATCAGCGTCAGCAGTTCGACGCGCTCCATTGAATCCAGCGCCAGGTCCAGGTCCAGATTGGCGTCGGGCCGCACGGGTTTGGCGATTCGCGCGGCGACGGTCTCCATCGCGGCGGCGTGTTCGGGCACCTGCAGCCACGCGGTCTCTTCCGGCGTGAGCGTTGCGGTTTCCGACGCCTGCGTCGTGGCCGCCTCGGAACGCAGCCGCTTCTCGATTTGATGCCGACGGATCTTGCCTGTGGTGGTGCGCGGCAGCGGCTCCATCCAGATGTCGTACGTGAGGATTCGTTTGTGCGGAGGCAGATGCACGGACCGGCCCTCGAGTTCAAACCGCACGAGCTGCTGCACGTTCACCACGCCGCGACTCCGCAGCACTTCTTCATCGGGCACAATCACGGCATGCAGCCGTTCACCGCCTGCATCGTCATTGCGATTGAAACCCAGAACGCACAGCTCCTTGATGACCGGGGCCTCGCGGTAGTGAGCCTCGATTTCCTCAGGGTAGAGATTCTTGCCCGAGGCAAGCACGATCATCTCTTTCTTGCGGCCCGTGATGTAGACACGGCCCTCATCGTCGATGCGGCCCAGATCGCCGGTGTAGAGCCACCCGTCCTTCAGCGTTTCGGCATTCGCGTCGGGGCGCTTGTAGTACTCGCGCATGACGATGGGGCCGCGGATGAGTACTTCACCATCTTCATGTTCACGCGCGTCATCACCGGGTTCGCGAGCAGCGATGCGGATCTCGACATCCTTCAGCGGTTGGCCCACCGACGTCGTGAATCTGTCACCTGGACGCACGATGCAGGCACCGCCCGAGGTCTCCGTCAGGCCGTACGCGTTCAGGAGGTTGAACCCAAGATCGTAGAGGTCGCGGCCGACGGTGGCGTCGAACTTCGAACCACCGGTGACCAGCACACGCATTTGCGGTCCAAGGACGTGATGGATTTTCGCAAACCATCGCCGGCCGGGGTTCATGCCCGCGTGCGTGCGCAGCCAGCCATTGGCGCCCTTCAGAGTGCGGAACACTGTGCGCCGCAGGGGACTGGCCTTGCCCACCTCGGCCATGACGCGCTGGTGGATGAGGTAGAAGAACTGCGGCACGCACGCGAGGATAGTGATGCCGCGCGTCTGCAGCGCCTGGAGAAGGGACGTTGAGCTGACCGTCTCAAGGAAGACGACCCGCGCGCCCACCGCGAGCGGCAACAGCAGGTTGGCCATCTGCGCCAGCGAGTGAAAGAGCGGCAGCACGCCCAGAATGGCGTCGCGTTCGTTGACGTCGACTACAGAGAATGCCGCAAGCCGTTCGGCCTCGAGGTTCGCGTGCGTCAGCACCACGCCTTTCGGATCGGCAGTGGTGCCGGACGTGTAGAGGATGACCGCCGCATCCTGAGGGCCGCGCGCGACCACTGATGGCGGAGCGGTGGAACGCATAACGACATCGAAGTCAGGCAGGCCCGGGGCGCCACCATGCAGGAGGCAAACGATGAACCCGGGCCAGTCGCTGACGGCTTCCCGCACTCTGTCGAGGTAGCGCGCGGTCGTGAAGATGAGTTTCGCGCCGGAGTTGTCGATGACGGTTCGGACCTGCCCGGCCTTGTACGCCGTGTCCAGCGGCACTGCAATCGCTCCGACGCGAAGCACTCCGAGGTACGCGCCAATCCATCGCGCATCGTTGTCGGCCTGAATGGCGATGCGGTCGTCCGCAGCGACGCCCTGGGCGTGCAGCCAGCTCGCAAAGCACGTGGCCTGCTGCTCCAACTCGCCGTAGGTGGTGGCCAACAACTGGTCGGCGGCCTGCAGTTCGATCGCTGGACGGGCCGCAAACTGGGTGGCAGCGGTAGAAAAGCGTTCGTAGAAGTTGGCCATGGTCAGGGGATAAGATTAAGGGCGAATAGGGGGCTTCACTGATGCGACACATTACTATGCTGGGGCTGGCGGCGTCCGTGCTCGTTGCGGGGGTGGCTGCGCAGACACCGGCACCGGTTCCGGCCCAGGCGGCCGCGCCGGTCGTTGAGTTGAAAGTGGGGGATACAGCTCCTGCTTTCTCGTTGGCCGGTTCGGACGGCAAGACCCATAAGCTGTCCGACTACAAGGGGAAGGCCGTGGTGCTGGCCTGGTTTCCCAAAGCCTTCACCGGTGGTTGAACGATCGAATGCAAGTCGCTCCGTGCGAGCGGCGAGACGATTCGGCAGTTTGATGTGGCGTACTTCATGGTGAGCGCGGACGACATCGAAACCAACACCCGCTTTGCGAAGGAACACGAAGCGGACTTTCCCATTCTGTCCAACCCGGAAAAGAACGTGGCGGCGGCCTACGGTGTCCTGTCACCAACAGGTGGAGTTCGCCGGTGGACGTTCTACATCGGTGCGGACGGAAAAGTTCTGTTCGTTGACAACAAAGTCAGCACCGCTACAGCCGGCGAAGACCTTGCCCGCAAGCTGGGCGAACTGGGTGTGAAGAAGAAGTGATATAGGTCAGTGTGTGACGGACCCAATCACACACTATCGAGCGTGGTTTGATGAGGCGGCCTCTCGGGGCGGTTTCGACCCGAAGGCCGCCTGTCTTTCGACCGTAGGACCCGAAGGCCGGCCGGCCAGTCGCATGGTGCTGGTTCAGTACTTCGACCCCAGGGGTTTTACGTTCTTCACCAACCTGCGATCCCGCAAGGGGAAGGAACTCGACGCGTGCCGCCACGCGTCGATCTGCGTTTACTGGGGCGCGTTGGACAGGCAGGTGCGCATCGAAGGCGACGTCTCATTAGTGCCTGACGACGAGGCGGATCGCTATTTTGCGACCCGCCCGCGCGAGAGCCAGCTTGGCGCGTGGGCATCGAGACAGAGTGAAGTCCTTCAGGACCAGGCGACGCTGCTGGCGCGTGTTGCGGTGGTTGCGGCCAAGTACGTCGGCCGTGCCGTGCCTCGGCCACCGTTCTGGTCGGGGTTTCGCCTGGTCCCTCACCGCATCGAATTCTGGTCCGCCGGCGTGGGCCGGTTGCACCAGCGTCGCGTGTTCGATCGCGCCGGCGAAGAATGGACTGAGACGTGCCTGTTCCCGTGAACGATCCGAAGCAGTCGGATCGCCTCCTGCTGGAGGGGCCGCAGCCCCGCTGGCGCGAGATCCAGTTGCTGGCGCGAGCTGGCACCGACTTCATTCGGGGGTTTCGGGGGTTGCACTTTGTCGGACCCTGCGTGGCCGTGTTTGGATCGGCTCGGTTTGGGGAGTCCCATCCGTACTATGAAATCGCCCGGGAGGTCGGCCGCCGCGTGAGCACGTTGGGTTTTACCGTGATGACCGGCGGGGGGCCCGGGCTGATGGAGGCCGCCAACCGTGGTGCGCAAGAGGCGGGTGGGCTCTCCGTCGGCTGCAATATCGAACTGCCGCATGAGCAGGCGCCGAACCCGTATCTCGATCGCTGGGTGACGTGTCACTACTTCTTTGTGCGCAAGGTGCTGCTCTTCAAGTATTCCTACGGGTTCGTCGTGTTGCCTGGCGGCCTGGGCACCCTTGACGAATTGAATGAAGCGTTGACGCTCATTCAGACGGGCAAGGTGGCGAACTTTCCAGTGGTGCTGATCGGCACGAAGTACTGGGAGCCCTACTTGAGTCTGCTGCGCGAGATGGTCCGCGAGGGGGCTGTGTCGCCGCACGACCTTGATCTGCTCAAAGTGACCGACGATCTCGATGAAGCGATGGCGCACGTCGAGGCCCACACGGTGGAAAGGTTCGGCCTGCGCCGCGTGCACAAACCGGCGTGGTGGCTGGGCGAACGGAAACTTCAGCCGGCGGGCACTGCCAAGACCGGCGCGTCCGCCTCCCAAAGCACGCGATAGGCCGTGGTGCCCGGCCGATGTTCGGACGCCGTTCCACCGAGACCGACGACGATCAACGCGTGTCGCCCGGCCGCCGCATCCACCAGCACCTGTGCCGCGGTGCCCGTTCGGACTTCGC
>JBKJJZ010000521.1:0-2592 GCA_046597705.1 Vicinamibacterales bacterium | reverse complement strand
CCTTGGTTGCCTGCAGTTCTTCATCCTCACCGAATGAACCGACGCCCCAGGCCAACCGGGCTCCCGTGGTGTCGAGCGTTCTGGCGACGCCTATCTTCGGGGTCCAGGACTTCGGTATTTATACGTTCAATGCGTCGGCCACGGATGCGGATGGTGACGCCCTGACGTTCACGTGGAATATCGGGGGGAACGCGAGGACCGGGGCATCCGTACAGTTGGGTCCGTTCACTAATGGAGGCACCTTTCAGGCGGCGGTCACCGTGACCGACGGCAAAGGCGGAAGCGCCACGGGGTCCGTGAACTTCGTTGTCGGAACCATGACGGGCGTGTGGACTGGCGCGGTGTTGCAGACCAACGTGCTTCCCAGCTTCACGATGAACCTGAACCAGGCGCTGGGCTTGTTTGCCGGCACCATTTCCACTCCGCAGGGGAACGGCGAAGTGGGACCGACCGGAGCCATTGCCACCATCAACGCGCAGGGGGCACTGACGATGCGCGTCAAGGTTGCGCCGTTCACGGACTTCATCATGACGGGCCAAATGGACGGCACCGGCCGGAACATCACGGGCACGGTCACCGGCTCCGGATTCACCGGGCAGCCGTTCGTCATGAGCAAGAGCTAGAGCTTTCTAAATATCCGCGCTTAGCTTTACAATTAAAGCGCTCAAGCTTTACAATCGACCCGTGACCGCCAGGGGCCAAGCAGTACGCTCGTTCATCCTGCACAACGTTGAGAGGCACCCGACGTCGATCACGAAGCTCGTGATGGACGAATTTGGAATCACTCGACCAGCCGTGGGCCTGCACATGCGCGAGTTGGTCAAACAGGGCGCGATCACGATCACTGGAAAAACCAAGGATCGTCGGTACGCCCTCGCGCCGATGGTGAACTGGCAAAAGACCTACGCGCTTGCGGCGGACGTCGCTGAAGACATCATTTGGCGCGACGATGTCGGGCCGATCTTGAAGGAGCTGCCTCAGAACGTTCAGGGGATGTGGGCGCACGGCTTCACTGAGATGTTCAACAACGCCAGGGACCACTCCGAGGGGACCACAGTCAGTGTTTCGGTGCTGATGACGGCGGTGACGACGGAGATGACGATCGGTGACGACGGGATCGGTATCTTTCGAAAAATCCAGCAGGCGAAGGGACTTCTGGACGAGCGCCACGCTATTTTTGAACTCGCCAAAGGCAAGTTGACGACCGATCCGGACCGCCACAGTGGGGAAGGAATCTTCTTCACGTCCAGAATATTTGACGACTTCGACATTTACTCCGGCGGCGTTTTCTATCATCACGATGGGCCCAGTCAGGACGATTGGTTGGTCGAACCAAGCGAACCCAAGGACGGCACCATGGTGCTCATGAAGTTGAGCAACCGTTCGACGCGTACGACCAAGGAAGTGTTCGACCAGTTCACCTCTGACGGTGACGACTACGGCTTCACAAAGACGGTCGTACCTGTGAAGCTTGCCCAGTACGGAAACGACCAGCTCATCTCGCGATCACAAGCGAAGCGCGTGTTGGCGCGGGTAGACCTGTTCAGGACCGTTGTGCTGAACTTCCAGAATGTACCTGCCATTGGTCAGGCGTTCGCTGACGAGATTTTTCGGGTTTTCCAACTGAGCCACCCGGATATTGAAATCGCGCCAATCAACACGAACCACGCGATCAAGCAGATGATTTCGCGTGCCAGGTTGGCGCTCCACTCAGCGGGGCTCCGCCCTGCAATTGACGGCGACAAGCCGCGGTAATAGTCCTCCCAGAGTGCCGGAGGAGGGAATCGAGCCCAAAGGCCGAGGCGTGCCGAGGCCGTGCGCCTGATTCCTCCTCAGGCGCCGAAGCGAAAACGCAGTTGAGCGTTGGTGCCGGAGGAGGGAATCGAACCCACACTCGCCGTTAAGCGAACAAGATTTTGAGTCTCGCGCGTCTGCCAGTTTCGCCACTCCGGCAGGAGGGGAAGCAACAAAGTATAACATCCGGTGGGAGGTGACCCCATGACCGGACTTCTGCTGCGGTGGATTGCGAATTCGCTGGCGATCCTGTTTGCCGCCTGGTTGTTTGATGGCGTGAACGTCAGTTCCACGCAAGACGCGTTCATCGCCGGCGCCGTGCTGGGACTCGTCAACACACTCGTCCGGCCCGTGCTGGTGCTGCTGACCCTTCCGGCCACGGTCCTGACCCTGGGACTGTTTTACTTTGTCGTGTCCGGGTTCTGCGTCTGGCTCACGTCGTACTTCCTCGAGGGCTTCGAAGTCCATGGGGTGCACACGGCCATCTTCGCGGCCATCCTGATCAGCATCGTCAGTACAGTTATCACGAGCGCGCTTCAGCGCGCGGCGAAGGA
The DNA here is from genome assembly GCA_046597705.1 of Vicinamibacterales bacterium. GTDB lineage: Bacteria > Acidobacteriota > Vicinamibacteria > Vicinamibacterales > SCN-69-37 > SYFT01. The sequence goes on along the minus strand of JBKJJZ010000521.1, from coordinate 244 downwards.
CGAGAAACGTCGTTAGCCAATTTGGCGCCCCTGAAGGGACGCCCTACGGATTCCGCTTTGGCGCACGCCCTACGGACTCCGCTTTGCGCCCCTGAAGGGGCGCCCTACCTACGCCGCAGGGCCGGTATATGCTTGGCCGATGGCGACGAGAACATCACTGCGGCGTTGGGTAACAATTGGCGTACTGACGGCCATGTGCGCCGGCACGGCGGCCGCGCAGTCCAACAAGCGCGCCACGATTCAG
>JBKJJZ010000414.1:0-2515 GCA_046597705.1 Vicinamibacterales bacterium | reverse complement strand
GTTTCCCGCTGGTCTGGTGCCAACCGGCACCGTCGCAGACCAGCACCGCATGGGCGCCGGGCGCCACTTGGGTGCTGACCTCCTTGAGGTGTTCGCTCATGGCGGCGGTATTGACGTGGGGCATAATGATGGCGGCACCGACGCCGCGTTGCGGGCAGATTGCGCCGAACAGATGGACGGATGCGTGGCGGTTGTCGCGCACCATGGCCGGCCGCGATCCTACGGGTGCCCAGACGTAGGCGTGAGTGCCCTTCTGGCCGACCCTTGCCTCGTCTTGGAACCAGATTTCTACGGATGCGGCGGCCGTGCTGGCGAGGCGTGCTGTTCGGACCAGAGCAGCGAAGTTTTTTTAAAAGCCTCTTGGGCTGCGGCGTCTTTTTTCGGGTTGAATGGCCGCGGTTGCAGGCGGGTCAGGCCCGGCTGGCGCAACCACTTGCCGAGCGTGCTCTCATGCACCTCCACCGAGAACCGACGCGCCACTTCCTCGCGCAGGTCCAGGCAACGCCAGCGCACCACCCTGTTGTTTGCCGGGTCGGGTCCTGCGATGACCAATGCCTTCAACTCGGCCCGCTGCGCCTCACTCAGCAACGTCGGAGGGCCCGGGCTGCGCCGAGATTTCAGGCCATCAATTCCAAAGGCGTTGTAGCGGTGCACCCAGTCGCGCAACGTTTGCCGATCCATGCCGCTCTGCGCGGCTGCCTCGCTGCGCGGCCGGCCGTCGAGAACCAACCCAAGCGCCAGAAGCCGACGAACTTGCGCCGCGTCGCCACTTCTGCTGGCGAATAGCCGAAGGTCAGCCGCCGTGTGGTCAGTCCGTGTGATTGCCAAAGCCGAACCCATCCGATCCTCCATCCTGCGAGCCGACGCAGGGCGGGATCGAATCAGAATTTGCACCAGATGGGAATCCTCCAAAAGTCAGGGATCAAGCAGGTTGGTATCACACCCGTGGTCCCACCAGGCGATGCCTTTGCTGGCGTCGCGCACTGAGGTGGACCCGTCTCATTGGACAGTTTGGCGGCCGAGTTAAGCTTGGTTCTGGTTGTCGTCAGGCCGCCAGTTTCTCTGTCCCACCTGCACCGTATGCCTCGTCAGGCGTATGCCCGCCCAATGTGGAGTGGGGGGGGGCGGGTATTGTAGGTGCCGATCCACCGCAAAAGCCCAGCCCGCAACTCAGACCCGGTCTCGAACGCGTGTAGGTAGATGCACTCATACTTCAGGCTTCGCCACAGCCGCTCGATGAAAACATTGTCCATCCAGCGACCACGGCCATCCATCGAAATGCGCACCTTGGCCGCCCGCATCACGTCGGTGAACTCCGTCGAGGTGAATTGGCTGCCCTGATCGGTGTTGAAGATCTCCGGACGGCCGAACTTGGCCAGCGCCTCCTCCAGCGCCTCGATGCAGAACGCCGCGTCCATCGTGTTCGACACCCGCCACGACAGCACACGTCGCGTCGCCCAATCCATCACCGCGACAAGGTAGAGAAAGCCCCGCCGCATCGGAATATACGTAATATCCGCGCACCAGACTTGGTTCGGCCGATCCACCACCAAGTCACGCAACAGATACGGGTAGATCCGGTGCTCGGGATGCGGCACCGTCGTCCGCCGCCGCTGATAGATCGGCACCAAACCCATCACCGCCATCAAGCGCCGCACCCGCTTGCGCCCAACCTCATGGCCGTCTCGCCGCAAATGCCGCGACATCTGCCGCGCGCCATACCAGGGCGTCTCAAGGAACTGCGCGTCGATCAGCCGCATCAGCGCCAAGTTCTCCGACGTCTCGCCCGCCGGTTGGTAGTAAAACGACGACCGGCTGATCGACACCGGTGCGCATTGCCGCGCGACAGACAGACGCCCGTGACCCGGCTCGATCAGCGCGCGTCTGCGCTGCACGCTCATCGACCGGACGCCTTCGCCAAAAAATCCCGCTCAACCACCAATTGACCGATCTGCGCGTGCAGCTTCTCCACATCCTCTTCCCGGATGCCCTCTTTCGCCTCCGTTCGGCCCGCAAACACCAACACCAGACCTTCCATCGCCTGCCGCTTCCATTCGCCGACCAGAGTTTGGTGCACGCCGTGCTTGGTCGCCAACTGCGACGCCGTCAGATCACCCCGCAACGCCTCCATCGCAACCTTCGCCTTGAACTCAGCAAAATAACGCTTTCGCTTGCCCGTCATGGGGCCGTCCTTCAAAGGGCGAACCAAGCTTAACAACCTGTCCGAAGATCGGGGACCACCTCAGGGCCAGCGTGAGCAAACCCATGATCGACGGGGATCACGGCCGCATTGACACCCGCACGGCGATGATCTCCAGGGATATCGGCTGGCTGCAGGACGCCCATGGTTGGCCCGGCCTGACCGCCGTCGGCAAAGTTGTCCGCGTCCGTGAAGCCGCAGGCACGACCACCACCGAAACCGCATACTAGCTGCTCAGCACCGCGTTCTCCGGCGAGCGCCTCAACGAGGTTGTCCGATTGCATTGGGGCATCGAGAACCGCCTGCACTGGAGGC
>JBKJJZ010000130.1:0-3149 GCA_046597705.1 Vicinamibacterales bacterium | reverse complement strand
CCCAGCTCCTCAGTTCCCCAGTTCCCCAGTTCCCCAGCTCCTCAGCTCCCCATCTGCTCCAGAAGCTCCTCGAGATCTTCAATCAGCTTCTGCACCTCAAAAGGTTGCGTGCCGTTGTAGATGCCGCGAATGTGCCCATCGGCATCCACCAGCAGGAGTTTCTCCGTGTGGAGGAAGGCGTCGGGCTTTGCCAGCGACTGCCTCATCCCATCGTCATCGGCAAAGTACAGCTCGCGGGCGACGCGCACGACGCCGGACGGGTTGCCGGTCAGGAGCTTCCAATGAGCTGGGTTCACGCCCCGGTCCTTGCCGAACTCGCGAAGGACGTCCACTGAATCGAGGTCGGGCGCCACCGAATATGAAAGCAGGACCACGTCGGTGCCGTTAACGGCGGCCTGGACCTTCTTCATTGACGACAACAGGGGCGGGCAAATCACCGAGCACCTTGTAAAGATGAAGCTCGCCACGTGGACGCGGCCCTTGAGAGAAGCCAGGGTGAACCCGGCTCCCGTCTGATCCACAAAGCGCTCATTGGCGAGCAACCCCTCCGTCACGGTGTGGACAACGGACGACCAGGCAGGCGTGAAGGTTCGCTCCGAGTAGTACGGCAGGCCGGCCGCCTGGGCCCGACAAGCGCCGGTTGACGATGCCGCTGCAAGAATAAAGACGAACGTCAATACTCGAGTCATCACATGCCTCCTTTCAACGGTCCGTCGTCGGCCGGCAGGCAGGGCCTTGAATTCACCAGCCCATACCGCCGGCCGTCTCGCACTTCGTAGTTGAGGAACATCACTCCCCCGGCGGTCCACGACTGCTGCCGACCCACTTCGCGCCCGTCGACGTAGTGCCGCAACTCCGCGAGTTGGCCGTTCGCATGCCACGTGCGGAATTCGCCGTTCCGCGTCTTCAAGGCCGCCGAAGGCGCCGGCGCCATCAACGCCATCACCCACAACACCGCTGTCAATGCCATCCATCGCATACCAACCTCCACGTCTTTCTATTTCCCCAGTTCCCCAGTTCCCCAGCTCCTCATCCGATCGAGCCGGGACGACCCGCGAAGCAGCCCGAGATGTACGGGACGCTCGTGGTGACGTGGTAGTGGTAGGTGCCGGAGGGAAAGTCGGCGGTGGTATGGGTGTGGCCGTTACACGTGTCGAGCCCCGACGGCAGTGAGCCGCTGGATTCACGCGGGCCATACACGGGATAACCGTCGAGCAGCACCCCGATGAGCGCCGCCTGTCCATCACGCGACGTGAGCCAAAGCGGTTCAAGGTGATAGTGATAGAGCCCGGTCTGTTGCGGGTGGCCGTTGAACCGGTCGAATGAGAAGATCTCATTGGTCAGCGGCGAGCGGCCTGCGGCGTACTGGTTGAACAGCGCCACGCCATTAATCGCGATTCCCATCGCTCCCATCGGCGTATCAGATGGCGCGGCAGCCGTGGGCGCACCAGGCACCTGCAGCACCAGGGACTGCGCGGTAATGCGATTCGGATTCACCTGCATTCCCGCATGCGGAGCTTCGTAGAGTGCATTACCGACGCCCCAGTACGGACTGGGATGGTCAGGCACGCCCGTGGACCTCAAGACCACATTCGTGCCGTCGCTTGTCACCGTCACTGCCGGCGAAAACTTCGCAAACCACGCCGGCGCGGTGCCGGTGGCGCCCGTGGTAGTCGTGGACGTGGCCGCCGCTGAGGGCGTTGTGGGCGACGAGCAGGCCAATGCAAGCAGCACAGCGGACACGGGAAAACCGAGTTGGTGACGCATATTGATCTCCTTGCATGGACGATACGGGCCGGACCTTACGCAAATCTGAAGGGCACGTCTTCAGAATCACTTAAGATCCCTCAGCTACCGTTGGCAACGCCCGTGACTCCCCGCATTCTCCTCGTGGAAGACGACCAGACTCTGGGCGGTCAGGTGCGGCAGAGCCTGACGGCCGCCGGCTACGACGTCACCTGGATCATGCGAGGAGACGACGCGATGATGGCGCCGCTCGAGGGATTGAGCCTGATCGTGCTTGATCTCATGCTGCCTGGCGGACATGGACTGGATGTCCTGAAACACGTGCGCGGCAGCAAGGAGCAAGTGCCCGTCCTGATTCTGAGCGCACGCACGGAGACCAGCGACAAGGTGCGCGCACTGGAACTGGGCGCCGACGATTACCTGACCAAACCCTTCTGGCCGGAAGAACTGCTGGCGCGAGTCAAGGCGCGACTGCGGCGGCCGGCCCTTGCCGCGTCCAGCGGATCACTGACCGTGGGGCCACTCACTCTCAACGCCGATGGGCGCATGGCCGCAGTGGATGGTCAACCCCTTGAGCTGACCCGGGTGGAGTTCGACTTGCTGCACGCCCTGGTGAAGCGGCCGGGCGCGGCGGTCTCGCGCACGTGGCTGGTCGATCACGTCCTGGACGCCGAGCGTGATGGTGCTGAACGCACGCTGGACGTTCATGTGTCCAGGCTGCGCAAGAAGTTGGGCACCATGGGCTCAATGATCACAACCGTATGGGGCGTCGGGTACCGATTGCAGGAGAAAGCGTGACGCTGCGGCAACGCCTGCTCGCCACCACTCTGGCCGTGGCCGTGCCACTGACGGCGGCCTTGTACTTCGTCGCTGAGCGCTACCGGCATGCGGACATGATGAGTTCGATCGAACGGTACCTGTCTGCCGAATTGAGCGCTGGCCTGCTCTCGCGGTGCGAAGCCAACGGGGGTCTGTTGCCGCCGGCGCGCGGTGGCGGGCCGCGGGGCGGCGGTGGTCCGATCGAACTCACACCCTACACACGCAACTTCGAATCAGTGCGGCGCGGTCCGGGCCCCGACTTTCCGTCCGAACTGAAGGATGAGGTGACGCGTACCGGACAAGCGAGCGGAACGTTCAGCGCCACGGACGGTCGAGGCCTGCAGTTGGCGATTCGCACCACCGACACGGTTGGGCCGTGCGACATCCTGCTCCTGCGCATGCGTCCCCGTCCTGGAGAGCGGCGCGATCTGCTCATCAGCCTGGCGACCATACTTCTGGTCGTTGTCGCCGCCATCTGGTTTGCGGCCGGCCCCACCATCGCCAGAATCCGCACACTGACCGGTCACGTGCGCGAGTCGGCGGCGTCTCACTACAAGGTTCCCGTGCCCGGAGAGAGTCACGAT
>JBKJJZ010000501.1:0-9068 GCA_046597705.1 Vicinamibacterales bacterium | reverse complement strand
GAACGCGTCCTTGAACTGGTTCATGCCGGCGTTCGTGAACAGCAGCGTAGGATCGTCGCCTGCCACCAGCGGTGACGAGGACACCACCCGGTGGCCGTGCCGGGCAAAGTAGTCGAGGAAGCTCTGGCGGATCTCTCGGGCAGTCATACAACCGGACCATTGTACAGTCCGAGGTTCGAGGTTCGAGGTTCGAGGTTCGAGGTCCGAGGTTCGGCCTGCTTACTCGTCCTCGATTGGTTTTCCCCTTAGGGCCTTCGCTATCAGGTCCGCCGAAAACCCGCGCCGCACCAGTTGGCCGAATACGCGGCGATGTTCGGCTGGGCTCAGGCGCGCAGGGAGGTGCTTTCGCTCCAGGAACCGTCGGATCGATGCGGCCTCGTCGTCCACCGGAAGATTCGCCAGGACCTCCCGGATGATGGCGCGGTCAACACCGCGCTGCTCGAGTTCACGTGAAATGCGGACCCGGCCACGGCCCTTGAGCGCGGAGGCCACCCGCACGAATGACTCGGCCACGCGCCGGTCGTTGACCAGTCCGGCTTCTGTGAGATCGGTCAGCACCGAGGTGATGTCGACTTCGGGGATCTCCCGATCGAGGAGCTTGGTGCGAAGTTCTTTGGCCGTGTAGTCGCGCCGGGTGAGCAGCCGGAGCGCGGTCGCTCGCGCCTGACTCATCGTCAATCCTAGCGGCGAAAGGAGGCGCTTCCGGGCGTGATGCCCGCAAGACGCATCTTGAACTCGTCCACGTTCGTCACCCACTTGGCTGCTTCTTCCACGGTGACGGCCCCGGTCCGGCACAGCGCGAGAATGGACTGGTCGAAGTTCTGCATGCCGTACGCCTCTGAGCCAGTGGCGATGGCGCCAGCAATCAGCGACGTCTTATCCATGTCGGCGATGCAATCGCGCACATACGGCGTGGACACGAGGACTTCGGCGGCAAGCGCGCGTCCTTTACCGCCGGCGCGCGGCAACAGCCGTTGCGACACGGTCGCGCGCAGCACGCGGGCAAGCTGATGGCGGATCTGCGGCTGCTGGAACACCTCGAAGGCCGCCACAATGCGGTTGACGGTTTCCGGCGCATCGAGGGTATGCAGGGTCGAGAGTACGAGGTGACCCGTCTCGGCGGCGACCAGGGCGGTCTCGATCGTCTCGCGGTCGCGCAATTCCCCAAGCAGAATCACGTCCGGATCCTGCCGCAACGCACTCAGTACGCCCCGGGGATACGTCTCAACGTCAAGGCCCACTTCGCGCTGACTGACCACCGACATTTCATCCTCGTGGACGAACTCGATGGGGTCCTCGATGGTGAGGATGTGCATGGCGCGCGTGCGGTTGATCTGGGAGACGAGTGCCGCAAGCGTGGTGCTCTTTCCGCTGCCCGTGGCCCCCGTGATCAGGATGAGGCCGCGTGATTCTTCTGCCAGCGCCATGACCGACGCCGGCAGACCAAGGTCCGCCATGGCCGGCGTGGTCGATGGAATCAGGCGAAGGGAAATAGCGAGCGTGCCGCGTTGCCGGAAGATGCTGGCGCGACAACGGCCCAGGCCTCGAAACACCAGGGCTGCGTCCACTTCCTGCCGGGTCGAGAGCCGTGCCATCTGCTCCGGTGTCAGCAACCGGCTTGCCACATCTTCGATGTCTTCGTGGCTGAAGATGGGGAACGACGTCAGCCGCTCGAGGATGCCGTTGCATCGCAACATGGGAAATTGTTGCGAGCGCAGGTGAATGTCGGACGCCTCGCGATTAAAAGCGGTGGAGACCAGCGAATCAATGTTCATCGCGCGCCGGTCATCGGGCGGCCACCGGCACGTCCACGTAGGTCAGCCAGCCGTGGCGGTCGGGAACGGCCCCGTTGATGTAGTCGAAGAAGGCCTGCTGCAGCGCGGCGGCGATGGGGCCGCGCTTGCCGGACCCGATCGTGATCTTGTCCACCGATCGGATGGGTGTGATCTCGGCGGCGGTGCCGCAGAAGAACACTTCGTCGGAGATGTACAGCATCTCGCGCGGCAGGTCCTGTTCCTTGACCTGAAAGCCCATGTCCAGCGCCAGCGTCATGATGGTGTCGCGCGTGATGCGGGGCAGCACCGAGGCAGAGAGCGGCGGCGTGTAGATGACGTCATTGCGTATGACGAACAGATTCTGGCCGCTGCCTTCGCTCAGGTTGCCATCGGGATTGAGTGCGATGCCCTCGCTGTAGCCTTCGACGATGGCTTCCATCTTGATGAGGCTGGAGTTTGCGTAGTTGGCCACGGACTTGGCCATCGTCGGAAACGTGTTGGGGGCGCTACGCGTCCACGAGCTGACGCGCACATCCACGCCTGCTTCCAGCGCATCGGCGCCCAGATACGGACCCCATTCCCAGACCAGGATCAGGGCCTCTACCGGGCAAGGCAGCGGGTTCACACCAAGGGCGTTGTAGCCGCGGTAAATCAGCGGCCGGATGTAACACGCCGCCAGGCCGTTGGCTTTGATGGTGTCGAGCACGGCTGTGGTCAGTGCCGCCTGATCGAGGTCGTATTTCATCCGATAAATGCGCGCCGAGTCATACAGGCGCCGCATGTGATCGTCGAGACGGAAACAGGCGGAACCTTTCGGCGTGTCGTAACAGCGGGCACCTTCAAAGACCCCGGATCCGTAGTGAATGATGTGCGAGGCGACATGCATCGTCGCCTGCGCCCAGTCCACCAGCGTGCCGTTCATCCAAACTTTGTCGGTGCCGCTGAATGCCATCGTGAACTCCTGAAACTCTCGTGATGGTAGCAGTACGATCTACTGCGTTTCACCACAAAACGGGCACGTCACACTCCGTGCGGGCAGGGGCTTGCGGCACTGCCGGCAGAACCTTGCCGACGGCGTGTCACGGCCTCCTCGCGCACGAAAGCGCGTCGGGTCCACACCGGCGCCAGCGGCCGCGGGCGTTGCTGCCACCACGGGCGGAGGGCGACGGACCAGCTCGCGCCTGGCCGCCAGCAGGTCGTTCAGCATGTCCTCGGCGCGCTGATATCGGGTGCCGACTTCAGGCGACAGCGCCTTCATGACAATGTCGTCGATCACGCGCGGAATGCTTGACAGGCGCGTGCGAAGCGGAGCGACGAGTTCCCCCCGTTTGAGCCGCTGAAGATCAGCAGGCGCCGGTGTCTCGTATGGCAGGGAACCCGTGAGCATCTGGTACGCCGTCACGCCCACTGAATACAAGTCCGAGGCCAGCACCGCGCGGCCTTCGAATTGTTCCGGCGCCATGTAGGGCGGGCTGCCGATGACGGTGGTGCCGTGGGCCGCAATCTCAATGACACGTGCGGTGCCGAAATCGCCCACCTTCAACTGGCCTTTGTCGGTCACGAAAATATTGGCGGGCCGCAGATCGCGATGCAGCACGTTGTGTCTATGGGCGTGGTCGACCGCGTTGCAGATCTGCGCCGTGTAGTCGAGCGCGCGCATGAGTTCCATGGGACCGCGCTCGATGATGATGGTCTCGAGCGTGTCGCCCGGCACGTACTCCATCACGATGAAGAAGACGTTATCCTGCTTCTCTGCCGTGATGACCATCACGATATTCGGATGGCTCAGCGACGCCAGCAGGCGTGGTTCCTTCAGCAACTCACCGAAGTCCAGGTTCTGGCGATGCGGGACCTTCAGCGCCACGCGCTTGTCGATCCATGTGTCTTCGGCGAGGTAGACAGTGGCAAATCCGCCACTGCCGAGCGGCTCGATGATTCGGTATTTACCGAGGGTCTGACCGCGAAACACCATGTAACTCCGTCAGGATATCAGAGGAAAACAACTGAGGAACTGTCGGAACTGTCGGAACTGAGGAACTGAGGAACTACGGAAATGAGCGAATGGGTCAGCTCCTCATCTCCCAAGCTCCAAGGTCGGGTCGTTCTTGCTCGTACAATGTCTTTTCAGTGTCTCATCCGCGTGTGTATTGCCCTGGAGCCGCGCCCCTCGACGGTCGAGTGCAATTGACCGGTGATGACGCTCATCGCCTCCGGCAGGTGTTGCGTCTGTCGGCCGGCGACTCCCTCGCGTTGTTTGACGGCCGAGGGCACGAGTGGGTCGGGCGGATTACCGCCGTGACCAAACACGCGGTGGAAGTCTCGGCCCTCGACCCCGTCGACCCCGTCGCTGAGTCGCGCGTGCCCGTCACGCTCGCCGTTGGTGTGCTCAAGGGCGATCAAATGGATGCGGTGGTTCGCGATGCGACAATGCTGGGTGTGGCGGCCATTGTGCCGTTGCGAACGTTGCACGTCACGGTGACTCCCAAGGCCTGGCAGAGCGGGGCCGCGCGTGAACGATGGCAGCGCGTCGCAATCGCATCGGCGACACAATGTCGTCGCGCCGTCGTGCCCACCGTAAGCGAGGTCACTGACGTTGCTGCCATTCTGCGTGAGTCCGCGGCCCTGCGCCTCATCTGCGTGGAGCCCGGCGTCTCGGTTCAGGCAAGCCAATGGGCGGGTGCCGCGGCGCCGGCGTCAGTGCAACTGCTGATTGGACCCGAAGGCGGATGGTCTGAAAGCGAGGTGCAACAAGCTCGCGCAGCCGGTGCACAGGCGATATCGCTAGGGCCACGCACACTGCGCGCTGAAACCGCGCCCATCGTTGCTCTTACGCTCGTGTCGGCCGTGTGGGGTTGGTAGCTCCGAACCTCAGTCCGACCCACTCGGTGTCGAGATCTTCGACAAGACGAGTGACCAGCGTCGCACCTGCCGACTGAAAGGCGAGCGTCACCGCCGCTTCTTCGTCACGAGTGACGCCACTGACAATCAGCGTGCCGTCGTCAACCACCAGTTGGCAGAGTCGTGTGGCCATTCGCACCAGCATGCCGCCCGTGAGGTTCGCGAGAATCAACGTGAAGGGTGCCCCGGCCACCGCCGGCTCACGCTCCAGGTCTGCTTGCCGGATATCGATGACTTCGGAGAGGCCGTTGAGCGCCGCGCACTCGCGGGCTGACGTAATCGCGTCCGGATCGAAGTCGATCGCAGTCACGGACGCGGCTCCCAGTTTCGACGCGGCAATGGCGAGCACACCCGACCCGGTGCCGACATCGAGCACGGATGTGCCAGCGACAGGCGCGGCTTGCAGCAGGCGCAGGCACAGCCGCGTTGACGCGTGGTGGCCCGTGCCAAACCCCATCGACGGCTGAATGATGATCGTGCTCGCACCATCAGCCGGCACGTCCCACGGCGGCGCCACGGTCAGCGCGCCCACCCGAACGGCTTTCAACGCGGCCTGGCTGCGTTCGGCCCAGTGCTCGTCGGGGACATCAACAGGGAACGCCGCGCAGTGTGGCAGCGCCTCGCGCACGTGCGTCGCGGCCTCTCCACGGTCGGTGCTCGTTGCGAAAAACACTCTCAGGCCTTGCGCGGAATACTCGACAGCGGAAGGTTGAAATGCATCGACCTCTGCCAGCACCAGACCCGCCATCGGGTCGTCCTCATCGCCGCTCGCATCGGGCCAGGTGACATCAAGCCCCGCATACACCCGTGCCGCTTCAGCCAAACAAGTCTTTCACCCGCTCGAAGAAGGGTTTGTCGTCATGCGCCCCCTCGGTCGATCGAGCCTCGAGCGTTTCGACCGGCATGGTCTTGCCCAGCTCAGCGATGAGTTTCTTTTGTTCCTTGTCGATCTTCCTGGGCACGTCAACGACCAGCCGTACATGAAGCGCGCCGGCGCCACGGCCGGACACGTTCGGCATGCCCTTGCCGCGAAACGACACGAGCGTGCCATTTGAGGATCCGGCCGAGACGTTCACGTCAATGGTGCCCGCCGGTCCATCCATCTTGAACGCCCCACCCAGGGCCATGGTTGGGAAGGGCACGCGGACCTCCATGTAGAGGTCGTCAGCCTCGCGCAGGAAACGCGCATGAGGTTTCACATGAATGACCACGTAGAGGTCGCCTGAAGGACCACCGGCCTCGCCGTGCTCGCCTTCGCCATGAAGACGCAGGCGTTGACCGTCGGAAATGCCCGCAGGAATCTTGACCGTGACTCGGCGATCCTTCATCACACGCCCGGTGCCGCGACAGGCAGGGCAGGGCTTTTGAATAATCTGCCCGGTGCCCCGGCATTGTCCGCACGGACGCGAAACCACCAGGAATCCCTGCTGGTAGCGAAGCTGGCCGCGTCCGCCGCACTGCTTGCACGTTTCGCGTGTGGTGCCTGGCGCGGCGCCACTGCCAGCGCATGGCTCACAGCCCTCTTCGCGCGGGATTTGAATCGGCGTCTCGGCGCCTTCGAACGATTCCTCGAATGAGATCTCGAGGTCGAAGCGCAGGTCACTGCCGCGCACCGGGCCGTTGCGGCGAGTACTGCCTCCGCCGAATCCGAAGAAGTCTCCAAGAATGTCTGAGAAGTCCGAGAACGTCTCCGGGTTGAATCCGCCGCCGGCCTGGCCGAACCCGCTGCCCGCAACGCCTGCGTGACCGAAGCGGTCGTAGCGCGCGCGCTTCTCGGCGTCGCCCAGGACCGAGTACGCTTCGGCCCCTTCCTTGAATTTCTCCTCGGCTTCTGCGTTGCCCTGGTTGCGATCCGGATGGAACTTCAGCGCCAGTTTGCGATACGCGCTCTTGATTTCAACGTCGCCCGCATCACGTGCTACTCCGAGCACTTCGTAATAATCGCGAACGGTGCTCACGCCTTTGCCACCTTGACCATCGCGGCTCGAAGCAATTTCGACCCGATCCGATAGCCGCGCCGCAACTCGGCTGTGACTTCACCATCGGGCCGGCCGTTGGCCGGTTCATCCGACACGGCCTCGTGCCATTCAGGATCGAACAGCTGGCCGACGACCTCGAGCGGTTCCACACCGCGCCTGCGCAAAAGGTCCAGCCACTGCCGGTGAATCAAGGTCACACCCTGATGGAAGGCGGCAAACTCGGGGTTGTTCGCAAGCCTGGCCGGCGTGGCGAGCGCACGTTCAAGATCGTCAACCACCGGAAGCAGCTCGCGCAGGATGTCGGTCGTGATGAAGTCGCTCAGTTCCCGGCGCTCGCGATCCGTGCGCTTGCGATAGTTGTCGAATTCGGCGGTGGTCCGCAGCAGGCGATCCTGCAGTTCGTCCCGCTCCTGCTGCAGCGGGTGTTCTACGGCTGCCGCGACGTCGTCAGCGGCACCATTCATCTCGTCATTGGTTGTCATCGATGTTTCTTCCCTGATTTCCTTCGAGCACTCGTGTCATGGCCTGGGACACGCCATCGACCACCGTGATCGCCCGCTGGTAGCGCATACGAGTGGGGCCAATCACACCAACGGTACCGGTGCGCTGCCCATCATGGAACGTCGAGGCGACGAGGCTGAACGGGTGCATGTCCGGTGAGGAGTGTTCCGACCCAATCACCACCGTCAGGCCATCGGCTTCGATGTACGACGTGAGAAGTTCCACGAGCCGGTGCTTCTCCTCCAGCAGCCGGAACAGCGCGCGGACGGTTTCGAGCGTGAGCTGTTCGCGTTCGGCGGAGCCGCCGAGCGCGCCTTCGAAGAGGAAAGACACCCCCTGAACGTGCAAGGTGTCTTCCGGAGAGATTTCGTCCAGCCCGGACTGTGCCAGTCTCAACGCTCGCGCCACCAACGCGTCGTACAGCAGCCGGTCCTGGTGCATGCGCGCGATGATGGCCTCGCGCGCTTCCAGCAGCGTGAGGCCGGAGAATTCCGCGTTGATGTATTGGGCCGCCTGCTCCAGAGCGGCCACATCGTACGGCTCCTCCGTCTCGATCATTTTGTGGGTGATCTGGTTGCCGCTGGCCACCACGATGATGAGCACGCGCCGGCTATCGAGACTGACGAACGTGATGTGGCGAAGTCGGGCGGCAGAGCTGGCTGGCGTCATCGCGAAGGCGATCTGGTGCGAGGCCCGCGCCAGTTCGTGCGACACGTTTTCCATCAGGTCGCCAGCCGTCCCGGATCGACGCAACCGATTCTCCAAATCACCGGTGGACTGCCGGCGGCGCGAGTGGAGCAGCGAATCGACATACAGCCGATACCCTGCGTCCGTGGGAATCCTGCCCGCCGATGTGTGCGGCTGGCGCACGAGCCCCTGTTCCTCCAGCCGGGCCAACAGGTTGCGCACCGTCGCCGACGACAGCCCGAGGCCCGAATGCCCAGCGAGCCACGACGACGACACAGGTTCGCCTTGCTCGATATATTCCGAGACGAGCCGCGCAAGAATGCGGCGCTGGCGGTCGGTGAGGTCTACGGCCATGGAAGCTGGTTGGTGCTTAGCAGTCCCACCGTGAGACTGCTAACGTCAGTATAACGCACCCGTTGCGCTACCGGCGGCCATGGCTCTGATGGCGTTCGCACTGGACGGTGGGGTCGGTGCCCTCCAGGAACGCCTCGGTGATGACCTTGGGGCACATCGGACCACCCAGCTGGCCGGTTTCCGGATCGATCACGGCAAACACCACGCCGGAAGGCGCGGCAAAACCCTTATTGCCCCGTCCGGCCAAGGCGTTCTTCATGAAGGCCGTCCAGATGGGCAGCGCAGCCTGTGAACCGCCCAGCCCAATCGGCTGATTGTCGTCGAAGCCCACCCACACCACCGTCAACAGCTCAGGCGTAAAACCCACGAACCAGGCGTCTCTCAGATCATTCGTCGTGCCGGATTTGCCGGCCGCATCAAGGCGAAAGCCGGCGCTGCGCGCTCCCGCACCCGTGCCCTCATTCATGACCGAGCGCATCATGTTCGTGACGAGGTAGGTGGTGTCGGCTCGGGCGACCGAACGGGAGGGGCCCGGTGTGATCAGCCTGGTCTTGCCGTCTTCGACGATTTTCGTGAGCGCTTGAAGGGGCCGCACCGTGCCGCCGTTTGAAAAGAGCGTGAACGCGGTCGCGATTTCCACGGGCGACGCTTCGAACACGCCGAGCGCGATGGAGGGGTAAGGCTTGGCCGGTGTTCCCACGCCAATCTTCGTCCACAACGCGGCCACTTGGTCGTACCCGGTCTGCTCGGCCACCTTGATCGCCACAATGTTGCGCGACTTGGCCAGGGCGCGACGCAGGGAAATCAACCCGTCGTACTCGTTCTGGTAGTTCCCCGGTTCGTACGGCTTCCGACCATCTTCATGGATGGGCAG